>JAPPPX010000025.1 GCA_028817305.1 Gammaproteobacteria bacterium | reverse complement strand
AAAACAGGCTGTGTAAAAACCCTATGGGCATCCAGCGAATAAAGCCTACTCCGCCGTTTCCATGCCCCCCTCGCCATTCCCGCGCAGGCGGGAATCCAGCGTATAAAGCGCGCGCTTCGCGCTCCTTCAGGGCGGAGCGAGGGAGCGGCGGACAGCCATAAACTCGCGCCGCCGCCTGCTGGCGCCAACGCGCGAATGTGCGCGTTCCGCGCTCTATTTGCGCTGGATTCCCGCCTGCGCGGGAATGGCGAAAAAAAAGCGGGAATGGCGGATATTTGCCATGCCAGTGGGTAGTTCTTCGGGCGGTTCTGGATTTTCGGAATTTTTACACGGCCTGCTGCGCGGGAATGGCGGATAAAGAAAGTGGCGGCCTGAGTGCAGGTCGAGAGAATCGCGGCCTGAAATCCGTGCGGGAATGGCAGAGCAAGAGACTCCCGCCTCTGTTCAAGCCATGGGCAGGAAGCCCGTTCTTTTCCCTCCGCCCAAGTCAGAGAATGTCATCGTACAAATCCCTCCAACCCGGATTTTCTTTCTCTATGAGTTTCAATTTCCAGCCCCTGTTCCATTTTTTTATCTGTATTTCCCGTTCGGTTGCGGATGCCATATCTTCGTGCATCTCAAAGTAAACCAACTTGTGCACTTTGTATTTTTCGGTGAATCCTTCCACCGCATTATTTTTGTGTTGCCATACGCGAGCGGGCAGGTTGCTGGTTACTCCAATGTATAAAGTTCCGTTGCGTGTGCTGGCCAGGATATAGACTGCCGGTTGTTTTTTAGTCATGTTCCGTGCTTGTCTCTCTCGATCCGCTATTCCCGCGCAAGTCCCATTATCCGCCATTCCCGCGCAGCAGTCTGTGTAAAAACCCCGCGGGCATCCAGTGAATAAAGCTCACCCCGCCATTCCCATGCCCCACCTCGCCATTCCCGCGCAGGCGGGAATCCAGCGTATAAAGCGCGCGCTTCGCGCTCCTTCATGACGGATCGAGGGAAAGGCGGACGGCCAAAGATTCGCGCTGTCGCCTGCCGGCGCCATCGCGCGTATGTGCGCGTTCCGCGCTCTATTTGCGCTGGATTCCCGCCTGCGCGGGAATGGCGGATATTTGCCGTGCCATCGGGAAGTTTTGCGCGCAGTTCTGGATTTTCGGAGTTTTTACACAGACTGGAAAGCGGGACTCCATGGCAGATAAGAGAGAACCGCTTTTCTTCGATTACGTAACGGTTACAGCCCGTCTAGCAGCGCGTTGATTTCTTCGACTTCGGAGACCATCGCATACCGCCATTTCCCGTGCCTGCCGTCGGCGTTGACGGCGGCAACCCAGCGCTCGGCGGCGCTTTTCTTGAGCTCCCTCAACTCGTCGTAGCCCTTGGTTTCCAGAATCAGGTAATGCTCCGCATCTTGCAGGCGCACCAGAAAGTCGGGCATGTAGTCGTGAGACTCGCCGTTGTGCAGATAGGGGATGCCGAAACCCATGCCCTCGTTCTTGGCGAACGAGAAGACCCGCGGATGCTTGTCCAGATGCCACGCGGCGGACTGCTCGAACCGCTTGGTGTCAGGCACCACGGCGTTGATGTGGCTTTTGAGCGCCGGATACGGCTCGCGGCGAGTGTAAAAGTCCACCTCGGCGGTGGAGCCGTTGCCGCGCATCCGCTCATAGCGCGGCAGTTCGGGCACCTCGCCGGCAGACTCGTCAGGACGAATGCCTTGCAACAACTGCTCAATAATGTACCCATAATATGGCGACAAGAAAGCGTCTTTCTTGTCGGCGGGAGCGGGGGCGGAAACCTTCTTGTCAATGTAGTTCCGCACAATGGGGTACAACTGATAAAACAAAGCCCCGGGCGGCAGTTGGCATTCCGCATCATTGGTGTACTGCCTGGTCAGTGCAATGGTCATTTCGTAGATTTTTTTCTGCAGGCGCGCCTGTGCACGGAATTCCTTCAGACTGGCCTGGCCAACTTTGCCCGGACCGTGCAAAGAAGGGCGGCCGGAATTGGCGGGCAACCCTGCTTTCATCTCCACTTCCGGCGGGATCTTCTCTATATCTACGGTTAGCGGAGGAACCTTGTCCAGTTCACAAACGATGCGGCTATGGATGGCTTGCCGGTAACCCTCCACCCGCGGGAAACGAATCATATAGTCCTCTTTTTGCGCAAGCGCATAAATATGGTGACGCCCTGGCTTCTCGCCATTGCCGGCGCCAGTGGCCTTGACGGTAAAAGCGGACAGCGGCACGCCGAGCACGGTGGCGATTTCCTCGCTCATCAGCCCGTCTTCACCGACTTCATAGGAGGCGCGCCGCAAGCCGCGGCCGACCACCTGCTCGCACAGCAGTTGCGACATGAACGGACGCAAGCCGATGATGTGCGTCACGGTGTTGCAATCCCAGCCCTCGGTGAGCATCCCCACGCTGACGATGCAGCGCACATCGCGCCCGGGCGGATGTTTCTCGCGGCTCATTTTTTCCGCCAGTTCCTCGAATCCGTCGGGGTACTGCGCCCGCCTCTGGCTGTCGCGCGGCCAGTCCATCTTGCCGATGGTGTCCAGCGTGTGGCGCATCCAGCGGCCTTCGTCACTCCTGGCGTTGCCGCTTTCGATTTCGTTCTGCACGTCCGAATACACGCAGATTGTGTTTTGCCGCTCTGCATCGTTGCGCAACCCGGGCAACTGCGCCAGCGGGATGGCGGCATTCGGCGGGCGGTCTTCGGCCAGCCATTCATATACGACCTTCGCCAGTTTCCGCGTCTTGCAGACAACGATAAACACCGGCGGGCGCGGATCGTCGGACTTCGCCGTCTCCCTCCGCAACGCCTCCCACATGCCGCCGAGCATGGCGATGGGCGTATGCGCATATTTCAGAATCGCCTCCGGTTTGGCGTCGCTTTTTTTGCCGCCGCGTTCGGACGGCGTAAGATGCGGCATAATCCATTTCCAGATGTTGAAATAACCCGGAACTTTGTTGCCGGAAGAATCCCGCGCCGCCAGTTGCGGAATCTTGACCAGCCCCGCCTCGATCGCATCCTGCAGATCGAAACTGCTGACCGTCCACGGGAAGATGCGATTGGTGTCTTCGCCCGCATTGCCCAGAAAATACGGCGTGGCGGAGAAATCAACGCAAAAATTGACGCCGCGCAACTTGTGCACCCGGTCCAGGCCGTCCACCCACACCGTGGCTTCTTTGTAGTAGTTCGCCGCCGCTTCCTCGTCGCCGATAAGGCTGTCCTGCCCCTCGCCGTCATCGCCGCGCAGACGATAGGCGTGATGGGCTTCGTCGTTAAACACCAGGATTTTGCGCCGCGAGCCCAGCTCGGCTTCCAGCACCCGCCGCACAACCGCGGCATCGGATTCGATGTACTTTTCCGCCTCAATCTCCACCTTTTCAAGATTGCCGTCCTTGTCTCTCTTTTCCGTATCCGAAAGAACGCGCAAAAGCCCCAGCTTCTTCTTGTGCCTGAGATCCTTCTCGGTCATATACCGCCTGCCGCGCACGGTGGTGTTCTTGTCACCAATCCACACCGTTTCGCGGACGGAAATGCGCTGCCCGGCCTTCACCACCTTGCTGCCGGACTGGAGACTGCGCGGCTCGAAACCATGCCAGTTCATCGTCAGAATCCGCCCTTGCGCCAGCTGCGGCATCAGCGCCGGCGGCACAAGGTCGCGGGTGCGGTAAATGCTTGCCTCGCCTTTCTTCGGGTCCAGTTCGGCCAAGCGGTCGCGGATGGTCACATTCGGGCAAACCACCAGCACGGCGTCGGAAAAGCGCCGGTCTTGCCTGTTGGCGACCTTGTTCAAGACGCTCCACGCCGCCAGCATCGCCATGACGGTGGTCTTGCCCGCGCCGGTCGCCATCCGGCAGCACAAGCGGTCAAAAGCGGCAAAGCCGTTTTTTCGTTTGTCCTCCCCCGGCTCGTCCTTCGGAATAGCAATGCCTTGCCGGAGATCGGCGCGCGCCTCGGTCAGGAAAATAATCGTTTCCGCCGCTTCCAGTTGGGCAAAAAACAGAGGATGTTCCCGTCCGTCGCGGCGCCAGTAATTGAGCAACTCCATGGTCACCCGGCTGACGCCGCCCCCGCCGCGCAGGGCTTGCGGCCGCCATTCGGCAAGCCGCTCGCGCACCCGGGACACCAACTGCAACTCTATCGTATAACCCGCTTGGCGTTCGTTTTCGTCGGTCGTCTGCGTCCCGGGCCGCAGGTAGATGTAGGTCGGTCTGCGGCGCCCGCCGATTTTCTCCGCCGGCTCGTGCTCATGGATTTTCCAGTGCGCCGTCGGCTCCTCGTAAGGCGAGTTGATGATGGGCGCTTCGACTTCCGTTGCGGGCACTAGAATTCCCCCAGCTCGAAATGAGCGGCAATTGCATCCAACTTTTCCGTTACTTCATAGGGAATCTCACCGGGCTGCATCAGCCTGGCAATTTCCGCGTAGCGAGTGTAGGGAACATCCCGCAAACCAGCCCGGTCGAGAATCGGGGGCAAAATATTCCTACGCGCCTTGGTGACTTTAAGAGCATCATGCTCCTCCATCGGATCAGCCACGACTTTGCCGGGCAGATATTCGCGCATAAGCTCTTTCATTGCATCGTTGTTCGCCAGTTCCGCCGTTGGCCCGACGGTATCGGAGACAAACCGGGCGAGGACATCGGGATGCACAAGATAGCTCTCGATCTCGTAGCGACTCCAGCATAGTTTCAAGAATCTGTCATCGAATTCCAGTTTCCGCTCAGGAATATTCTCGTTGCCGTCCCGGTCTATGACTTGCGCGCCGCGGATTTCCTTATCCACTTGCGACAGGCATTGAAAGTGATCGGCCGCCTTAATTCCCTCCGCCCTGTGCCTGGTTTCAAACACGGCGGGTTTCCAAAACGGCTGCCGCATGAAAGGCGCCACCCGGTGCCCCAGAATGTGCGCCCAAACGCGCAACAGATCCAGGTCGGTATGACCCTCCAGATAAAGCACCCTCCCCTTTTCTTGCGCCTGCAAGATATCCAGGTTGGAAAGCAAGCCAAGAGAAAGAATCAACGACGCCCTTTCGCTGTCGGTCGCCAGTTTTCTGGGCCTGTCCAATAGCGAGCACAATTCCCTGGGCTCAACCGCATTGATGACAATCTCCGAGTGGGTGGAGATAATCAACTGGGATCGGTTGGTCTGCGCGGCGGATCGCAATTCGTTGTAAATGCCATCCTGCAAAATCACATGCAGATGCGCGTCCGGTTCATCCAGCAACAGCACCGTCCCCGGCCGGCAATTCAGAAATGTCAGCAGCATCAACACTTGCAGGAAGCCGCTGCCGGCACTGGCAATATCGTACTGCGCCTCGCCGGCACGGTGCTGGTATTCGGCGACGATGTTCGGGCCGTCGGTGTTTGGCGGCAGGAGAACATAGCTGAACATTTTTTCTATTGATTGCGTCAGCCGTTCCCATGCATCCTGATTTTCATTGGCCTCAACCAGTAAATTCCGCAACACATCGCCGGGCTTGCCCTGCCCCAGCAACTGATTGATTTTCGGTTGTTGATACACCGGCTCTTCCGTGCCCAAACCGGACATGGCCGGGACAAAAACCGGCTGGGGAAGATTATCCGGGTTCCTCAACCAGGAAGGCTGCACATCCTTGCGAGGGCGAACGTAAACTTGCTCGCTGCTGTCGCCGATGATTTCAACCGGTACGCGGGCATCATCGCAAGCCACCTCTATTTCTATCTTGTCTTTCGCGCTGCGCCGATGCCACAACAGATCGAAGGCGCGCAACGGCACGGCATAAAACGCCTGGCGGGCAATGGGCGCCTTCGCATAAGCGCCGCGGTGACGCTGATAGTCGCTCAGTTCCCGCCAGCGCGTCAGCGCCAGATGCCAGGCGGCGATGGCTTGCAACAGCGTGGTTTTGCCGGAATTGTTCGGCCCGGCGATGACGACATGGCCGTCGAGGTCAAAGGTTTCGTCGCTGAAACGTTTGAAATTCCGGATGACGACCCTGGTGATATTCATTCTGCGTCCGCGGTTTTCCTGACCACCAGCAGTTCGTTGCCGCGGTCGTCCAGGACCTTGACGGCAACCTGCTCCCCGGCTACGAACGGCGCACTGACAGCGCCCCGCAGATGCTCCCATACGGCCTCGTCGAAATCGGCCCGCACGGCCCGGCGGATTTTGTCCCAGGCCGAAGTGCGCGGGAAAAATACCTGGCCGGCGCGAAAGCATTGGCCGTCGTAGTCGGTGTCCAGCATCCAGCAGGGCACGTCGTCGCCCTGCAACGCGCCATGTTCCATGGTGGCGGGGTCGAACACATCCAGGCCCTGCAGGGTTGCCTGCCACAAGTCGGCGCCGTCTTCGGCCTTGCCGCCGGTTTTTTCCAGTTTGATATCGGGCAGGCCGACAACGGCAAAAAGTTGGCTGGAGCGGGTATTTTTCAACAGGTCGGACATCACCAGATCCGTGCTCGCCTGGGCATAAAAGGCCGGCAGGCCGAAGGTCGCTTCGCTGCGCGCCACGGTTTGGCGGGCGGCGGGCTCTATGGCAAAGGCGATGACCAGCAGCAGCCGGTAATCTTTGGCGCGCGCCTCTTTGCCGGCCTCGATCACGGCGCGTTCGCTGATAGCGCCGTTGGCCGGGCCGAAGACGATGGCGATGGCCTCGCCGTTGTCTGGATTCTCGGCCTCGGCGTGGAGGCTCAAGGATTTGGCGGGCGGGCGCACCTTGGCCAGGCGGAAAGTCTTGTTAGCTTGCAGCTTCAATTCCGGCGACTGACACAACACTTTAATCATGCGCTCGATATGGCAGTCTTCGTCGTCCGGCAACGGCTCGGGCTCTTGCGCCTGCCGCCCATTGGCCTCCGGCGACAGCGGCGTCGGCAATACGGCCTCGACGCAGAATGGACCGGTGACACGGGCGACATTGCGCTCGATTTCCGGTTTATCCACCAGCACCTCTTCCGCCGGCGGCTCGTCGTTGGCGATGGATTTCAGCGTGATATGCGGCACGATGCCGCCGACTTCCTCGCCTTTTTTGTTTTGCCTGCGGGCATAGACAAAACCGCCGGCCGGGCCGCGTTGCTCGTCTTTCAGTTGATAGTATGGGTAAGTGGCCGTCAGCAGACGCTGGCGGGCGAGGGCCAGCGGCACGCGGGAGACATCGGTGGTAATCCAGCGGCGGCCCCATTGTTCGGCGACACAGGCGGTGGTGCCGCTGCCGCAGGTGGGGTCGAAGACGAGATCGCCGGGGTCGGTGGTCATCAAGATACAACGCTGGATGACTTTTTCGCTTGTTTGAACGACATAGCATTTATCCGATGCTCCTGCCATATCAAGCCAGGAACTGGTGATTTCTTTGTATGGAAAGTCATCCAGATAATATTTGTAACGTAATACGGTCTTACTTTCATAAAATCTCCCTTGCTTTCTTATATTCTCCATTCCTTGTTTAGTTGTTTTCCAGCCTCTGCCACTTGTGGGATTCCATGTTTTCCCAGCATATTCAACAGGAAAAATAGTTTTCTCATTAGGCCCGGCTGCAACAAGAGTAATACTGGAAAATAATCGTTCTCCCTTTTTCAATTCCCTGCCCAAATCAGCTATATTTTTTAAGTCTCCTCCCTCTGTTTCCACCAAGTTAAAGCCATCATCAGGGCCTTTTTTATTAAACAGCCTTCTAAATTTGATAGATGTCTTATTTTTAGCATACCAACAAATATAATCGGTAATATGAGGAATGTATTTTGAGCCCAACGGAGCACTCGTTCTGTATGAAATGAAACTAACAAAATTCTCCCGCCCAAAAACCTCGTCCATCAAACACCGAACGAGATGCACATTCTCATCGGAAATCTGCACGAAGCACGAACCGCTGTCGCTCAACATTTCCCGCGCCAGCAACAGGCGGTCGCGCATATAGGTCAGCCAGGAATGAATGCCCAGCGTCCAGGTGTCGCGGTAGGCTTTGATCATTTCCGGTTCGCGGTTGATGGCATTGTCGTCGCCGTCCTTGACATTGCGCTGGCGCACGAAGGGCTGGAAGTTGCCGCCGAATTTGACGCCGTAGGGCGGATCCATATAGACCATCTGCACCTGTCCGCCCAGGCCCTCGTATTCCAGCAGCGAGTTCATGACTTGCAGGGAGTCGCCGAGGATCAGACGGTTCTGCCAGCCGTTCAGATGCTCGTATGCGCCGCGAATCTTCTCGCCGATGCTCCGCTCGCTTTCGCCGAACAGGTCCAGGGTTTGCCCGCGCCTGGGGTGGCGGCGCTTCAGGGTCGCCAGCACCGCCTGCGTCGAGAGCCGCTCGTGTACAAACAGCGGCAGGGTCGGGACCGTCAAACTGCCCCGTTCGGCCTTGCCGCTCCAGTTGAGGAAGGATGCGGACAGGCTTTTGAGTTTTTCCGCGGCCCGCCGCGCCTGGTCCAAATCGCCGCTGTCAATAATCTCCCGGATTAACCGCTCGCCCTTGCCGCGGACCTCGGCCTCGTCCCATGCCAACTCGGGCGACAACGAAGAGTCGTAGCGCCAGGTTCTGGGCGGTTTTCTCTTGGCGGGCGGGAAGACATCCTGCGCGCCGCTTTCCGGGCGCAACAAGGCTTCCTCCTTGTGGCGGTAGTCACGCGCGGCTTTGCGGGGTTTCTTCGGCATAAGGCGATGCGATTCCAGTACGGTGGCGGTGCGAGGTAGCTTATCTATGGGATACTCTGATTAAAACGTATCCCAGTACGCATCTTCCCCTCGCCATTCCCATGCCCCCCCTCGCCATTCCTGCGAAAGCAGGAATCCAGCGTATAAAGCGCGCGCTTCGCGCTCCTTCAGGGCGGAGCGAGGGCGCGGCGGACAGCC
>JAPPPX010000085.1 GCA_028817305.1 Gammaproteobacteria bacterium | reverse complement strand
CGAGGTGGGGGCATGGGAATGGCGGAGTAGGCTTTATTCGCTGGATGCCCATAGGGTTTTTGTACAGACTGCTGCCGCGCCTTATCCAAGAGCGCCTCCGCTTAAACGGAACGCCTGGACTGCGTAATGGTCCGCGGCGGGTCCGCGGCGGCGGGCCGCCCCCTTTTTGCCGGGGCGCGTTGGCGCTAAGATCGGCGTTTTTCGTCTGACGACGGGGAAGGGGATTATGTGGGAACAGTGGGGCGCCATCCGCGCCCGCATCCGCAAGCTGCAGGAGCGCGCCGAGTCCCTGAGGGGGTATCTTTGACTATGCCGGCAAGGAGGCGCGCCTGCGGCAGGTGCGCCGGGAGTTGGCCGCGCCGGGGCTTTGGCAACGCGAGCCCGAACGGGCCCGCGCCCTGGGCGGCGAGCAGTCGAGCCTGGAGCGGGTGTTGCGCCCCCTGGAGGCCCTGGACGAAGCTTTGCGAGAGACCGGGGAGCTGTTGCAACTGGCGATTCAGGAAGAG
This sequence comes from Gammaproteobacteria bacterium, assembly GCA_028817305.1. Lineage (GTDB taxonomy): Bacteria > Pseudomonadota > Gammaproteobacteria > Porifericomitales > Porifericomitaceae > Porifericomes > Porifericomes azotivorans. The sequence goes on along the minus strand of JAPPPX010000085.1, from coordinate 2,648 downwards.
GAACGCGACCTGGCGCAGGAGCTGTCCGGCGAGCTCGACCGTCTGCAGCGGCAGCTGGACGACCTGGAACGGCAACGCATGTTCCCCGGCGAGATGGATGGGCGCAATGCCTACCTGGATGTGCAGGCGGGTTCCGGCGGCACGGAGGCACAGGACTGGGCGGAGATGCTGTTGCGCATGTACCTGCGCTGGGGCGAGCGACGCGGCTTCGGGACCGAGTTGCTGGAAGTCTCTCCCGGCGAGGGCGCCGGCATCAAGAGCGCTTCCGTCTGCTTCAAGGGAGAGCTTGCCTACGGTTGGTTGCGCACCGAGACCGGGGTCCATCGGCTGGTGCGCAAGTCGCCCTTCGATTCCGGCAACCGCCGGCATACCTCATTCGCCTCCGTGTTCGTGTCTCCGGAGATTGACGATGACATCACGGTGCGAATTGACCCTTCCGAGTTGCGCATAGACACCTACCGCGCCAGCGGCGCCGGCGGCCAGCACGTGAACAAGACGGATTCCGCCGTGCGCGTTACCCACCTGCCCACCGGCATCGTGTCGCAATGCCAGAGCGACCGCTCCCAGCACCGCAACCGGGAGCGGGCCCTGCGGCAGTTGCGCGCCCGGCTGTACGAAATGGAACTGCAGAAGCGCCGCGCCGAACGCCAGGCGCTGGAGGAAAGCAAGCTGGATATCGGCTGGGGCAGCCAGATTCGTTCCTATGTGCTGGACCAGGCGCGGATCAAGGATTTGCGTACCGGTTACGAGACCGGCAACGTGCAGGCGCTGCTGGACGGCGATCTCGACGCCATGATCGAAGCCAGCCTGAAGCAGGGCGTATGAAGGGCCTGGTCGCGGTCCTGGCAGGGCGCCGCTATGGAGGCTGCCGCCGAAATTGCGGCAGCGGCAAGGGCCATGGCCGCTAAAGACGAAAGCGAGATCGTTGCCTCCCGGCGCGCCGGGCTGGGGCGTCTGCGCGAGCGGGGCTGGGCGTATCCAAACGATTTCCGGCGCAAGCACTTGGCGGCAAGGCTGCATGAGCGCTTTGGCGACGCCGCCCCTGCCGATCTGGAGCGCGACGCTCCCCGGGCGCAGGTGGCGGGTCGGATGGTGTCCCGCCGCGTCATGGGCCGCGCTTCCTTTGCCCATTTGCAGGACATGTCCGGCCGGTTGCAGTTGCACCTGCGCCGCGACCGTCTGGGGGACGGGAGCTACGCCGACTTCCGAAGTTGGGATCTCGGGGACATCCTGGGCGCCGCCGGCACGCTGTTCAAGACGCGCACCGGCGAGTTGTCTCTGTTGGCCGACGATGTGCGCCTGTTGAGCAAGTCGCTGCGTCCGCTGCCGGAGAAATACCATGGCCTGGCGGACCGGGAAAGCCGCTACCGGCAACGCTACCTGGACCTGATCGCCAACGAGGACGCGCGGCGGGTTTTCGAGTGCCGGGCGCGGACGGTGCGATTCCTGCGCGACTTTCTGCGCCGGCGCGGCTTCGTGGAGGTGGAGACCCCCATGATGCAACTGCTGCCCGGCGGCGCCGCCGCCCGGCCCTTCGTCACCCACCACAATGCCCTGGGCCTGGACCTGTACCTGCGCGTCGCCCCGGAACTGTATCTGAAGCGGCTGCTGATTGGGGGCATGGAACAGGTATTCGAGCTCAACCGGAATTTCCGCAACGAGGGGCTGTCCACCCGCCACAACCCCGAGTTCACTATGCTTGAGTTCTATCAGGCATACGCCGACTGCGAGGACTTTATGGCGTTGATCGAAACGCTGCTGCGCGGCCTGGCGCGCCAGTTCCACGGCAGTCCTCCCGTGCTGCGCCACGGCGGCGGGGAGATTGACCTGGGACCTCGCTTCGCGCGCACGACCCTGCGCCAGGCCGTGTTGGACCACAACCCGGAGCTGGCGCCGGAAATTTTGGATTCCCTGGAATCTATTCGCGCTGTCGCCGCGGACAAAAACATCGCCGTGGCGCCGGGCGACTCTCCCGCGGAGATCGAGTGCGCCTTGTTCGAGAAGACCGTGGAGCACCGTTTGCGGGCGCCTACCTTCGTCACGGCCTATCCGCTGGAAGTCTCGCCGCTGGCCCGCGCTTTGCCGGGGGCGCCGGAGCGCGCGGACCGCTTCGAGTTATTCGTCGCCGGCCAGGAGGTGGCGAACGGTTTCTCCGAACTGAACGATCCCGAAGAGCAGGCACGGCGCTTCCGCCGCCAAGCCGGGCGCCGCAATGCCGGCGACGAGGAAGCCATGCGCTACGACGAGGACTTCGTCACGGCCATGGAGTACGGCATGCCGCCTGCCGCGGGCGCCGGCATCGGCATTGATCGCCTGGTCATGGTTCTCGCCGGCGCCGCCTCCATCCGCGAGGTCATACTCTTTCCCCTGCTGCGCGACAGGCCCTGAATCCTGGCCCTGAATCCTGCCGCCGAGCCGCTGTTCGGCGCTACAAGCTATTACGCAATCGAAGGGGAAAAGATTCCCACCCCGCCATGGAGGGTAGATTCCTGCCCCCGTTAATGCAGTAAAGACAAGCCAGGGGCAAGCCTGCGCCTCATTGTTCCCATCACTCCCCCCTTGAGGGGGAGTCGCAGCAGACAAGCCGTCAGGCGCCGGCTGCTGCGGTGGGGGGAAGGCGGCCCTTGCGGTTCTCCTGGGCGGTGGGG
>JAPPPX010000173.1 GCA_028817305.1 Gammaproteobacteria bacterium | reverse complement strand
CGAGAGAGACGCCGAGGCGCCGCGAACGGCGCCCCCGCAAACGCCCGCTGCGTAAGCTCGGGAACATATGGCGCTGCTCGAAGCAGGGGAGAAGCGCCCTGCAAATCCAGCATTTGGGATACCGAATCCGGGGGTTTTGCCAGGTAGCCCCCAGGTAGCCCCCCAGGTGGCCCCCAGGTAGCCCATTGGAGGCATTTTGAGGACGTGTGCCGGACCTCGGACGCAGGCTGGCATTTCGGGCGGGGAATCTATATCATCAGGGCAGTAGAGGAACATGCGCCAATGCAAAACGCTCATATCCGGTGGGTCATCGCCCTGGCGGCCGTGCTGGCCGCCTTCCCCGGCTTCGCCCGGGCAGAACAGTTCAAGGAATTCGGCGATTACACCGTGCACTACAGTGCCTTCACTACGGACACGCTGCCCCGAAACATAGCGAAGAATTACGGCATCGTCAGAAGCAAGAACCGCGCTATGCTGAATATCTCCGTGTTGCGGAAAGTGATGGGCACCGCGGGGCAATCCGTGAGGGCCAGCGTGGACGCCACCGCTACCAACCTGAACGGGCAACTGCGCCAGCTGAAGATACGGGAGCTCAACGAGCAGACCGCCGTTTATTACATCGCGGAGACCTCGATCAGTTCCGAGGAAGTGCTGACCTATAAAGTCAACATTATCCCGGAGCAGGAATCGGCCCCCCTGGTCTTCCAGTTCCAGCAGCAATTCTTCACCGACTAGCCCGGCGGCTGAATCTTCCGGCGCGCAAAACGCCGCCATCCCCAGAACGGTTTTCTCGAAATCGCCTCCCCTCGAGAGGGGGAGCGATAGGATGCGAATTGCGCGGGAGGGCCTCCCGGGGGGGGCGCTCGGGATAGAGGGCTTTTTCGCCCGCCCAGGCCGGCGCGGGGCATTCGGCGGCTAACGACGGCCCGGCAGGGAGAGGCCGTAGTCTATTATCAAGGGGGCGTGGTCGGAAAAGCGCCGTTCCTTGTAGATTGCCACCCGCTCGATGCGCCCGGCGAGGCCCGGAGTAACGATCTGGTAGTCTATGCGCCAGCCCACGTTCTTCTCCCAGGCCCGGCCCCGGTTCGACCACCAGGTATAGTTTTTCCCCTCCGGGTTTTGGTGGCGGAACGCATCCACCAACCCCACCTTGTCCAATGCCTGGTCCATCCAGGCGCGCTCCTCGGGAAGAAAGCCGGAGTTCTTCTGATTGCCGCGCCAGTTCTCCAGGTCAATCTTCCGGTGGGCGATATTCCAGTCTCCGCAAAGGATATAGTGTCTGCCGTCGGCGCGAAACCGCTTCAGCACGGGCATGAACCGGGCCATGAAATCGAACTTGAGCTCTTGCCGTTCCTCGCTGTGGGAGCCGGAAGGGAGGTAGAGCGAGGCGATACTGAGGTCGCCGTAGTCCAGCTGCAGGTAGCGCCCCTCCCGGTCCGCGGAGTCCCAGCCCAGCCCGGTCCGCACCCTGTCGGGCCGGTTGCGGGCATAGGCCGCCACTCCGCTGTAGCCTTTTCTTTCGGCTTCGTGAAAATAGGCGCAATACCCGTCCGGAGAACGAAGCGCGTCGGGTAGCTGCTCGAGGCTGGCACGGACCTCCTGAATGCAGACCACGTCGGCATCCGTCTCGGCAAGCCAGCGCATCAGCCCTTTGCGATGGGCCGCGCGCAGGCCGTTGACATTCAGCGTGATCACTCGCATGGTACTTCCCCGCCCGTTTCCCAGCGGGTATCTTACCCGGATAAGCCCTGTCCACGGAACCTCGCTACGAGACACCATGCGCCCCGTCCCCCGGTCGGAATTCCTTGATTTCGCATTGCGACACAAGGCCCTGCGCCTGGGCAGCTTTACCCTGCGCTCGGGGCGCTCCAGCCCTTATTTTTTCGATACCGGCGCCCTGGATACCGGCCCGGCGCTCTCCCGGCTGGGCGAGTTTTACGCCGCTGCCGCCATGGTCTCCGGGATCGAGTTCGACCTGCTCTTCGGCCCCGCCTACAAGGGCATCCCGCTGGCGGCGGCGACCGCGGTGGCGCTGTACGCCCGTCATCGCAAGGAGGTCGCTTTCTGTTGCGACCGCAAGGAAGACAAAGACCATGGCGAAGGCGGGAAACGACTGGGGGCATCTCCCCGGGGGCGGCGGGCGCTGATCCTGGACGACGTGCTCAGCACCGGCGGTTCGGCGCGACGGGCCGCGTCTTTCCTGCGCCGGGAGGGGGCCGCGGTCGCCGGACTTCTGGTCGCGCTGGACCGGATGGAAACGGAAGCGGGCGGGGGCTCCTGTGCCGAAGGATTGCGGCGGGAAATGGGGATTCGAATCGTGTCCATCGCCACCCTGGAAGACCTCCTGGAATACCTGCGGGAGCGACCGGAGGGCGAGTATCGGCAGGTCTTGCGGAACATTCTGGAGCATCGGGGCGGCCAGGGAGCGGCGGGCGTAAAAAACACGGATGCTTCATGGTAGGATCGATCCGGTTCGCATATCGCGTCGGGAAGACGAAGACGAAGACGCCGGCGGCGCCTGGAGGAAGAGTAAAAAATGTTCCGAAAATTATTGTCTTTTATAGTCTTTACGGCTCCGTTGCGGGTGCGTGGGCCGCGGTTCCTGCCTTATGCCCGGAGGTTGCCGCCCGTCCTGGCGATCCTGGGGAGCGTGCTGGCGGCCGATGTCGCTACGGCGGCTATCAAATGCTGGACCAACCGGGAGGGGGTGAGGGAGTGCGGCAACAAGGTGCCGCCGGAGTATTCCCAGGAAGGGCACGATACCCTGAGTCGGCAGGGGATTGTCGTGGATACCAAAGAGAAGGCTCTTTCCCCGGAGGAAGTGGCAAAGAAACAGCAACTTGAGGCGCTGGAGGAAGAGAAGCGGCGGCAGCGGGAAGAGCAAGCGCAACAAGATCGGATATTGCTGGATATTTATGCCGAAGAGTCCGACATTATCCGCGCCCGGGATGACAAGATCTCTACCTTGGACGCCACGATTCAACTCTCCCGCGGCAAGATCGAGAAACTCAAGGCCCAGATTGCGGACAACGAGGAGCGCATCGCCAACTTCGAGGAGAGGGATGCCGAGCCCCCGGTAATCTTTCAGAATAACATCGCCGAATTCAGGGGCAGGGTGGCACGGGAAGAACTGTTTATAAGCGCGAAGTTGAAAGAAAGGAAAGCGCTCGCGGAAGAATACAATGAGTATCTGAGTCGCTTTCGTCAATTGACGCAAAAGCAGTAGCGGGACGGTAGCGGCGGGGCGCGCCTCGCGGCGCCGGCATCCGGCATTTCAGGATTCCGGCGGCGGTTCCGCTTCGATCAGGGTCCCGACTCCCCGGTCGGTTAGAACTTCTATCAGCACGGCGTGTTCCACCCGGCCGTCCACGATGTGAGCGCTTTTCACGCGCCCGTCCTGCAACGCTTCCAGGACGGCCTGGAGTTTGGGCAACATGCCCCCCGTTACCCCTCCCCGGGAGATGAGATCGCGCACCTTGCCGAGCGAGGGGTGCGGCAACAACCGGCCCCGTTCGTCGAGCAGTCCTTCGGTGTCCGTGAGCACGATCAATTTTTCTGCCCGCAGAGTTTCGGCAAGCCGGCCCGCCACCAGGTCGGCGTTGATATTGTATGACGTACCGTCTTCTCCCACTCCGATCGGAGCGACAACCGGAATGAATCCGTCTTGGGCCAGGACATGCACTACCCGCGGGTCAATCCGAGTCACCTCCCCCACGAAACCCAAATCAACCAATTCCCCGGAAGGTTGCCCCGCATCCGGGGTCGGCTCCAGCTTGCGCGCCTGGATCAGGCCCCCGTCCTTGCCGCTCAGCCCTACTGCCCGGCCGCCGTGGCTATTGATCAGCGCGACGATCTCCTTGTTCACCAGGCCTCCAAGTACCATCTCGACCGCATCCATCGTTTTGCTGTCGGTTACTCGCAGCCCGTTGACGAAGTACGACTCTTCGCCAAGCCGCTTGAGCAGGTCGCTGATCATGGGGCCGCCGCCGTGGACGACCACCGGATTGATGCCCACCAGCTTCATCAGCGCTATATCGGTGGCGAACCCGCTTTTGAGGGTGCGGCTGCCCATGGCATTGCCGCCGTACTTGACCAGGAAACTCTTGCCCCGGAACTTGCGGATATAGGGCAGGGCCTCGGTGAGGACCCTGGCGATCCTCAGCGCGTCGGAACGGCGGCGGGATCGGTCAGCCATGAGGCACTCCGCGGGAGCGCATTGCGGAAGATTCGCACAACCTGCCGCGCGGGGCTCAGAAGGGGAGGGTAAGGGCGGGATCGGTCCGGAGCAACAACTCGCCGAACTGTTTCTGGATTTGCGACAGGGCGTCCTGGTTCTGGCCTTCGAAGCGCAGCACCAGCGAGGGCGAGGTGTTGGAAGGACGCAACAACCCCCAGCGATCCGGGTACTCCACGCGAATGCCGTCTATATCAATTAGCCGGGCGCCTTCCTGTTTCCGGCATTCTTCCTGGAACCGGCGCACCAGTTCCGGGGCCGTTCCCTCCGCCACCGGTATCCGGTATTCGGGCGACCCTATGCCCCCGGGGAGTTCGCGCAACACCTCGGTGGGAGAGCGCCGGTCCTGGGCCAGCACTTCCAGCAGGCGGCAAGTGGCGTAGATGGCGTCGTCGAAGCCGTACCAGCGCTCGCCGAAGAATATGTGGCCGCTGAATTCGCCCGCAAGGCATGCGTCCAGTTCCGCCATTTTGCTGCGGATCAGGGAGTGCCCTGTCTTCCACATGAACGGCTTGCCTTTATGCTCTTCGATCCAGCTGGCCAGCCGGTTGCTGCACTTGACGTCGAATATGATCGTGCCCCCGGGGTTTCGGGAAAGGACATCTTTGGAGAACAGCATCAGGATGCGGTCGGGCCAGACGATTTCTCCCTCGCCGTCAATCACAACCAGGCGGTCGCCATCGCCGTCGTAGGCCAGGCCCAGTTCCGCGTCTGTCTTGCGCACCCGGTCCCGCAGCGTTTCCAGGTTGGCCGGCACCGTGGGGTCGGGGCCGTCCGCCCCGGAGGAGGTCTGTGCCAGGCCGCAGGCCAGTTCCGTAACCTGGTGGCCCAGTTTGCGCAACAGGAACGGGACATAGGAACCGGCCATGCCGTTGGCGCAATCTACGACGATCTTCCGGGAGATTTCGCTCTTGGGGAACTCGTCCAGGAGGCGTTGCACGTAATACGTAAAAAAGTTCATGGTTTGCATGCGGCCGCGCCCGCTATGCTCCGGCATCCCTTGCTGGATGCTGTGGTACAGGGCGCGGATCCGCTCTCCCCACAAGGGCGCGCCCCCGACCACGATTTTCAAGCCGTTGTAATCGTCGTTGTTATGACTGCCGGTGACGACCACGCCATCCTGAATCTTTTGATGGTTCTGCGCGAAGTAGAGCACTGGGGTAGGCACCATGCCCAGATTCCGCACATTTATGCCTTCCGAGACCAGGCCCTTGATCAGCCCCTTGACCAGGTCAACGCTGGAATTGCGGCCATCGCGTCCCACCAGGATAACGGAACGGCCCTGGTTCCGGAGCTCCACGCCTATGGCGCGGCCGATGAGGCGCATCGTCTTGGGATTGAGTTCCTTGTCCACCAGGCCGCGCACATCGTACTCGCGGAAGATGTGTGCGGGCACCTGCGCCTCGTCGCCGCCCGCGGGGGCGGCAGCCGCTTCCCCCGCGCCGTTCTCCTCTTTGCCCGCCGCGCCCTTCTTTGCCGCGGGACGGACCGCGGTCGCCGGTCCCTGGTCGGCCGCGTCCGCTTTCAGGCTTCCCGTTTCTCCCCCCGCGCTCTGAACCTGCGTAATTTCGCCGCGGGCGGCGGCCCGTGCCGCCTGCGGCCGCGTCACCGCCTTCTGCGACGGCGCCTTTTTCTTCCGCATCCTGGGCAGTCCGGGCACCTCCGCCAGGAGTCGTTCCAGGCCGGGGTACTCCCCTTCCATGATTGCCCGGGCCGCACCCTCGAATACGACGCCGGCGGCGGGGGTGACTTTCTTGTAACGATGCCGGAAGTAGAGTGCGGCACCGCCGGCACCGACGGCCAGCACGGCGAGGATCGCTATCAGGATGCCCATGATCTAAAGCGGGCGTTCGGGCCCGGAGCGCGCAGGCCGGACGCGCCGCATTCCCCAAGCCCTAATCCGCGGCCTTTCCGGTATGACCGAAGCCATCCTGCCCTCTGCTGGTTTCCTCAAACATCTCGACTACCTGCCATGAGGCACGCACCAAGGGGATGAAGGCAAGCTGCGCAATTCGATCCCCTGGTTGGATAGTAAAGGAACTGTTGCCGCGATTCCAGCAGGAAAGCTTGATTTCTCCCTGGTAGTCCGAGTCAATCAGGCCGACCAGGTTGCCCAGCACCAGCCCGTGGCGGTGCCCAAGCCCGGAGCGCGGCAACACGACCCCGGCCAGCTCGGGTTCGGCGATATGCACCGCGACCCCGGTGCCGACCAGCGCCACTTCCTGCGCCGCCAGGGTCAGAGGACCGTCCAGGCAGGCATGGAGATCCATCGCCCCGGCCCCGGGGGTGGCGTAGCGGGGCAGGGGGAAACGGTCCCCGATCCGCGGATCCAGGATCTTAATGCGGATGCCGCGCGTCATAGCGATCCGCGACGATACCGACCAATTGCCGAGCCAGGCGATCCTTGGGGCCTTTGTCCAGCCGCACATGTCCCCCGTCCCAGAACACCTCCAACTCGCTCTCCCGATCTCCAAAGCCCTGTTCCCAGCCGACTTGGTTGGCGACGATCATGTCCAGTCGTTTTTGCCGCAGTTTGCCGCGGGCGTTTTCCGCCACCCTTTCCGTCTCCGCGGCAAACCCGACCAGGAAGGGAGGGGGGTCCAATTGCGCGACGGCGGCAAGCACATCGGGATTCGGCTCCAGTCGCAGGCAGAGTTCTCCCTCCTTTTTCAGCTTTTCCTGGCGCGCGATGCGGCAACGGTAATCGGCCACGGCGGCCGCGGAGACGAAGATGTCGTGCCGCCCGGCCTCGGCGAGTGCGGCCCGCCGCAATTCCTCCGCCGTCGTTATCTCCAGGCAATGCATCCGTTCCGGGCGCTGCAGCGCCACCGGCCCGGAGATCAGGGTGACGCCGGCCCCGCCCTCCGCGGCCGCCCTGGCGATCGCATAGCCCATATGCCCCGAACTGCGGTTCCCGAGATAGCGCACCGGGTCTATGGGCTCCCACGTCGGCCCGGCGGTTACCAGCACGCTCCTGCCGCTCAGGCGCCCCGTGGCGAAGAATTGCGACAACCGGGCAACCAATTCCGCCGGTTCCAGCATCCTGCCGGTTCCCGTTTCGCCGCAGGCCTGCGGGCCGCTGGCCGGCCCCCAAAAGCGCACCTCGCGGCCGCTTAGCAAGGCGACATTTTCCCGGGTCGCCGGGTGCGCCCACATCGAGGAGTTCATTGCCGGGGCGGCCAACAGAGGCGCCCGCAGGGCCAGGCACAGCGCGGACAACAGGTCGTTGGCATGGCCGTGAGCGATGCGCGCCAGAAAATCCGCGGTGGCCGGGGCAATCAACGCGGCATCGCACCAGCGCGCCAGCTCGATATGATCCATGCCGTGCCCGGCGGCGGCCTCGTCCTGTACGCATACCTCCTGTCCGGACACGGCGCGCATGGTCAGGGGCGTGATAAAACGGGTCGCCTCCCGGGTCATGGCCACGCGCACCGCCGCCCCCCGGGAGCGCAGCAGGCGCACCAGTTCGGCGCTTTTGTAGGCGGCCACGCTGCCGGTGATCCCGATCAGCAACCGTTTGCCCCGCAGGATTTCCATGTCGGAATTCTATCGGATCGCGGTTTTTGATATAATGCCCGTCCGCAAAGCCGTTGCCGGGCGCGGTTGCAAGCGCTGGGGGAAAGCGGCCGCAACGACAAGGAGGTCGTTACATGAGTTCGATCCGCGAATGGCCCGTATCCGAGCGCCCGCGCGAGAAACTACTGCGCCTCGGCACCCACAGCCTGTCGGATGCCGAGTTGCTCGCCATCTTCCTGCGCAGCGGCACCCGCGGCAAGGATGCCGTAGAGTTGGGGCGTGAACTATTGCACCGCTTCTCCGGCCTGCGCGCCCTGATGGAGGTGCCGTTAAGCGAGTTGGGCAAGGTCAAGGGCCTGGGCACGGCCAAGTGCGTGCTGTTGCGGGCCGCCCTGGAACTGGGCAAGCGTTACCTGCACGCGACCCTGGCCAAGGGCGACGTGCTGGACAACCCCTCCACCACCAAGGATTACGTAAGCCTGCATCTGCGCGGCTATGGCCACGAAGTATTCGCCTGTCTTTTTCTGGACAATCAGCACCGGATCATCAGTTTCGACGAAATGTTCAACGGCACCATCAATAGCGCCAGCGTCCATCCCCGCGAGGTGGTCAAGCGCGCCCTGCGACATAATGCGGCCGCCGTGATCCTCGCGCACAACCATCCTTCCGGCGCCGCCGAGCCCAGCCGCGCGGACGAACTGCTGACCCAGCGTCTGCAAGACGCGTTGAAATTGGTGGACGTCCGGGTCCTGGATCACCTGGTGGTCGGCGACGGCGAAGTGACCTCCTTCGCGGAGCTGGGAATGCTCTGAGCGCCTGCGCCGTCCGCCGCCGCCGGCGGCGGCTCGTACGCGGCCCGCACTTGGATTGGCAAAGCCGGGCGCGAATGTCCCGTTCCCAGCGCGGCACGGAAGTCCTGTTGTCCGGAGGGGCCGGCGGCGCCGGGAGAATCGGGATTCCGGCTTCCCCAAGCCGTTACCCGATCGAAGGGAAGCAAAGCGCTTCTTACGCATCGCTCCCCTGCATCGCTCCCCATCACTCCCCCCTTGAGGGGGAGTCGGCAAGACGAGGGCGCAAGCCCGAAGTC
>JAPPPX010000182.1 GCA_028817305.1 Gammaproteobacteria bacterium | reverse complement strand
AGTCGGCAAGACGAGGGCGCAAGCCCGATGTCGCGCCGGTGGGGGGAGCATCTAATGCGCCTCCTACGCCCCACCGCCCAGGGAAACCGCAAGTGCCGCCTAGGCTCCCCCTCAAGGTGTAAAGGGGGGAGCGATGGGAAGGGGTTCCGCCGGAGCAGTCCCCTATTCCTGGATCGCCTTCATGCTCAGGCGCACCCGCCCCTGCCGGTCAATCTCCAGGACCTTCACTTTGACCGTCTCCCCTTCGCTTAGCCAGTCGCTGACCTGCTCCACCCGCTCGTCGGAGATCTGCGAGATGTGCACCAAGCCGTCCCGTCCCGGAAGGATGTTGACAAAGGCGCCGAAGTCCATCAGCTTGGAGACCCGGCCTTCGTAAATCCTCCCCACCTCAATGTCGGCGGTCAGCCGCTCGATCTGCTCGCGCGCCTTGTCGGCGGCCGTAACATCGGACGAAAAGATCTTGATCGTGCCGTCGTCCTCTACATTGATGACCGTGCCGGTGGACTCGGTGAGCGCGCGTATGGTCGTGCCTCCCTTGCCGATCACGTCGCGAATCTTCTCGGGGTTGATCTTCATGGTGGCGACGCGCGGCGCGTACTTGGAGATCTCTTCGCGCGGCTGACCCAATACCTGCTTCATGCGCTCCAGGATAAACATCCGGCCCTCGTGCGCCTGATCCAGGGCGCGGCGCATCACCTCCTCGGAGACGCCGTCAATCTTGATGTCCATTTGCAGGGCGGTAACCCCCTGGGCGGTGCCCGCCACCTTGAAGTCCATATCTCCCAGGTGGTCCTCGTCGCCCATGATGTCGGAAAGCACCACGAAGCGCTCTTCCTCCTTGATCAGCCCCATGGCAACCCCGGCGACCAGCCCCCGGATCGGGATGCCGGCATCCATCAGGGACAGGCTGGCGCCGCAGACCGTCGCCATCGAACTGGAGCCGTTGGACTCGGTAATCTCGGAGACGATGCGGATCACGTAGGGGAAGCGCTCATGGCTCGGCATCACGGCCCGCATGCTGCGCTTGGCCAGGCGCCCATGGCCGATCTCGCGCCGGCGGGGCCCCATCATGCGCCCGGTTTCGCCCACGCAGAAAGGCGGAAAGTTGTAATGGAGCATAAAGGGGTCCCGGTACTCGCCCTCAATGGCGTCCACGATCTGCGAGTCGCGGTCGGTGCCGATAGTGCTGACCACCAGGGCCTGCGTCTCGCCGCGGGTAAACAAGGCGGAGCCGTGGGTGCGCGGCAACATTCCCACCTCCACGCCGATCTCCCGAATCTCGTCCGGGCGGCGGCCGTCAATTCGGGCGCCGCCGGCCAGGATGGTCTGGCGCACCGAATCCCGCTCCAGCGCCCCGATCGCGGCGCCCGCCTGCGCCGGCGCCTCGCCGCTCTCCTCTCCCTCCGCAAGGGACGCGAGCAATTCGGCCCGCACCTGCCGCAGGCGCTCCCGCCGCTCCAGCTTGTCGCGCACGGCATATGCCTGCCGCAACGCCTCGCCGCCGCGCTGCTCCACCGCCTCCACCAATTGCTGCTCCGGCGCCGGCGCTTGCCACTCCCAGGGTTTCGTCCCCGCGGCCTCCGCCAGGTCGCGGATATTCTCGATCACGACCTGCATTTCCCGGTGGCCGTGCAGCACCGATTTCAACATGATCTCTTCCGGCAATTCGCGGGCTTCGGACTCGACCATCAAAACCGAGTCGCGGGTGCCCGCCACGATCAAATCCAACTCGGAAGTCTCGAGCTCGGCAAATGCGGGGTTGAGCAGGAACTCGCCGCCCCGATAGCCGATCCGTGCCGCTCCCACCGGCCCGCGGAAGGGAACCCCCGCCAAGGCGACAGCGGCGGAGGCGCCGATCAGCGCCGGAATATCCGGGTCCACCCGCGGATCCAGGGATAACACGGTGGCAATGATCTGCACCTCGTTGCGAAACCCCTTGGGAAACAGCGGGCGTAACGGCCGGTCAATCAGGCGCGAGGTCAGAATCTCCTTCTCGCTGGGGCGCCCCTCGCGCCGGAAGAACCCGCCGGGAATCTTGCCGGCGGCATACGTGCGCTCCTGGTAATCCACGGTCAACGGGAAAAAATCCCGCCCCGGGTCCGGCTCTCTTCTGGCGACGCAGGTGGCCAGCACTACCGTGTCGGCTATGCTGACCAGCGCCGCCCCGTCTGCCTGGCGCGCCAGCCGCCCCGTCTCCAGAACGACCTGGTGACGGCCATAAGGAAACTCTCTGCGTATCGGTTTGTTCATTACACCCCCCTCGGTTGCGTCCTTGCCAAGTGGCCAGCGCGCCGGCGCCCAAGACGTCGTCGCTACCGGCTATGCCGTTGCGAATCCCGTTTCCCGCCGCTTATCTGCGCAGCCCCAAGCTCCCGATCAAGTCGCGGTAGCGGCCGAGGTCGTCTTTCTTGAGGTAATTCAGCAGGCGTCGCCGCCGACTGACCATCCGCAACAAGCCCTCGCGGGAGTGGTGGTCCTTCTTGTGCCGCTTGAAATGTTCCTCCAATCCATTGATGCGAGCGGTCAACAAAGCCACCCGCACCTCTGGAGAGCCGGTGTCCGCATCGGAGCGCCGGTACTTGCGCATAAGCTCGGACTTCTGGTCGCTGGATAAAGACACGGACTTACGGCAAGTTCCGCACCGGGGAACTTTCGGGCTTTTGGGGCAACGCGCTTCGGAAAATCATCGCGCGGTATTCTAACCCATCCGCGCGAAAAGTCACAAGGGGGCGCGCACGGGGGGCGCGCACGGGGCCGCCGCGGCTGCGAGAAAAGGGGTGGAGCGCCCAGTGCGGCCATGGCAGCGGCAGCGCGCTGGGAGCATACGCGCAAGGGGACCGTCCCATCCATATGAGCCTTCAGGGGGTTGGAGCAGGCCCCGCCGGAGCGGGCCCCCTCCCTTGTTGCAGCCAACGATCGATCTCTGCGCCGACGCAGGCGATGGACCGCATTCCGTCCATTTCCAGGCAACGCGGTCCGTCTTCGCCCGCGGACGCCGACCAGGTGCGATAGTAGTCGAAAAGAGGCTCCGTCCACTCATGATATACCTGTAGCCGCCGGCGCACCGTTTCCTCGCGGTCATCGGGACGCTGCACCAGAGGCTCCGAGGTAATGTCGTCAAGCCCCGTGCGGCGCGGGGGATGATTCCGCAAATGATAGACCCGCCCGGAAGCGGGGTGAATCCGCCTGCCGGCAAGACGCCGCACGATTTCCTCGTCGTCAACGCGGATAAGGAGCACCTGAGCGATGCCGATGCCTGCCTCCCGGAGTCCATCCGCCTGCGCTATCGTGCGGGGGAAGCCGTCGAACAAATACCCCGCGGCGCAATCTTCCGCGCCCAATCGCTCCCGAATCAGGCGCAGGATCAACGCATCCGGCACCAACTCCCCGGCACGCATCATGCCCTCCACATCCCTGCCCAAAGCGCCGCCGGCCTGCACCGCGGCCCGGAGCATGTCCCCGGTAGAGATCTGCGGAATGCCGTACTTCGCAATCAGCAACTCCGCCTGAGTGCCCTTGCCGGAACCGGGGGGGCCCAACAAGATCATTCTTGGTTGCACGCTCATGCTCGTTCGCGGCCCTCGCTGGCCGGCAAGGGAAAATACCAGGGTAAGCCCTTATAATGAAAGACGATGAAGTTCGAACTGGATATCGCGCCCGCCGACAAGAATCAAATCCGCTCTTATCGCCGCGGCGCAGTCACGGTCAACGAAGAAGCCTTCCATAACTCGTTGATCGTCACGCCGGATCGGTTGCTGCGAGATTGGCCGCCTCGCGGCTTCGACAGCCTGGAGGAGACGCACTTCCGCATCCTCCTCACGCTCGAACCGGAGTGCGTAATCCTGGGGACCGGCGGCCAGTTGCGCTTCCCCGCCTCCGGGATATTATCCCCTCTGGCCGGCGCCGGCATCGGTGTGGAAGTCATGGATACCGGAGCGGCCTGCCGCAGCTACAATGTTCTGGCAAGCGAAGGCCGGCGCGTCGCCGCGGCCCTGCTGATGATCGAATGACGCCTCACTCGTCCGCCGCCAGGGCGCCGAACGAAACGCCGTTCTGCCGCATCATCTTGCGCAGCCGACCCAGCGCCTCCATCTGAATCTGGCGCACCCGTTCCCGGGTGACCCCCAATTCGCAGCCGATCTCCTCCAAGGTGGCGGTAGCCGAGTTACACAGCCCGAAGCGCCGCTCCATAACGATACGCTCCCTCTTGCTGAGCCCGGACAGCAGCTTCTCAATGCATTGCTTTACGCTACAGTCCTGCCACAGAAAAAAAGGATCGCGGCTGTTCTGGTCAGGCAAGGTATCCAGCAAAGACTTGCCATTCTCGTTATCGGCCGCCAGAGGGGCGGTGATCGAGGAGACCGGCTCGCACAACCCGAAAAGCCTGTCCACCTCGCCTACCGATTTTCGCACCCGCTTGGCCACATCGTAGAGCCGGGGTTCCTGATTACAGCCCTGGGCCAAAAGGCGGGCGGCCCGCTTGCATTCGTTGATCTCTTTTACTACATGTCCGGGAAGGCGCACCGTGCGCGACTGGTTCATCAAGGCGCGCTCGACGGACTGGCGTATCCACCAGGTGGCGTAGGTAGAAAAACGGAATCCCCGGTTCGGGTCGAATTTCTCGACCGCGCGAATCAGGCCGATATTCCCCTCCTCGATCAGGTCCAACAGAGGAAGGCCGCAATTGCCGTAGCGTTTGGCGATCTTCACCACCAGCCGCAGGTTGCTCTCAATCATGCGCCGGCGCGCTTCTTTGTCCCCTCGTCTGACGCGCCGCCCGTAGTCCACTTCCTCTTCCGGGGTCAACAGCGGGGAAAACCCCACCTGACTCAGGTACAGGTACGTGGCGTCAAGTTCTCCGCCGCCGCCGCCAAGCGGCGCCGCGCCGTTGCGCAAACCCTCCGAATTCAGCCCTTCGCTCATGATTGTCGCAATTTGGCCAACTAGAGACTCCCCTCCAGCCTTGACCCTATCTTGTCCATCATTCCCTGGCCCTCTCCGCAACCTGCCCTGAACAGAACTGTATTTTACCATATATTACAATATGTCAAGTGGAAATCTTAGGCAAATACTTCAATGGGTCGATCGGCTTGCCCTTCTCGCGAATCTCAAAGTGCAACATGACATCGCCGTTCACCGCCTTGCCCATCCTCGCAATCTGTTGTCCCGAGCGCACCCGGTCTCCTTCTTTGACCAGCAATTCGCTGTTATGACCGTATGCGCTCAGGAATTTCTCGTTATGTTTTATGATGATAAGCTTGCCGTAACCTAAAAGTCCACTGCCGCTATATACCACTTCCCCGTCCGCCGAGGCCTGCACCCGCTGTCCCAGGCGGCCTCCGATACTCAGGCCGGATCGCGCCGTAAGTGATTCTACCTTCAGCAGTTTTCCCTTGGTGGGCCAACCCCAGCGGATCGGCCCCTTCCGGGCGGCCGACTGCCGTAACGGCGGCGCCGGCACAATCCGTTTCTCGGCCTGGGCCGGTGGGCGGGCGCGAACCGGCGGCGAAGGAACGACGGGGCTCCTGGACGGGCGCAACCGCAATTGCTGGCCCGCGTAAATAACATAGGGCGGCTGCAGACGATTCCATGCCGCTATATCGCGATAATCCAGCGCATGACGCCAGGCGATCGCATACAGGGTGTCGCCGCGGCGCACCAAGTACCGGAGCGGAACCGCGGGCGCCGCCTTCTGCAACGGCGGCGAAGGGGTCCGCGGCGAGTGGGCGGGCGGCGGCGCGGCATCCCGCGGCCGGGAGGAATCTACGACCGGCGCCGGCCCCGGCGCCATGCAACCCGCCCCGCACAGCAGGGCGGCAAGAACCAGCGCCCGATGCGGTCTCTTCAACCGACCCCCCTGCGCATCGGCACGAAGCTCACCCAGTCCAATTCCGTTTCCCGGTACCCCTCCGCGGTGCGCACGACCCGCAACAGGCGCTGACCTTTCCCGCGTTCCACGGGGGCAATCAAGCGCCCTCCCACAACCAACTGTCCCAGCAGTTCCTCGGGGATATCGGGGAACGCGGCAGAGACGACAATGCCGTCATAAGGGGAATGGCTCAACCAGCCCCGGCTGCCGTCGCCGTACTTGAGGTGCGTGTTCCTCATCTCGAGCAGGCCCAAGTTCGCGCGCGCCCGGCTCAATAATGCGGAAATCCGCTCGATACTGAATACTTGCCGCGCAAGACATGCCAGGATAGCGGTCTGGTAGCCGCACCCCGTACCCACCTCCAAAACTCGTTCCGCCTTGCGAATCGTCAACAGCGCTTCCATGATCCGGGCCACGATATAAGGCTGGGAAATGGTCTGATGGTAGCCGATCGGCAGGGCCGAATTGTCATAGGCACGGCCCTGCAACGCCTCGTCCACGAAAATATGCCGGGGAACCGTAGCGATGGCATCCAATACCTCCCGGGAGCGAATGCCCATGGCGGCCAACCGAGCGACCAAGCGGTCCCGCGCCCGTTGCGAGGTCAAGCCCGTGCCGGGCAGGTCCTTACTCTTTGCCATGCCCGGCAAAATGCCGCACCCAGGCGCCCAGCCCTTCTAACTGGCTATGGCGCGTCAAATCAATCTGCAACGGGGTAAGAGAGACTCTGCCGGCGGCGACGGCATGGAAGTCCGTACCCGGTCCGCCATCTTCTTCCGAGCCCACCGCCCCCACCCAGTAGATCGTGCGCGACCGCGGATCCCGGGTACGAACGGCCGGCTCCGAGCGGTGCCGGTGGCCGAGGCGGGTCGCTTCGTATCCGGTAAGCTGCTGGAAAGGGAGATCCGGTATATTGACGTTCAGCAGGGTATCCGAAGAGAGCGGGTCGCTGCGCAGCCTCTCCAACAGTCGCAACACCACCTGGACCGCGGTATCGAAATAGCGCGCATCTCCTTCGCTGACCAGCGAAACCGCTATCGCCGGGCGGCCAAGGAAGCGCCCCTCCATCGCCGCCGCCACCGTGCCCGAGTACAACACGTCGTCCCCCAGGTTGGCGCCGGAGTTAATGCCGCTAATCACCATATCCGGCTCCTCGGGCAATAGGCCGGTAAGCGCCAAATGCACGCAATCGGTCGGAGTGCCGTTCAGATAATAAAAGCCGTTGCGCGCCTCCTGTACCCGCAGCGGCATATCCAGGGTCAGAGAATTGCTGGCGCCGCTGCGGTCACGGTCCGGCGCGACCACCGTGACCTCTCCCAGGGCAGACAACGCCCGGGCCAGAACCTCAAGCCCCTGCGCCAGATAGCCGTCGTCATTGCTCAGCAAAAAGCGCATGGCCGCCAGTCTAGCAGTAGATCGGGCGCCAGGCCCCGCCGCTGGAAGGGGCAGGCACTATCGTTGTCCGTCGAACAGGAATTCCAACAGCGCCTTCTGCGTATGCAGGCGATTGCCGGCCTCGTCCCAGACCACGCTCCGCGGACCATCGAAAACCTCGGCGACCACTTCTTCGCCGCGGTACGCCGGCAGGCAATGCATGAACAGGGCCCGCGGGTCGGCCTGCGCCATGAGCGCCGCGCTTACCTGGTAGGGCCGCAGCTCCAGGCGGCGGCGCTCTCTATCCTCTTCCCGCCCCATGCTCACCCAGGCATCGGTCACCACCAGATCCGCGCCGCGCACCGCGGCAACGGGGTCCTCGAATACCCGCACGCGGTCGGAATGATCTTGCAGCAGTTCCGCAACAGGCCGGTATCCGGGAGGACAGGCAAGGTGCAGCCGGAAATCGAACTGCCGGGAGGCATTGATATACGATTGGCATACGTTGCTGCCGTCTCCCAGCCAAGCGACCAGCCTGCCGCAAATGTCGCCCCGGTGTTCCCTGTAAGTCAGCATATCCGCCAGCACTTGGCAGGGATGAAAGGCATCGGATAATCCGTTGATCACCGGAACCCGGGAATATTCGGCGAACCGCAGCAGGTCGTCGTGGGAGCGCACCCGGAGCAGAAGGGCATCCACCATGCGGGACAATACCCGGGCGGTATCCGCCAACGATTCGCCGCGGCCGAGCTGCGTATCCCGGGAAGACAGAAAAATGGCATGGCCGCCCAACTGCAGCGTGGCCACCTCAAAGGCAACCCGCGTCCGCGTAGAGGCCTGCTCAAAGAGCATCGCCAGCGTCCGCCCGGCCAAAGCGGTGGAATGCTTCCCCCGGCCGGCATCGGCCTTCAACTGCGCCGCCCGCGCAAGCAGGTTCTGCAACTCGCCGGGGCTGCAATCGTTTAACCGCAGAAAATGTCGCACCTTCACGGCAAGCTCCCCGGCCTCCCGGTCATGAAGGAGAACAAAAAGACCGCAGCAATCGAATCACGCAGTCCGCGATACGGTCCGCTTCCTCGTCCGTCAGAATCAGAGGCGGCAACAGCCGCACGACCCGGCCCGCGGCCACATTCAGCAACATGCCTTCCTGCAAGGCGCGCGCCGACAAATCCCGGCATTCCCGGTCCAATTCGATGCCGATCATCAAGCCCATGCCGCGAATCTCCCGCACCCCGGGACAATCCCCCAATCCATCCCGCAGGCGCGCCGACAACCGCTTGCCCAACGCAGCGGCGCGAGCGGCCAGCCGTTCTTCCTCCAACACGTCCAAGACGGCCAGCGCGACCCGCATTGCCAGAGGATTGCCGCCAAAGGTGGAGCCGTGGCTGCCGGGGGCGAACAATTTCGCCGCCGCCCCGCGCGCCAGGCAAGCCCCGATGGGCATTCCATTGCCCAGCCCCTTGGCCAAGGCAAGCACATCCGGAAGGATCTCTTCGTGCTGGTAGGCGAACCAACGCCCCGTGCGGCACATCCCGGTCTGTACCTCGTCCAGCAACAGCAACCACCCCTGCCGGTCGCAAATCCGGCGCACCTCGCGCAGATACCCCGGCGGCGGCATCCGCACGCCGCCCTCGCCCTGCAACGGCTCCAACAGCACCGCCACGACTTCGGCGCGCGCCTGCAATCGCTCCAAAGCCGCGGAGTCGCCATAGGGAACCTGCAGGAAACCGGGGATCAACGGGCCGAAGCCCGGCCGCAGCGACGCGCTCCACGCCCCCAAAGTACGGCCATGAAAGGCCCCCTCCGCAACGACGATCCGGGGCTCGGCCATCCCCTTAACGGAGATCCCGTACAGCCGCGCCAACTTGATCGCCGCCTCATTCGCCTCGGCGCCGGAATTGCAAAAGAAGGCCCGTTCCATCCCGCTCAAACCGGCCAGCCGCGCGGCCAGCCGATGCTGCAAAGGAATACGGTACAGATTGGAGGTATGAAGCAGCCGCCCGGCCTGTTCGACAAGGGCCGCCGTCACCCGGGGGTGAGAGTGCCCGAGGCCGCAAACAGCAAGCCCGCCGACGGCATCCAGGTAGCGCCGCCCGTCCTCCGCCCGCAGCCACGCCCCGGCCCCGCTCTCGAAAGCCACTGGCAGAGGGCGATAGCAACTCATCAGGGAATCTTGCATCTCCTTGGAGAAAATAGCGGAAACGGGAGAGCGACGCCCTTCACACGGACGGCAAATAGAAAAGATGCCGGAAGAATACCTGGGGCCGTCTGCCCTGGAGCGTCCTTAGAGCGGCAGCGGCAAACCGTGGGAAGCGGCGCCCATGAACATCAGCAAAGGCAAAGAGAGCAGGGTGTTGGTCCGGGACGCCAAAAAGGCGACCCGCTTCGCGCGCGCCTTCTCGGCCTCGTCGGCTGCCACGATCCCCAGGACCCTCTTCTGGTTCGGCCAGATCAGCCCCCACACATTGAGCAGCATGATCGTGCCCAGCCAGGCGCCCATGCCGATCGTCACCGCGTAGTACTTGTCCCCGTCCTCCGCGCCGGCCCCCAACAGGAAGGACTCCAGGAACAGCCCCTTATGCCCCAGGTAGGCCGCCCCGGAAAGCCAAGTCACCAGCGCCGCCCAGCGAAACCACAGCAACGCCCGGGGCGCCACATATTTGCCGATAGCGGCGGGGCCGGGTCCGTCCTTGTCGGCCGTAGCCGCCGCCATGGCCGGGACTTGCACGAAGTTGAAATAATACAGCAGGCCGATCCACGTGATCCCCGCCAGAAAATGCAGCCAGCGCCACATTGCCTGCATGACTTGTAACTCTTCCATTGGCTCCCCCTAATCGTCTCTCTGGTCGCGCCTGCAGTTCGTTACCCGCCGATCAGCACCTTGGCCAGGTAAGCCAACAGGAACGACAGAACAATGCCCGCTACGATAGTGCCCGGAATGGAATCCAAAGGATTCATATAGCTGCCTCCTACGCGAACCTCCGCGCCCCGTTGTTGCGGAAGCGCGACAAGGCGGGGAATTATAGTGCCCCGAAGACGATATGTCCACTGCTGTATGGGGCCACCACGTATGAGACCAATCAGGCGGCCTCTCTCCCCTAATCCGCAACAGCGGGCTGGGGCGGCGGGAGACGGCGGCGCGTCAGTCGTCGCCGGGCACCCTGGGCACCGCGGCGAGCAGCCGCTGCGTATAAGAATGTTGGGGGCGGCTCAGAACCCGTTCGGTAGGGCCATGCTCTACCAGGCGCCCCCGGTACATAACCGCCACCTCGTCCGCCAGGTATTCCACGACGCCCAGGTCGTGAGTGATGAACAGGTAGGAGAGCCCCAGGCGTTGCTGCAACTCGAGCAGCAGTTTGAGGATCTGCGATTGCACCGACACGTCCAGGGAACTGGTGGGCTCGTCGCAGATCAGCAGCCGCGGCCCCACGGCCAGGGCACGGGCAATGCAGATGCGCTGGCGCTGGCCGCCCGAGAATTCGTGCGGATAACGGTATTTGTGCGCGGGGTCCAACCGTACCTGCTCCAGCAGGCGGTCCACACGGGCCATGCGCGCCGCGTAGGAGCCGCCGATGCCCTGGGCGCGCATCCCTTCGTCCACGATATCGGCGATCGTCATGCGCGGGTTCATGGAGGCGTATGGATCTTGAAAAATGACTTGCAGCCCGGCGCGCAAGCGGCGCAGGGCGGCGCCGCGCATTTGCGTTAATTCCATGCCGGCGAAGCGCACGCTGCCCGCGGTGGGCCGCGCAAGTTGCAGGACGCCGCGCCCCAGGGTGGTCTTGCCGGAGCCGGATTCGCCCACCAGCGCCAGGGTGCGGCCCTCGGGCACGGTCAGCGAGACGCCGTCCACGGCGGCCACGTGGCCGACCTGGCGGCGGAATACGCCGCGGCGGATGGGGAAGTGCACTTTGAGATCCCGCACCTCCAACAGGGAGGATGCCGCCGGCGGGGAACGGTCCGCCCCGTTCCCCGCGTCCCCGGAGCGGGGGCGTTGCGGCGCTCCTTCGGCGGCGCCCGGCGCGTCTCCGGGGCGGCGGCGCCCGAGGCGCGCGGGCAAGGCGGCGAATAGTTCGCGGGAGTAAGGGTGCTCGGGGGCGGCGAAAAAACGGTCCCGCGCCGCCGTTTCCACGACGTGGCCGTCCTTCATCACCGCCACGCGGTCGGCGACCTGCGCCGCCACCCCCAGGTCGTGGGTGATAAACAAGACGGCCATGCCGGTGCGCCGGCGCAATTCCTCCAGCAGTTCCAGGATCTGCGCCTGGATAGTGACATCCAGGGCGGTGGTGGGTTCGTCCGCGATTAGCAGTTCCGGCTCTCCCGCCAGGGCGATCGCGATCATCGCCCGTTGCTTCATGCCGCCGGAAAGCTGATGCGGGTACTCCGCGATGCGGCGCCGCGGCTCGGGAATGCGCACGGCATCCAGCAGCTCCAGGGTCCGCTCGCGCAGGGCGCGGCCCCGCAATCCGCGGTGCAGGCGCAGGACTTCGCCGATCTGCCGGCCGATGGACAGCACCGGGTTCAGCGAACTCTGCGGCTCCTGGAAGATCATGGCGATGCGGCGGCCGCGCACCAAGCGCATGTCCCGTTCCGGCAGCGCCAGCAATTCCCGGCCGTCAAAACGGACGCTGCCCGCCGCCAGCCGCGCCGCGGGCGGCAACAGGCGCGTGACGGCGAGGGCGGCGATCGTTTTGCCGCTGCCGGACTGGCCCAGCAGGGCCAGGGTCTCGGCGCGCCGAACTTCCAGGCGCAGGTCGCGGACGGCAAAGGCGCTTGCTTCCCGGCCGTCGCCAAAGGCGATGGAGAGGGAAGCGATTTGCAGCAACGGCGCCTCGGCCGCCGCCTTGGCCGCCGCCTTGACCGCCGCCTCCTGGGGCCCGGGCGGCGCGCTCATGCGCCGCCCCCCCGCGGGCGGGGGCCCGCGAAGAACCGCGAACGGCAGCGGGCGGCGGCGGCGGTGGCGGCGGCGGCAAGCATGGGCCTATTCGCCGCCCCGCAGACGAGGGTCGAAGGCATCGCGCACGGCGTCGGCAAACAGGTTGGCGGCCAGCACCAGGCCCAGCATGAACGCGAAGGCGGCGGCCAGCGACCACCAGACTACGGGCTCGCGCGCCAGCTCCAGCCGGGCGCGGTTGATCATGTTGCCCCAGCTCTCGGTGCCGGGGTCCACCCCGATGTTGACGTAGGACAGCACGGCCTCGGCCAATACCAGGGCGCTGAAGTCCAGCACCAGCAGGATCAGTACGATGTGCATCACGTTGGGCAGGATATGGCGCGCCAGGATGGCGAAGTGGCCGACCCCGAAGGCCTGCGCCGCCTGCACGAACTCGATCTCGCGCAGCTTGAGCGCCTCGCCGCGCAACAGCCGGCACAGGCTGGTCCAACTGGTGACTCCCAGGATCAGGCAAACCAGCAGCAGGCGCAGGTCGGCCCGCTGCGCGGCGCTGGCGAATTGGTCGGCATGCGCCTGCATATAGACCTGGGCCATCAGGATCGCGGAGGCGATCAGCAAAACGCCCGGGATCGAGGCCAGGGTGATGTAGAGGTATTGCACGATGTCGTCAATCCAGCCGCGGAAGTAGCCGGCGGCGACGCCCAGGATCAGCGCGAAGGGCAGCATGATCAGGGTGGTCGCCGTGCCGATCAGCAGCCCGGTGCGGATGCTCTTGAGGGCCTGGTACAGCACGTCTTCCCCCACTTTGTCCGTGCCCAGGGGGTGGTACTTGGCGCCCAGCGCCGCCCCCAGGAAGGCCAGCAACAGCAGGGCGCCCGCGGTCAGCAGGATCGTGCGCCACGGGACGGGGCCGCGCCCCCGGACGATGACGGCGAAGCGGGCGGCAAAGCCCTGCCCCGCGCGCCGCGCCTGCCAGGCGATCAGCAGCGCCGAGAGCGCCAGCCAGCAGAGCAGCCCCTGCAACAGGCCGCGGCCGCCGGTGGCCAGGATGTCCGGCCAGCGCTCGCGTTCGGGGAATTCCAGGTGGGCGCCGCCGTGCCGCAGGCGCGGATACACGTAATCCTGGCCGCCGCCGGGCCGATCTACGAATTCCCGCGAGTACTGGTAGGCGGCCAGCGGCGGCGAATAGGTCTTTTCCGTGCCCTGGCGCAGGGGCGCGGCCAGCAGATCGAACAGGCTGTATAACTCGCCGGGGCTGCCCGGCGCGTCCGTGCCGGCATCGGCGGAGGGGCGGAAATGCACCGAGTCCAGGCAGCCGACCGCCAGGTAGGCGCTCAGCACCACCGCACCCATCATGCCCAGCCGGCTGCGCGCCACGTTCGCCCAGGGCTCGCGCAGGTGGCGGCGGCGGCGCACATACAGCACATAGCCGACCAGCGCCGCCAGCAGCGACAGGAACAGCCAGTCGCTCCACAGCAGCTCGAGTTCCGACCAGCTCGGCACGGCCCTCAGCCCTCGAGACGGATGCGCGGATCCGCCAGCACGTAAGAGATGTCGGTCAGCAGCAGCCCGGCGATGTAGAGCACCGAGCCCAGGAAAACCATGGACCGCAAGATGGCGAAGTCCTGGCGATTGATGGCGTCTATGGTGTAACTCCCCAGTCCCGGGATGCCAAAGAAGGATTCCGTGATCAGGCTGCCCATGAACAGCAGCGGGAGCAGCACCACCACGCCGGTCAGGATCGGCACCAGGGCATTGCCGAGCACGTGCCGGTACAGGACGGCGTGTTCGGCCAGACCCTTGGCGCGCGCCGTGCGCACGTAGTCTTTGCCGAGTTCCTCCAGAAAGATCGTCCGGTACCAGCGGACGCCGGAGCCGATGCCGTGGAGCACCGAGATCAGCACCGGCAGGACGAGAAACTTCAGCCCGCCCCAGCCGGCGTCGAAACCGGAGATCGGGACCAATTGCAGGATGCGCCCGCCCAGGTACTGGCCGCCGATGATGTAGAACAACCCGGATACGGACATCATCAAGACGCAGAGCGCAACCGCCGCGACATCCAGAAAGGTGGCGCGGAACAGCGCGACGCAGAGCGCGACGGCAATGTTGATCGCAAGGCCGATCAGCAGAGTGGGCAAGGCGATCGCCAGGCTGGGCCACATCCGCTGGCGGATGTCGTAGCCGATCTGCCGGCCGCCGTCGGAGTTGCCGAAGTCGAACAGAAACAAGCGCGCCGACTTGGAATAGAAGATGGTGTCGGTGACCCGGGCGAGACCCTCGGCGTCGGCGTTCCACAGCAGGGGCTTGTCGTAGCCCAGGGATTGCTTCCACTGTTGGATGGCCCTGGCGTCCTCGTATTTGGCGCCCAGATGCATCCGCGCCATGTCGTCCGGCGTGTTGACGACGAAGAACAGCGCGAAGGTGATCAGGTTGACGCCGATCAGGATCGGCACCGCATACAGAATGCGCCGCAGGATGTAGGTCGTCACCGGGGCCGCACCGTTTTCCGGGGGCGGGGCGCCGGCAACGGCGGCGGCGGGTATGCGGCTGGGGGCGGCGCGCTCATCGGGCGACGGCCCGCTCCCGGGCGCGGTGCAGCCGCACGGCAGGCACGGCGACGGCCGCCAGCAGCGCCGCCAGCGCCAACACCGGCCACAGCAGCGGCCGGTTCCACCGCTGCCGCGCCTGCGTCCGCAACTCGGGATTCACGCGGCGGTATTTCAGGGTGTTGTTCGCCATCAGATTCGGTTTGGCGTTGCCGTACCAGGCGTGGTGCAGCGAAAACGCCTTGGGATGGAAGCCCCAGAGCCAGGGCGCGTCGTGGCGTACAAGGTCGGTCATTTGGCCGATGATTTCCAGCCGTTGCGGCCCGTTCTCCATGTCCCGCATCCGATCGAACAGCCGGTCGAATTCCGGATTGCCGTAATTGGCGGAATTCTCCCCTTGCGAGTCCACCTTGGCATGGGGGCCGTAGAGCAGGAACAGGAAGTTCTCGGGGTCGGGGTAATCGGCGTTCCAGCCCCACTGGAACAGTTGCGCCGTGCCCTGGCGCATCTTTTCGCGGAAGCGGTTGTAGTCCGTGCCACGCACCACGAGTTGAATGCCCAGCTTGGCGAACTGCTTGCCCAGCCAATCGTAGCGCGCCTTGGAGTCGGGACCGCGGGCAACGGTGTCGAAGTACAGCACCAGCGGGCGCCCGGTGGCGGGGTCGCGCCCCTCGGGATAACCGGCCTCGGCCAACAAGCGCCGGGCGTCCTCCAGGGGCCGCCGCCGCGCGGCGCCGTCCCGCCAATAGTGGGTCACGGGGTTCAATCCCCGTTCGCCCTCGAGATAACCGAAAATCCCGGGAGGAATGGGCCCCTGGGCGACGATGCCGCGGCCGTTGAGAAAAATGGAAACATATTCTTCGTAGTCCACGGCGATGGCGACCGCGTGGCGCAGGCGGCGGGCGCGCTCCCCGCGGCCGCCCACCACCGGGTCGCGCATATTGAAACCCATGTAGTAACTGGAGGGGGTGACCGCCACCAGCAGGCCAATCCCCCGCGCCCGCATCTCCTCGCTGAGGCCGATGCCGCCCCGGTCCCCGACCTCGATCGCCTGGTCGAAACTGTCGGAGACGATCCCCGAGGCATCGTAATAGCCCTGCAAGAACTTGCTCCAGGCGGGGATAGCCTCTTTCTCCAGGGTATAGATCGCCTGCTCCAGGAAGGGCATCGGCCGCCCGGCGTCGGCCAGGAAGCCGCGGCCGCGGTCTTCCGGTTCCCCCTCGGCGGGATAGGGTTCGCCGCGAAAATTGGGGTTGCGCTCCAACACCATGCGCCGGTTGGGGTTGTTCTCGGCCAGCAGAAACGGTCCCGTGCCGAGCGGATACCAGTCCAGCGCGAGGTTGCGTTCCTGCATCCCGGACTGCGCGTAGAAGCGCTCGGCCTCCCAGGGCATGGGGGAGAAAAACGGCATGGCCAGCCAGTAGAGAAACTGCGGATACCTGCCGTGCAGGGTAATCTCGTAGCGGTAGCGATCTACCTGCCGCGCGCCCTCCAGTTCATGGCGGCGCAGGTCCTGAAAGCCCCCGGCCTCCCCCTCGGCCGCCAACCGCCGCGCCTCCTTGCCCAGCGTTTCGCCCAGCTCCCGGAAGCCGACGATATAGCGCGACAGCAGGCCGGCGATGGGCGAATGCGTGGCAGGATGCGCCAGACGCTTGACCTGATATACGTAGTCCCCGGCATTCAGTTCGCGGCTGCCGCTGGCGGGAAAGTCGGCCAGCGCGTGTACGTCGCGCAGGTCTTGCGCCCGCAACCGGTGGAAGCGCAAGCGCCCCGCCGCGTCCCGCGCCAGCGCCGGGTGCGGTTGATAGCGGATGCCCTCGCGGATGCGGATACGGTAGCGGCTGTACGCGATCCGCTCCGGCGGCGCCGAGGCGGGCAGCGGACGCCCCTGCTCGTCCAGGTATTCCGCGACCGGCATCTCCGCGGCGGCCAGGGGCGCCAGCCGGTAGGGCCGGTGCAAAAAATGGTATTGCAGCGGCGGCTCGTAGATCTGGGCGATGAATTGGTATTCGTCGGCGCTGTACGCGCGCGCCGGGTCCAGATGCTTGGGGCGCTCGGTAAAGGAGTCGTATAAGATATTCGCCAATGGCGGCGCCGAGGGATACGGGTCGTTCCAGGGCCTTTCCGTACAGCCGCCCGCCGGCAACAGCAGCGGCAACAGGAGCAGCCGGCAGGCGGGCAGGCAGGCGGGCCGGCAGGCAGCGGGCGCGCGGCGATGTGCAAGGCAACGGGACATCTAACGGGATAACGTTCGTCGTCTATAATAGCGAGGGGGCAATTATAGCCTCATGCGCGGCCAATGCCGGAGTGCGGCGCCGGCCGTGCGCGAATCGAAAGGGGGAATACGGCGATATGGCGGCGATATGACCATGCTGGCCGGCGCGCGCGCGCTGATCGCGGGGGTCGCGAACGAACGTTCGCTGGCCTGGGGCATTGCCCGCGTCCTGCGGCGGGAGGGGGCCGAACTGGCTTTCACCTTCCAGGGAGAACGGCTGGAGCAGCGGGTCCGCAAGCTGGCCTCGGAGCTGGGGGCGGCGGAGCGGGTCTATCCCTGCGACGTCACCGACGACAAGGCCATCGCCGAAGTATTCCAACGGTTGCGGCAGGACTGGGGGCAATTGCAGGTCATCGTCCATTCCCTGGCCTACGCCCCGCGCGAGCTGTTGCAGGGCGGCTACCTGGAGCGGCTGGACCGCCGGGGCTTCCTCGAGGCCTGCGAGGTCAGCGCCTACAGTTTCTCGGCGCTGCTCTCCGGCGGGCGGGCGCTGCTGGCGCCGGGCGCCGCCGCCCTGACCCTGAGTTATCTCGGCGCCGACAAGGCCGTGCCCCACTACAACGTGATGGGCGTGGCCAAGGCCGCCCTGGAATCCAGTGTGCGCTATCTGGCGGCCGACCTCGGCCCGCGGGGGATCCGGGTGAACGCCATCTCCGCCGGCCCGGTGCGCACCCTGGCCGCCTCCGGGATCGCGGGGCTGCGCGGGTTGCTCGCGCACGTGGCCGAGACGGCGCCGTTGCGGCGCAACGTCGCCCTGGAGGACATCGGCAACGCCGCCGCCTTCCTGTGCTCGCAACGGGCCGCCGCCATTACCGGCCAAGTGCTCTACGTGGACTGCGGCCACTCCATCCTGGCGCCCCTGCCCTCCGGCACCGATGACCAGGGCTGAAGGCCAAGGCCACGCCCTGCTGTGGGCCCTGCTGGTTGGCGCCGCCGCCGGCATCCTGTGCGGCTGGTTCGTGGGACCGGCGATGCAATCCGTCGCCTGGGTGGGCACCTTGTTCCTGAACGCGCTGAAAATGACCATCGTGCCGCTGCTGATCGTGGCCGTGATCACCGGGGTGGCCGGCTTGGGCGGCACCGGCCGCCTGGGCCGAATCGGCGGCATCACCGTGCTGTATTACGCCTCCACCACGGCGCTGGCGGTGCTGATGGGCCTGATTCTGGTCAACTTGATCGAGCCGGGAACGGGCGCCAACGTCACCGCCGCCGAGCCGCCGCCAGGCACGGCGGAGCGGGCCGAACAGGGCATTCCCGGCATCTTCCTGCAGATGGTGGCGCCCAGCCTGGCGGGGGCGGCGGCGGGCAACCAGCTGTTGCCGGTGATCCTGTTCAGCCTGTTTCTGGGCATCGCCCTGTTGCGCGCGGGCGAGTCGGGGCGGCCGGTCATCGCCTTTTGCGAGGGCGTCAACGAGGCGCTGATGACGCTGGTGCAGTGGATCATGTACCTGGCCCCCTTCGGCGTATTCGCGCTGATCGCCGCCCGCCTGGGTCAAGCCGGCGGCCAGGAGGGCATCCTGCGCGAACTGCAGGCGCTGGCCTGGTACATGGTTACCGTGGCCCTGGGGCTGCTGCTCCACTTCGGCGCGCTGTTTTGCATCCTGCGCCTTTTGTCCGGGCGCGGCCTGCGCTATCTGGATTCGCTGGCCCAGGCGCTGATCACCGCCTTCGGCACCGCCAGCTCCTCCGCCACCCTGCCGCTGACCATCCGTTGCGTGACCATGGCGGAGGTGGACCCGCGCTCGGCGCGTTTCGTGCTGCCCCTGGGCGCCACCATGAACATGGACGGCACGGCCCTGTACGAGGCCGTGGCGGCGATGTTTATCGCGCAGGTCTATGGGATTGACATGAGCCTGACGCAACAATGCCTGATCTTCCTGACCGCCACCCTGGCCGCGGTGGGAGCGGCGGGCATCCCGCAGGCGGGACTGGTGACGATGATCATCGTCCTCACGGCGGTGGGCCTGCCGCTGGAGGGGATCGGGCTGTTGCTGACGGTGGACTGGCTGCTCGACCGCCTGCGCACCGCGGTCAACGTCTGGGGGGACAGCGTGGGGGCCGCGGTGGTGGAGCGCTTCCTGGTGGTGCAGGCCCCGGCCAAGGCCGCCGCGGAGCCCAGCCCCGTCCAGAACTGAAAGACGCCGGGAGCGCGAAGGCGCCGTTACGCAATCGAGGGGAAGAAAAGCGGCTCTCTCTCGCATCGCTCCCCCCTTGAGGGGGAGTCGGCAAGACGAGGGCGCCAGCCCGAAGGCGCGCCGGTGGGGGGAACATCGAAAGCGCCTCCTACGCCCCACCGCCCAGGAGAGCCGCAAGGGCCGCATAGGCTCCCCCTCAAGGGGGGAGTGATGGGAAAAATGAGGCGCAGGCTTGCCCCTGGCTTGTCTTTACTGCATTAACGGGGGCAGGAATCTACCCTCCATGGCGGGGTGGGAATCTTTTCCCCTCGATTGCGTAACGATTAGCTGCGACACGGTGCCAACCGCGCCGCTGCGAAGAGAAGCGTCACCAGGCCGTCTCGCGGCAACCGCGGTCAGACTTTCAAATCCTTCGAGACCTGGGCCAGGAGCCGATTGACCGCGGCGCGCACCTCGTCAGAGGTCCCGGCTGCCATCACGGCCCGCACGCGAAAATGCAATTCGCTGCCCGCGCTCGCGGTCAGCAACTCGGAAACCCGTTCGGCCAGTTCCTGGAACGCGGCGGGTTCGAGCGTGCATTCTCCGGCAGCCGCGGCGATGCCCGGCGGCCGCTCGGAAGTTGATTGTCCTGGCGCAGGCCCTGGCGCAGGCATTTGCAACACCACGTTTCCGGCCTGGTCGTATCCGCAACGCAAACTGGCACTGTCCTCGGCCAGCTGGAGCCAGCGGCTATCCACGGCAGCCTGGATGCTGGCGCGCACCAGCCCCCAGGGCAACGCCGTATTCCGAGCTTGAGAAAGGGCCTGGGTCAATAACGCACCGTTGGTCTTGCCGTCCCGCCACGCCGCCGGCAGGGCCGTCTCCACGAAGTCCCGCGCCTCGATGAGAGCGGGGCGCCGGCGCAGCACGGCCTCTTCCGCAAGTACGCCGGGGGGGACCGGTTCCTGCCACACCGAGGCGGGGCCACTCGTAAGCCACACCGTTCCCGCCTCTACCGCCCGCGCCACCGCCGCCCGCACAATCTCCTCGTCACCACGCGGGATAACCAGCGTCTCCGCATACCCCTCCTTCTGGACGCTCGCCTCGCGGCCACCGCCGAAGTAAGCGCAGACTTCGCGCAGCGTCACCTTTGACTCCGCCTCCGCCGCCGCCTCTGCCCACAGCTCCGGCAACTGGCCGGGCGCCAGCAAAGATTCGGGCAAACTGCCCAGCGCCGCTTTCCCCGGCAGGACCAGCTCAAGCGCCGGATCCGCGCGCGCCTCCGGGTCCACCTCCTCGCGCCACCAGGTACGCAGGCTCCCGTCGGGACGCGCCAGCCTCGCCACGAACAGGCCCTGCTGCACGCCTTGCAGCACCGTGTCCAGGAGCAGCTTCGGGTTCAACACCTTGGGCAGGCGCGGGTAGCGAGCGAATGCGCCCGCCAGATCCTTCACCAGCCGGGCGTCCTCGCCCTCGTCCCACAGGTCGTAAGGCCCCCCCGGCAGCAGCGCCTCGGCATTCACCGGCGTCTCCTGGATGCGCGCGCGCTGATCGTTCTTGATCACGGTAAACAGCGGCGCCGCGCTGGCGCTGAGTCGGAAGGCGCAGGCTTCGTTATCCTCATTTACCGTCACGACCACCGAGTAAGCCTGTCGCACCGTATCGGCAACCCGCGTCGCCGCGTCTTCGAGCCGCCGCCGCAAGCGCTGCGCCTGCAGCGGGTTCACCTGGTGCCCCTTCAGTTGCGCTTGCACGGCTTCCCAGCCCAGCAGCGAGCGCGCGCCGGCGCGCGCCGCCTCCAAACCGTCGCGCGAAGGGACCGCCAGCACCACGGCGTTGCGATGCACCCGCGGCCGATCCGGGCCGCTGGTCTGATCCAGAAAACGCTTCGCCAGGGCACTGGGCTTGCCCGACTCCGATACCGCCTCCGCCCCCAGCACGGCGTACCGGAAGCATCCGTCATCGCCTACGTCCTGCGGCGACTCCGGCAACAGATGCACGCTCGCGCCGGCCGCCACGGCATCCTTCGTGAGCGGCTTCGCCTTGCGGATCGTCTCGTTCAGGCGCGCCTCCACCATCTCGGGGCTCACGCGTTGCCTACAAGCCTCGTCGTGCATCTGGCGCAGATTGGGCCGGTTGCCCAGCCGCCAGGATTCCGGCAGCGCCGGCGCCGCCCCCGGCTCCCCCTCTCCCAGGTCTTCGTCGTCGAGAAACCAGGAGAGCTCCCGCCAGCGGCGCAGTCCCTTCTCCAGTTCGATCAGATCCGGGGCGCAACTCCCCGCCATCCGCAAAAGTTCCGGCGTATAAGCCTTGTGCCCGATGGGCTGCGAGTGCAGGAATACCGAGAGCACCGCCTGTTCCGCCTCGCGGCTGTCTCGCAACGCCGGGAGTTCGTTCTGGACCTGCCGCGCCCGGTTCAACTCGACTTCGAGCAGCGGGACCCAGTCCGTCCTGCCTCTCTCGCCTCCCCCGCCGCCCTCGGAGGTCGCCACGCCGGCCAGCTCGCGCACCGCCTCGGAGACGCCCTCCTTGCCGGGCGCCGCCAGCAGGGCCGAGGGGCCGATCAGCGGGCTGGCATCCTTCCACCGCTCCGCCTCGCGCAACGCCGTGGCCAGCGTGCGCAGGATGCCGCGCGTGCGCTGAAAGCCTTCGAGCTGCGTCCAGCGGCTGTAGAAGACCTCGGTGAGATCGGGATGAAAGGGGAAGTGCTCCTGGAATTTCTCCTCGGCGGCCTGCATCTCCCGTTTCGTTTCGCCGTCAAGCTTCGAGATGCCTCGCACCACCCCGATCACATGAGAACGGAAGCTTCCCCGGTCGCGTATGCTCTCCGGCTCGAAAAAACGCCGGCGCAGCACCTCCGCCACGTCCTGCTTCCGCACCGGCTGCACCCCCTCCTCGCGCTGCCGCCGGAACACATCGAAAAGCCCGGAGAACAATTCCTGCCCCTGCCTGCCCTGCTGCCGGCTCGGGTCGGTGGCCAACAGCGAGGCCACCAGGGCCGCGCGCTCCGCCTTGGCCGCGGCCTGCGTGAGGCACTGGAAGAAATCCATGATCCGTTCGCGCCACTTCGGGTCCAGATCCGCCTTGCCGCGGGCGTACATCAACACCTCGTCAACCAGGATCAGCGTCGCGAGACCGCGTTCCCGGGGGGCATCAATCAGCTTCGCCAGCAACGGCTCCGCGGGCGGCGTCTCGCGCTCCTCGGCCTCGCCGTCCGCGTGAATCGCGCGCAAGCCCTCCGCGCCCGCGAGCTGAAAGGCCAGCACGCTCCACGGGTGGCGCAGCGCGCGCTCCTCGCCGTCCGGGGCGCGCACCCCCTCGATCCCCTTCTCCACGTCAATCTTGTCGAAGCACAGCGCCGCCGTGCATGCCGCCGGCAGTTCGGCGCCTGCATGCTCCCGAAATTCCCGCACCGCGGGCATGTCCGGCAAAGCCGCGGGGTCGCGGAACAGGTGGTAAAGCGTAATCAACGTGTGGGTCTTGCCGCCGCCGTAGGTCAACTCGAGCTGCCGCACCGCCTTGTCGCTCTGCCCCGCAAGCCGCAAGGCCACATCCTTTACCAGCTCCCGCAACGCATGAGTCGGATAGGTGAGCGCAAAGAATTTCTCCGGCATCTCGTACACCGGGCGCCTGCCCTTGGCCAGCGTCACTTCGTGGAGATCGGCGGCGAACTCGGCCAGCGAAAGTTCGCCGCTCCGCAGTTCCTGCTTCAGGCGCACGAGTTCGCGCCAGGGCGGGAGCTTGCGCTGTTTGCTCATGGCGCGGAGGCCCTCGGTCCCACTGGCAACCGCCTCTGGTCGTCAATCCGCACGATGCGGCCCGGGCGGCGCATCGGGCGCAACCGAGTCTGCATAATGAATTTCTGCAATTGCATGGCTTGCCTCATGTTGTATCACGCGATATAGCGTAATCCGGTCAATGTCTCATCCGCGACGCGCCTCGGCTGCCTGGCTCGGTTGCTCTTCGTCATTGCCCCGCCTATGGCGGAAACCAAGCCTGCAATGTCTTTTTGAGTTCGTTGAAAGCGGGATCCCGGCAATGCTCCAACTTGACCGCGCTGGCGAGCTCGTAAAACTTGCGCGACGTTCTACGGGAACGCGATTCGCGCATGGTTCGTTCCATCGCTGTCTTCGGGTCTGGGGGCTTGAGGTTGTCGTTCGGCCATAGGTCTTGCTTATGGAGCCAATGCTTAAGCGCGGAGTATTCCCCTTTCCACCCGAGAATCTCAGGAACTTTCTCCGAAGCGGCCCAAACCCATGCCTCGAGTTCCGGTTCGATCACAATGGCCTTCGCCCGATCCTCCCAACCGCCCTGACGCAGCGCTTTCTCGACTTCCTCCTGAGTCTTTTCGCGTGTTAGACGGGTTCCGCTGCCTCTAAAATCGAATACCACGAGCGCGTGGCGATAGTTGCCCAGAAACGGGCGCAGATACTGCGTTGCGCCGACTCTGCAACCGCCGTCCCGATTATGATGCCTTCGCACTTCAAATTTTACTGGCGCAATCCCCAGGGATTGCCAACGTCCGAGCAAACCTTTGACGGTCTGCGCCATATCCTGATCCGCAACCAGTACGATGAGAGCCTTGCCTCCAGCTTGGCGGCTCATCCGATCACCCCCGCGGCAAACAGAAGTTCCATGTCCACAACCGATTCCTGCCAGTCGCGCAAAGACGGATGCTCGTTTCCATGGAGGATATCCGTGGCGCCCTCCTCGTTCTTGGCCAAGCACAGGGTCTCCTCCGGTTTCGCCAACTTCAGGAACGCCGGGGAATGCGTGGCGACCAGGACTTGGGAGTCGTAAAGGGAAGAGAGCGAGTCGTAAATGGCATCGAGCGCCAGCGGATGAACGCCGTTTTCCGGCTCCTCCAGAATATACACCTCGTCGGAAGCCGGCAGGTAAGCGAGCAGCGTGAGGGCGAGGAACCGCAGGGTCCCGTCGGAAGCCGTCCAGGAAGGGATCTCCACGCCAGTCTTGTAACGAAGCCTCAGGTACGCATGGAGGTCTTCCGGGCGCTCCACGACGCGGATACTTGCCAAATCGGGCAAGGTCGTTTGCACGTGCGCCAACCACTCCTCGTAGTCCTTCTTGTTCTTTTTCTGAAGCTGCTTGATGGCCCATGGGAGCCCCGACCCGTCGGCGCCAAGACCGCCGCTACGCTTGATCGGAGGGCTGGGCTTGCGCATTTCCGAACTGTCGAGGAACATGAACTTGACGCGGCTTGTCAGGGTTCGTTTCACATGCGTAGCCATCGGGAGTTTCTCCAGCGACTCGGGCAGGTTCCCCAGGGCCGAACGATGGGGGCCGAACGAGATACTGACCAACCAGCCTCTTCCCGAGCGCTGGGATACTTCGACACTGAAGTTGTCCTTTCCTTTTCTGGACTTGCTCAGTATCGTCCTTGAGCCACGTTGCCCGCCACCGGTCAGGATCGTCTCCGGGGCCTCCGGCGGCGAAGGGAAGAGTTCCGCCTGCCTCGGCTGCGTTTTTTCGGGAGCGGGCATGAGGAGCCCCCTTTCGGAAGCAATATGTACGCCTTCCCTGTTTTCCTTGATCGCAATCTCGTAGCGAAAGACCGCAAAGTTTTGCTCTTGAGGAAGCAGCTTTTTCACTTTGGAGGGCACATCGAATTCCAACGCCAATTCGAAGCCGAGTTTTTCCCCAGGCCGCTCCCATACCAGATCCTGGAAATTGCGCGTGCGTTTTTCCACCGCCGCGTCGAGCCCGTCGGATACCAAATCGCTCAGAAAGGCGACGATGTCGCACAGCGTGCTCTTGCCGCTGGCGTTGGGGCCAACCAACACCTGAAAGCGGCCCAGGGAAACGTCCGCGTAGCGCAGGCAACGGTAATTGAGGGCTTGGAGACGGCGGATCATGGACGGCAGTTTACAACAGGGCGCGCTGACTGGGGGCGGCGGCGCCGCCGCGCTCCCGCAGGTGATTCTGGATGGACTCCAGGGTGGCGCGCTCCTCCGAGTCGCGCTCGGCCAGCTCGATCAGGGCCTGCACGAGGCGGGCGTAGAGTTCGTGGCGCCAGAGTCCCCGCGCCTCCAGGTAGGCGTCCACCCGGCTTTGCTCGCCCGTCTTCCAGAGGCGCATCAGCCGGTGCACGCAATCAATCAGCGGCGGGGGGCTGCCATTCGGCGCCGGCTCGCCCAGGTCGCGGGCCTGGCGCCGGTACCAGGGCTTGAGCCGCGCGTCGCCCCCCGAGGCGCCGCCGTCGCCTTCCGCGCCAGCGTCGTCCGCGGCGGCCGCGCGCGCCCCGCGCAGCAACAGGTCCCTGCGCCCGACCAGCTCGGCGTCGGACAGGTTGCAGGAGAGCGCGTAGAGGATGCAGGCCCCGGCCGGCGCCGCCCCCAAACCGAAATCGTTGCGATGCAGCAGGTAGTAGGTGGTCTGGTCGTCCAGCTCGCCCTCCGCGCCGTCGCCCCGCTCCAGCAGGCGGCTCACCACGAAGCCCACCACCATGCGCCGCACCCGCCGCAGGAACTCGGCCACCGTCAGCCGCTGGCCGGTGGCATCCGCTTTCTTGACCGCCGGATACTGGCTGAAGCTCTCCAGGGCCGGCCCCGTCGCCGCCCATACGAAGTCCGGCCCGCGAATGCCGGCATCCCAGAATTCGCGCAGCCGCAGCTTGATGTTGGCGCGCATCTCCGCGAGCACCTTGCCGTCCCAGCCGGGCCGCGCACCCGCCGGGCGCTTCTTGCAGACCAGCCAGATGGAAGACGAGAGCGCGGCGGAGCTCATCGCCCGTTGCCGGTTGCCCATCTCCGTCGCAATGGGCCAGGAGCCGTCCACCACGAAGCCCGCGCGGATCAGCGCCGACACCAGCGTCTCCCAGGCATCCGGCCGCTTGTTGGCAAAGACGATCACCAGCCGCCCGTCGTCGCGCAGGGCTTGGTGGAAATGGGAGAAGGCCCGCGCCATGCCATCCTCATAGTTCCGCTTGGAGGCCCGCCGGTCGCCGCCGAAGCGGCTGGCGTCGTCTATCAATTCGCCGTCGCCCGCCTCCGCATCCCACTTTGGCCCCAGCGGGTCTGCGAAGACCGCGTCCAGCTCCGGCGAAAATCCGTGCAGTACGCGGCGCAGCCAGATGTGAAAGAAGTCCATCAGGTCGGAGTAGGGAATGGCGTCGTAGTAGGGCGGGTCGGTGAGGACCAGATCGAAAGAGCCGGGCTCGAAATTCGCCCCGGCGGCCGATGCGCGGCGCACCTGGGGAGGCTCCGCATCCCGGGCCGCGTCCAGAACATGCTCGCAAACTTCGGCAATCCACTCGACGGCTTGGCCGAAGCTTCCCGTGGTATCCGTAAGCGGGCACGACTCCGCAAAGTCCCACACCATCGGGAGCGCAAAACGAGCAAACGTACTGCGAATTTGGGGGGGAGCTACAGTCCAGGTCGCCAAAGCGCTGCCGCGATCAGCCAGACGACTGATAATCGGCGCCATGTATGCGGTCACCGCCTCGCGCCATTCCTCGGGGTAGCCCTGCTTTTCCATCTCGCCGGGCACTTGGCGAATCGCCCGCGCAAAAGCGCCCAGCATCAGCAGTTGCCGGTTCGTGAAGAGTTTGCGCCAGTTGTCGAAGCCATAACCCGGCACTCTGAAACCCAGCGCTTCCGCATCGGGCATCGGCTCCTCCGGCAAGCCGAAGGGAATCTCCCCATAAAGCGCTTGCAGTTCGTCTTCCCGCACCTCCGCCGCCGCGCGCTCCTCCGGCGTGGGCAGGCGGTATTCCTTGCCCTGCTGTCCATCCGCCACCACGGCGGCGAGCGCTGCGCCGAAGCGCCCCGCGCGGCCCTCGGTGCGCAGATCCTTCATGGTGGCGATCGCGCCGCAGCCGGGACAGGTCGCGCCGCTGCGGCTCATGGTGCCGGCGCCCTGTTTCTTGTCGTGCTCGCGCTTGCTCGCGGCGTTGCCCTGGCCCTCGGGGACGTCGCGCTCGATGCGAAAGGCGACGCCCGCGCCGTCCGCGCGCGGTTCCATGACCAGCAGTACGCGCTTGGCGCCCTTCTTGCAGAGCCAGCGCGTCTTGAGCAGCGGCATGGAAATCCGGCAGTTGCCGCAACGGACGGTGCGCGCCCACAGATACGCCACGGGGGGCTTGGCCACCCAGCGCGGGTTGGCCTCGTTGTCCAGGTAGAGCGAGTCGAACTCGGCGTTGAGCGCGGCGACGGAGACGCGCCCATCCTCGCCGGGCGGCAGCAGCCGCGGCGGCCGCCGGCGATAGCGGGGCGCCGCGTAGCCCGGCCCCCGCCGCCGCCCCTTGCGCAGCCGCGGTTCGAACTCGGCGTAAACGG
>JAPPPX010000164.1 GCA_028817305.1 Gammaproteobacteria bacterium | reverse complement strand
GGGGGCATGGGAATGGCGGAGTAGGCTTTATTCGCTGGATGCCCATAGGGTTTTTACACGGACTGGAAAGCAGAAATCCGTGGCAGATATAGAGAGAGCCGCTTTTCTTCCCCTCACTTGCGTAACGGCTTGGAGCGCTTATCCGGGGGGTGCGGGGGTGAGCAGCCTTCGTTCCGTGACGATGCGGTGCATGGGGGCGTCGAATGGCTCTACGGGGAGTTTCGCCACTATTTGCCGCTCGAATGCCAGGGCAATGCGGCGCGTCGCCGGGTGGCGCGCCAGCCAGCGGTCGTAGTAGCCGCGGCCCGCCCCCAGGCGGGCGCCGTCGGGGGCGAAGCCCAGGCCCGGCACCAGCGCGAGCCGGAGCCGGCCGGTCCAGGCCCGGCGCGCGGGGGGCGCCAGGATGCCGAAGCGGCCCGGCGTCAACTCCGTCCATGCGTTTAGCCGCACGGCGACCATCGTTTCCCCGTCGCGCAGATAAGGTACGCAGACGATCCGCCCCTCCGACAACAGGCGGCGAATCAGGCTGCGGGTCTCCGCTTCCGCGCCCATTGAGATATACGCGAACAAAGAACGCGCGCGCTGCATCTCCGGCAATTGTAGCAGGGAGGCATGGATCTCGCGCGAGGCGCCGCGGCGGTATTCGGCGCTCAGCGCCTGCCGGCGGGTACGCAGCAGCGAGCGCAGTTCCCGTTTGCGCAGCCGGGCCCGGTTGCCGGGGCCGGCGCTTTGCCGCGCCGCGCTCATAGCGTACAATAACCCGCTTTCATGGTGACCGAAGGATTCGGCTGAGGAAGTCTCATGGTAAGGATTCGATTGTCCCGCGTCGGTGCGCCACGGCGCCCTTTTTACCATATCGTGGTGACGGACCGCCGCGCCAAGCGCGACGGGCGTTGCATTGAGCGCGTAGGCTATTTTAACCCCATCGCTCGCGGTCCGGAGCGGCGCCTGCAGGTTGACCGGGAGCGGGTGGAGTATTGGTTGCGGCAGGGGGCCCAGGCATCGGACCGGGTCTTGCGCTTGCTCGCGCAGGCGAAGGCCGCCGCCGCGGCCTGATTCGGCCGCCATGGCTGCCACAGCCGTCGCTACGGCGCCCTCGGCAGGGCCGGTTCCGCCCGTGGATTCCCCGCCGGTAACGCTGGGGCGGATCAACGGTCTTTACGGCGTGCGCGGGGGGGTGCGGGTGCTCTCGCACACCCGGCCGCCAGAGAATATCCTGGCCTATCGCGACTGGCTGTTGTGCGGCGATGACGGCTCAATGCAGGCAATACGCGCGCGCGGCGCCCGCCATGGCCGCGGTCTGGTGGCCTATCTGGACGGGGTTACGGACCGGGAGCAGGCCCGGGCCCTGTTGGGAGCGCGGATCGCAGTGCCCCGCGCCGCCCTGCCGCCCCCGGCGGCGGGAGAGTATTATTGGCACGACCTGATCGGTCTGCGGGTGCGGGATCGGCAGGGGCGCAGCCTGGGGCGCATCGAGCGCCTGTTGGAGACCGGCGCCCAGGATGTCTTGCAGGTTATCGGCGAGCGGGAATACCTGATCCCGTGGGTGCCGGGATCGGTCGTCGAGCTTGTGGATCTGCAGGCAGGAGTCGTGCGGGTATGCTGGGAGGCGCCGGCCTGAATGCGTTTTGGCGTCGTTACTCTGTTCCCGGAGATGTTCGCGCCTCTCAGCGGCGGCGGTATCGTGGGGCGCGCCATTCGCGCCGGTTTGCTGCAAGTGCGGACCTGGAACCCGCGCGACTATGCGCCGGAGCCGCAATGCAGCGTGGACGACCGCCCCTACGGCGGGGGGCCCGGCATGGTTTTGATGGCGCCGCCTTTGCGCGCCGCGCTGGCGGCGGCGCGGGCAGGCCTGGGCCCGGAGGCGTCGGTAATCTATCTCAGTCCGCAGGGGCGCCGCCTGGACCAGCGCGGCGTGGCCGAGCTGGCCCGCCGCCCGGCCCTGATCCTGCTGGCCGGGCACTATGAAGGGGTTGACGAGCGCCTCATCGCGCTGGAGGTGGAAGAAGAGTGGTCAATCGGCGACTATGTCCTGAGCGGCGGCGAGCCGGCGGCGCTGGTGCTGATTGATGCGGTCACCCGTTTGTTGCCGGGCGCCCTGGGACATGAGGCGGCGGCCAGCGAGGATTCCTTTGCTGCGGATTTGCTGGAGTATCCGCAATATACCCGCCCCCGCGAAGTCGAGGGCTTGCAGGTGCCGGAGGTGCTGTTGAGCGGCGATCACGATCGCATTCGCCGCTGGCGCTTGTGCCAGGCCCTGGGGCGCACGTGGCAACGGCGGCCGGAACTGTTGCTGGAGCGGGAACTGGACGCCGAGCAGCGCGAGCTGCTTGCGGCTTATCTTTGCGAGCGGCCGATTGCAGGACAGGAGGCGGGACGATGAACATCGTAGAGCAGTGGGAACAAGAGTGTATGGCCGGACGGAAACTGCCGGAGGTCTGGCCGGGGGATACCGTGGTCGTGCAGGTCCGCGTCCGCGAGGGCGGGCGGGAGCGCATCCAGTTATTCGAGGGGGCGGTGATCGCCATGCGCCGACGCGGGCTTAACTCTTCCCTGACCGTGCGCAAGATCTCCTACGGCGAAGGCGTGGAGCGCGTTTTCCAGGTCTATAGCCCCTTGATCGGCGACATTGAGGTTAAGCGCCGGGGCCGGGTGCGCCGTGCCAAGCTGTATTACCTGCGGCAACGGCGCGGCAAGGCAG
The DNA here is from genome assembly GCA_028817305.1 of Gammaproteobacteria bacterium. GTDB lineage: Bacteria > Pseudomonadota > Gammaproteobacteria > Porifericomitales > Porifericomitaceae > Porifericomes > Porifericomes azotivorans. The sequence continues at coordinate 6,199 of JAPPPX010000164.1, read as the reverse complement.
CTCGTATCCGGGAGAAGATTCCGGCCGCTAAGAAGTAATGCGATGAACGCGCGCCGCCCGGTCTCCGGAACCTGTAGCCTGGATACTTCCCTGGGCGCTTTGGGTATGCGCTGGACGCATGGGCGCCTGCGGCGCCTCTGGTTTTATAATGTGTCGGTGCCGCCTCCCTCATCGAATCCCGCATCTTTGGCGGGCGAACCGGTCGTGCAACGGGCGATAGGGGCGTTGCGCGCCTATTTCCGCCGTCCCGCCGCCTTCCCGCGGTTGCCGCTGGCGCCCGAGGGTACGAGCTTCCAACAGCGGGTATGGCGGGCGTTATGCGCCATACCCCCGGGGCAGTCGCGCTGCTACGGCGAGTTGGCGCGCTCCCTGGGTACGGGGAGCCGGGCAGTGGGCGGCGCCTGCCGGGCCAATCCCATCCCGATCCTGATACCTTGTCACCGCGTGGTGGCGGCTACCGGTAGCGGCGGCTACTCGCAAGGGCTTGCGCGCAAGGATTGGCTGCTCCGGCACGAGGGGCACGAGGGGCACGAGGGGCACGAGGGGATATTGCGGTTTGTCTAAGGGTGGCTTTCCTGATAACAGGGTGCCTGAGAAAAGCACATCGGAACATGATTCGATAGATGACTTTCTGGATAAGCTTTGGCTGGAAAAAGGATTAAGCGAGAATACTCTGGCCGCCTATCGCGGCGACTTGCGGAGCTTTTGCGCCTGGTTGCGGCAACGGGGCGGGCACTTGCTGGCCGCCGCGCCTGCCGACCTGTACGCCTACTTGGGCGATCCGGTCTCCGGGTCGGCGCGCAGCCGGGCACGGCGGCTCTCCTGTCTGCGGCGCTTCTACCGTCGCCTGGCGCGGCAGGGGCAACTCGAACGGGATCCTACGGCGCACGTGCAATCTCCGCGGCTGGGGCGCCGTCTGCCGCAGGGCTTGAGCGAGCGCCAAGTGGAATTGTTGCTGGCGGCGCCCGCGCTCTCCGCGCCGCGGGGATTGCGCGACCGCACCATGCTGGAGGTGCTCTACGCGACCGGGATGCGCGTCTCGGAGCTGGTAGGTTTGCAGTTGGGGCAACTCGGCTTGCGTCAGGGCTTGGTGCGGATTGTGGGCAAGGGCGGCAAGGAGCGCCTGATTCCCCTGGGCGACCCCGCGGTGGAGTGGTTGCAGCGCTATCTCGCCGAGGCGCGCCCGCTACTGCTGGCTGGGGCCTCTTCCAACGTGCTTTTCCCTGCCCGCCGCGGGCGGGCGATGGCCCGCCAGACCTTCTGGCATCTGATCAAGCGGTATGCGATCCAGGCCGGCCTGGCGCCCGGCTCCCTGACTCCGCATACTCTGCGCCATGCCTTCGCCACCCACCTGTTGGACCACGGGGCGGACCTGCGCGCCGTGCAGCTGCTTCTGGGACACAGCAGCGTCTCCACCACGCAGATCTACACGCACGTGGCCTGCGAGCGGCTGAAGCGCCTGCACGCCACGCATCATCCCCGCGGATAAAGGCACGGATGAACGGTACCCGGAGGAACGGCCGCCGCATTCTGCCTTCGGCGGCGTTGCTGCTGTTGCTGGCGCCCTTTGCCGCCATGGCGGCCGAACCGGATGCGGAGACCCGCGCCCGGCTCTCCAAGCAGGTGTCGAAAGTGTTCCCGGAATTGCAGCTTACCAGTATCCGTGCCACTCCCATGGCCGGTCTCTACGAACTGCAGTTGGGCACGGAGCTGCTGTATATGAGCGAGGATGGCCGCTTCGTGTTGCGCGGCGACCTGATTGATTTGCAGGGACGGGCCAATCTCAGCGAGGCCCGGCGCGGCGAATTGCGCGCCGAGCGGCTGCGCAACATTCCGCCGCAGGATCTGATCGAGTTCTCGCCGCCGCATCCGCGCCATTTCATCTATGTGTTCACGGATGTGAACTGCGGTTATTGCCGGCGGTTGCACCGGGAAGTCCCGGAGCTGAACCGGCGGGGAATCGGCGTCCGCTACCTGGCGTTTCCGGTGATCGGCGATGCCGAGAAGACCCGCCGCATTATGGAATCGATCTGGTGCGCGCAAGACCGCCGCGAGGCGCTTACCCTGGCCAAGAGCGGCAGGGCGGTGGAGAGCCGTCGCTGCGACAATCCGGTTTCCCGCCACCTCGAAATCGGCCGCGGCTTCGGGGTCCGGGGTACGCCGGCTATCTATCTGCAGAACGGCCAGGAGTTGCCCGGGTATCTGTCTCCCCCGGAGCTGGAACGCTATTTGCAGGGTTCTTAGGCGCCGCGTCGCCAGCGCCGCCATCCGGGCCGGCTGCCGGGCGGAATGTCTCCAGCGTACTCACGTAGAGGTCGCCGTTTTTCTCCGTGGTTTCGGTTCGCACCGGCAGGTAGTCCAGCTGCGGCGCATGCCAGGAGAGCGTCTTTCGCTTGCCTTCGCTATGGCGCTGCCGCCGCAGTACGCGCAGGGTCTGCAGGCGCCCCCAGGGTTTCACGTCCAGCCACTCCTTCGCTTGCAGGCGAAAGAGGTATTCCTTGACCTTCTTGCCTTCGGTCAGCAGGTAAAGCCATTCCCGTCGCTCGCCGGCGCGGCGCAGCTTGCCGATCACGCTCAGTTCGCCGGACAGCCGGTCGAAGACCGGCGCCTCGGATTTCAGGGACAGGCGCCGTTCCCCTTGAACGCCGAGAATCAGTTCCCCGCGTTCCCAGTCGAACGCCGCCCGCCGTTGCCGGGGGCGGTGTCCCTCGCGCCGGTACGAGTAGTACCGCGGCAACAAACGGCCGCTATGGGGCGCCAGCAGGCTTTGTTCGGTGATTCGCACTTTTCCGAACAGCACGGCGGCGATTCCTGCCGGCCGTGCCTCCGAACGGAAGACAAAGACGCCGTCCGCTCGTACGCGAAGCTGTCGTTTTATGCGGGCGACCAGCAGGCCGTTGCGCTCAAGCAGGTAGTGGGCTTCGAAGGCGCGCGGCGCAGGCTCGGCGGCGGCAACGGTCGCCGCGGCAAGCAGGGGCAGCAGGCCGCAATGCAACGCCCAGGCTGTCGCTATGCGCACCGGCTTCTCCCGCCAGCCCGGGTCGGCGCCGGAGCAACCTTTTGCGGCAGGGCAGGGGGCGCCTCATGAGCGCGCGCCGATGGTACAACCTGTGCGCCTGGTGTCTGCTGCCCGTGGCCCTGCTGCGCTTGTCGCTGCTCGGCACGCGGGACCGCGGCTACCTGCACGGTTGGGCAGAGCGCTTTGGCTGTCCCGCCCGTTTGCGCGCGCCGGCTGCCGGCCGGATCTGGTTGCATGCCGTCTCCGTAGGCGAGATCCAGGCGGCGCGCCCCCTGTTGCAGCGCCTGCCCGAACGCTTTCCCGGGCGCCGCCTGCTGGTGACCACCACGACGCCCAGCGGCGCCCGTATCCTGGCCCGTCTGGGCGACGCCATGGATATGGATTTCGCCTATCTGCCTTTCGACCTCTCCTTTGCGGTCGCTTCTTTTCTTGACCGCTGCCGGCCAGAGTTGGCGATCGTCATGGAAACGGAGATCTGGCCAAACCTGTTTGCCGCCTGTCGCGACCGGGGCATCCCTCTGGTGTTGGCCAACGCCAGGCTTTCCGACCGCTCTTTGGCCGGTTACCGGCGCCTGCCCGCCTTGTTCCGGGAGACATTCGAGGCCGTGTCGCTGGTCGCAGCCCAGGACGATCAAAGCGCCAGCCGCTACCGGGAACTGGGCGTTCCGGCATCCAAGCTGCGGGTCACCGGCAATCTCAAATTCGATATCGCCTTTCCCCCGGACATGGAGGAAGACGCGCTCCGCCTGCGGCACGAACTCTTCGACGACCGGGTCGCCTGGATCGCCGCCAGCACCCACGAAGGAGAAGAGCGGCAGGTATTGCGAGCTTTCCGCCTGGTAGAGGCCGAGCATCCCGGGTCGCTGCTGATCCTGGCTCCGCGCCATCCCTGGCGCCAGAAACGGGTTTTGGAGGAATGCCGCCGTGCCGGATACCCGCGGGTCGTTTGCCGTAGTCAGGGTTCGCGCGGGCCACTTACGGAACCTGTGCTGTTGCTCGACACCCTGGGAGAACTGCCCTTGTTCTACGCCGCCTCCGAGGTGGCCTTCGTGGGCGGCAGCCTGGTTACGCACGGCGGACAGAATCCGCTGGAGCCCGCGGCCCTGGGGGTGCCGGTGATTGCCGGTCCGCATTATGCCAATTTTTCCTCGGTGGTCGGGTTGCTGCGCGAGGCGGGCGCCGCCTGGATCGTGTGCGACTACCGGGAGCTGGCGGGGCGGGTCTCTCAGTTGTTGGCAGACGAGGTATTGCGCCGCCTGGCCGGCGGCAACGGCCGGGAGATCGTCGCCCGTCATCGCGGCGCTGCCGACCGCCTGTTGCGGGAATTGCCGCTTGGGGAAGAACCGGAGGCCGCGGCATAGCGGCGCGACCTTGCGGGCCTGCCGCCGGTTGCGGGGATTGCGCGAGCTTGGGGGCATATGAGAATTATCGCGTATTTTGCCGGACGGTTGGGAATTCCGGTTGCTGCCGCTGGCAAGCGGCAGGAGGCGCTCGCCACAGCCACTGAAAAAAACTGCTGCAAGGAGGAATACGGTACAATCGGCGCATGAGGCCGTTCCCAGGCATGCACATTCCTCACCCGTTCCCTTATCAGGGCAGTAAGCGCAGCATTGCAAAGCATATTCTTCTGCATTTCCCCGGCAAAGTGGATTGTCTTATTGAGCCGTTCTGCGGCGCCGGTGCGGTTTCTATTGCCGCCGCCGCCCACGGGTTGGCGAAACGGGTTTTGCTCAATGACTTGAACAAACCGCTAATGGATTTGTGGCGGGAAATACTTGATAGGCCAAGTCGGTTAGCCAGTAAATATGAGAGGATGTGGCATGTACAACACCCGGACAGGAAAAATTACTTCTTGCGTATTCGGGACCAATTCAATTCTACCCATCAGCCGCACCATCTGCTTTATTTGCTTGCCCGAATCGTTAAAGGATCAGTAAGGTACAGCTCCGATGGGTCGTTTAACCAGAGCGCGGATAATCGGCGTTCGGGAATGCGTCCGAGCGCGATGAAGAAGAATATTATGGGTGTTTCCTATTTGCTGGCGAAAAAAACCGCTGTTTCCGCTATTGATTTTCGTGAAGCGGTAAAGAGGGCGAAAAAGGATGATTTGGTTTACATGGATCCACCGTACCAGGGAACGTCCTTCACGAGGGACCATAGATACTGTAATGGGCTTGCATACAATGATTTTGCAGATGCGCTGTCCGTAATGAATAAAAGCGATATTTCCTACATTATCAGTTATGACGGCATTACTGGAGAAAAAACGCATGGTAAAATTTTGCCCGGGAACCTTGCTCTAAAACATCTGTATATATGCGCGGGTAGATCAAGCTAGGCAACGCTTCTGGGAAGCAATGATGAGACGATCGAATCATTGTATCTGTCGCCAGCCTTGGTAGAGAGGTTGGAACAGGATGCGCCCAAAGTTATTAATAAGGCTAATTATAAGCAGCAAAAGCTTGTTTTTTCATGAGGAAATATCGCTATCCAACATGGTTTTTGAAACTATTGAAAAGCATCAAGGCAAAACGGCCGAAGACGGTAATTGAACATATTCTTAAGTATGGCCAGATAACTACAGAGGAACTTAAAGACATATACGGCTATAATCATCCGCCACGGGCAATAAGAGATGTTCGAGAGAACGGCATTCCTGTAAAAACGTTTCGTGTAACAGGAACGGATGGTAGAAAAATTGCCGCTTATAAATTTGGCGCCCCGTCAGAAATACGGGTCACTCAACTATCGGGCCGTACGGCATTTTCATCCAGGCTAAAAGATGCACTGGTGGGAAAATATGGCTCGCGATGCAATATTTATCTTGAACCGTTCCCAGTAAGAGAATTGCAAATCGATCACAGAATCCCATTTGAGATTGCGGGGGACAAAGGTGGCCTGTCTGAAAATGTAAACGACTATATGTTGTTATGCGTTTCCGCAAACAGGGCAAAATCCTGGAGTTGCGAAAATTGTGCAAATTGGCGGAAAAGGCGAATTACCGCCTGCCGTTCCTGTTACTGGGCTTTCCCAGAAAAATATACGCATATTGCTATGCGAGATATTCGAAGGCTTGATCTCCTGTGGTCCGGCAAAGAAGCCGCCGAATACGACATGCTGGTAGAAGAAGCGGCAAAGCTGCGGGAAGAGGTGCCGGAATACGTCAAGAAAGTGCTTCGC
>JAPPPX010000061.1 GCA_028817305.1 Gammaproteobacteria bacterium | reverse complement strand
GGAATCCCGCATATCAAGCGCGCGCTTCGCGCTCCTTTCATTGCCTGAAATGCATGGCTCCCGCTCCCGTCTCCGGTTTATTTTTGCTCGAAGACGGCGACTACGGGCGCGTGGTCGGAGGGCCGCTCCCAGCTGCGCGGCACTTTGTCAATGCGGCACTCCTGGCAATGGGCGGCCCAGGCGCGGTTCGCTAGGATATGATCGATTCGCAGACCGCGGTTGCGTCGGAAGGAACCCCCCCGGTAGTCCCACCAGGTGAAGCTGTTCGCCTCCTGCTCGAAGGAGCGGAAGCAATCCTGCAGTTTCCCTTGTTGCAATAATTGCCGAAAGCGCAGGCGCTCCGGCCCGCTGACCAGGATCTTGCCCGCCCACAGCGCCGGGTCGTGCACGTCGCGGTCTTCGGGTGCGATGTTGAGATCTCCCAGCACGATCCATCGGTCCTGTGCGGTCAGGCGCGCGGCATATTCGATAACGCGATCCAGCCAATCCAGTTTGTAGCGGTATTTTTTCGCCCCGACCTCGGCGCCGTTGGGCACATAGAGGTTCAGTACGCCGATGCGTTGCTTTTCGTACCACGAGCAAAGGACTCTGCGCTGGGGGTCGTCATAGCCGGGTATGCCCCCCGCCGCGCGCGCGGCGGGGGTGCGGCTCAGGGTCGCAACACCGTTGTATGCGGGCTGCCCGTAAAAGGCGGCGTGGTAGCCCAGGGCGGCAACCTCTTTTTCCGGGAACGCCGCGTCGGTCGTTTTGGTCTCCTGCAGGGCCAGGATGTCGGGCTTTTCCGCTCTCAGCCACTGGCCGACCTGTTCCCAGCGCACCCGCAGGGAATTTACATTCCAGGTGGCAATCTTAAAGGCGGACAAGGATTGCAATTCCGGTTGCAGGGGGAAAAGCCGGTCGCTGACCGCGCCGCGGAATCACGCTTCGCCCGCGAGCCCGATACGGTCCAGGAGCGGCTGTATGCTGGGCTCCCGGTTGCGGAACCGCACGAACAGTTCCCGCGGTTCTTCCGCCCCTCCCCGTGCCAGCACGGAGCGCAGAAACTCCTCTCCGACTCGGCGGTCGAAGAGCCCCTCTGCCGCGAAACGGGAGAATGCGTCCGCTGCCATCGTCTCCGCCCACTGGTAGCCGTAGTATCCTGCCGCGTATCCCCCCGCAAAAATATGCGAGAAGCCGTGTTGAAAGCGATTGTACGGAGGGGGAAATACGACCGCCGTTTGTTTGCGCACCTTGTCCAGGAGGGACTGGATTTCTTCGTTGTCCAGGTTCCCTTGCCGGAGATGCAGGCGAAGGTCGAAGAGGCCCAGTTCGACCTGGCGAACCGTTTGCATACCCGCCTGAAAGTTGCGAGCCGCCAATATGCGCCGCAAAAGCCCCTCGCCGATGGGTTTCCCGGTCCGGTAATGCCGCCCGAACAGGGCTAATGCGTCGCGTTCCCAGCACCAGTTCTCCAGGAGTTGGCTCGGCAACTCCACCGCATCCCAGGGGACGCTGTCGATCCCGGACACTCCGCTTTCTTCCACCTCGGTCAGCAGGTGGTGCAACACATGGCCGAATTCGTGAAACAGCGTTTCCACTTCATCGTGGGCGAGGAGCCCCGGGCGTCCCTTGAGCGGCGGCGCGAAATTTGTCGTCAGGCACGCCACCGGGCGCTCCAACTCTCCGGCGACACGCTGCCGATTGCGGAGATGCTCCATCCAGGCCCCGCCCTGCTTGCGGGGACGGGTATAGAGATCCAGGTAAAAGCAACCGTACTCACGGCCCGTTTCGTCCGCAACGCGGTAGAGGCGTACGCTGGGATGCCATGCGGGGGGAAATTTCTCCGCTTCCAGGACCTCGATCCCGAAGAGTCGCCGCGCGATCCGGAACATCCCTTTCAGCACTTGGGGCACGGCAAAGTAGGAACGCAGCCGCTCTCCGGAAAACCGGTATCGGTGATGACGAAGCTTTTCCGAATAATAAGGGATATCCCAGGCTGCGAGCGTCCCGAGACCGAATCGAGCTTTGGCAAAGGACCGCAATTCCCGCAATTCGCCGACCGCCGCCGGGCGGGCGCAGGTTGCCAATTTTCCCAGAAAGCGCAGAATTTCTTCCGGGTTTTTGGCCATTTTTCGTTCCATTGAGTAGTGGGCGTAGCTGGGAAATCCCAGAAGAGACGCTTTGTCGCCGCGCAGTCTCAGGATTTCTTCCATTACTCCGGAATTGTCCCAGCGGCGCGCGCCGGGCCCCTGATCCGAGGCTCGCGTCGCATGCGCCCGGTAGAGCGACTCCCGCAAATCGCGGTCGTCGGCATACCGTAAGACCGATAGGCAGCAGGGGTCGTCCAGCGTCAATAGCCAGCCCGGCAAGCCCTTCTCGCGTGCCGCCCGCAAGGCATGGTTTTTGGTCAGCGCCGGCAAGCCCCTCAGTTTGCGCTCGTCGGTTATCCGCAGGTGCCAGGCATTGGCCGCATCCAGCAGGTTTTCTTCGAATTGCGCTTCGAGCTGGCCAAGCCTGCGGTGGATTGTTTGCAGCCGTCTCCTTCCGTCTTTGGAGAGATGGATGCCGGCCAGGTGGAAGTCGCGCAGGGCGTTCTCCACTACTCGCTGGCGCGCCGGGGAGAGCCGTCCGTACTCCGGGCCCTCCCGCACCGCCTGGTATGCCCGGTGCAACTCCTCGTTCTGCCCTACGGCCATTTCATAGGCGGACAACTTGGGCAGGCAGGCATCGTAAGCCTGGCGCAGATCCTTGCTGTCGGCGACGGCACGCAGATGTTGCACCAGCGCCCACGTACGGTGCAGCCGCTCGTGGAGCGCCTCGACGCGCGCCAGCCCTCCCCAGGAGCGAATTTGGGGAGATTGCAGCAGCGCGCCGAGTTGTTGCCGATTGCTTTCGAGGAGGCCATCCATTACGGCCTCGACCTCCCCGGGGCGTATGTCGGCGAAGTCCGGCAGACCCCGGCTCCAAAACGGCGAGGACAGGTCCATGCCGGCTTCCTGCCGCGCCGCATGTGCTGCGGCGGTGCGGTTGCAAGCTCCCCCGCTCATGCGACGCGGGGCGGGATCGTTGGCGATGGCTCCGGGGGGGAAAGCATAGGGCGCCATATTGCGCGGATTCGAATGGCAAATGCAATCCAGGGGACTCCCGCGGTCTTGCGCTATGTCCGTTTCGGATGGGACGGCCTGTTGCGGCGGGTTGCGCGCCGGGCAGCGGGGGTCTG
>JAPPPX010000032.1 GCA_028817305.1 Gammaproteobacteria bacterium | reverse complement strand
TCCCGGACAACAGGGCATCGCTACTTTGCCGCGGCCTCAGTCCGTCTGGCGGTTTTCGATCAGCTGTTCCACTACCGCGGGATCCGCCAGCGTGGTGATGTCGCCCAGGTTTTCCGTTTCGTCGGCGGCAATCTTGCGCAGAATGCGGCGCATGATCTTCCCGGAACGGGTCTTGGGAAGGCCCGGCGCCCATTGAATCCGGTCCGGCGTGGCTACCGGGCCAATGATCTCCCTTACCTTGGCCACCAGTTCGCGGCGCAGATCGTCGGTGGCCTCGTGACCCGCCTTCAACGTGACGTAGGCATAGATGCCCTGTCCCTTCAGCCGGTGCGGGCAGGCAACCACCGCGGATTCGGCCACGGCATGGTGCTGACCCAGGGCGCTCTCGACCTCGGCCGTGCCCAGACGGTGCCCCGAGACATTGATCACGTCGTCCACGCGGCCGGTAATCCAGTAGTAGCCGTCTTCGTCCCGGGTCGCCCCGTCGCCGCTAAAGTAGTAACCGGGATAGGCGGAGAAGTAGGTCTCCACAAAGCGCTGGTGGTCGCCGTAAACGGTGCGCATCTGCCCGGGCCACGAGCGCTTCATCACCAGGTTGCCCTTGACGTTGGGCTCCGTTATCTCGCGGCCCTCCACGTCCAGCAGCGCCGGTTCGACCCCAAAGAAGGGCTGGGAGGCGGAGCCGGGCTTCAGAGCGGTGACGCCGGGCAGCGGGGTGATCAGGATGCCGCCCGTTTCGGTCTGCCACCAGGTATCCATAATGGGGCAACGGCCTTCGCCGACGACATGGTAGTACCACTCCCATGCCTCCCGGTTGATCGGCTCCCCTACCGTACCCAGTACGCGCAGGCTGGATCGGTCGCAACGCTTGACGTGATCGTCGCCGGCCTGCATCAGGGAACGGATCAGGGTGGGCGCGGTGTAGAAGATGTTGACCCGGTATTTCTCCACCAGCTCCCAGAACCTTCCCGGATGCGGATAGGTGGGCAGCCCCTCGAACATCAGCGTCGTGGCGCCGTTGCAAAGAGGACCGTATATGGCGTAGCTGTGGCCGGTGACCCAGCCCACGTCCGCCGTGCACCAGTAGATGTCGCCGGGATGGTAATCGAACACGTACTTGTGGGTCATGGCGGCATACAGCAGGTAGCCGCCCGTGGTGTGGAGGACGCCCTTGGGCTTGCCGGTGGAACCCGAGGTGTAGAGGACAAACAGGGGGTCTTCGGAATCCATTTCCTCGGGCGGGCAATCGGCGGCGGCCGCCTGCACCGCTTCGCGGTACCAGACATCCCGCTGTTCCTGCCAATCAATGCGCCCCCCGGATAAGCGCGCCACGAACACGGTATGCACGTCCGGGCACGAGGCAACCGCCTGATCGACCTTCTGCTTGAAGGGCAGCTTGCGGCCGCCGCGTTGGCATTCGTCCACCGTGATCACGACCCGGCAGCCGGAATCCAATATTCGGTCGCGCAGCGCTTCGGCGGAGAAGCCTCCGAAAACTACCGAGTGAACCGCCCCGATGCGGGCGCAGGCGAGCATGGCGACGGCAACCTCGGGGACCATCGGCATGTAGATGGAGACGCGGTCTCCCTTGCCGACCCCGCGGGCCTTGAGCGCATTGGCAAAACGGCATACTTCCTCATGCAACTCGCGGAAGGTGAGCAGCCGCTGCTTTTCCTCCTGTTCCCCCTGCCAGATAATAGCCACCCGGTCGGCGCTTGCCGCCAAGTGCCGGTCCAGGCAATTGGCGGCGACATTGAGCCTGCCGTTCAGGAACCATTTGATGCCGGCATCCCGGTAATCCCACTCCTGGACCTTATCCCACTTCCTGGACCAAGCCAGGAACGTCTCCGCCTGTTCCGCCCAGAAAGCATCCGAATCCTCCAGAGAGCGCCGGTACATTTCCAGATATCGCTCGCTGTCAATATGCGCATGGCCGCGCACTTCCGCAGACACGGGATAAATCTTGCTTTTCTCCGCCATAGTGCAACTTCCTCCAGACCGGGCATCGCAACTGCCCTATTCACGCCCGAAATCCGGTGCGGCTCCCGGTGCGGCCCCAAGTGCGGCCCAGGCGGGAAATAATATGCTATACTGCCGGGCAGCCGCAATCGGCCGCGATTGCGGGTTACAATACACCTTGACCAGGCAGGCAATTCAATGTCAGAGACTATAGCCGTGCCCCACTCGGAGGGGTGCGTCCATGTACTTCCCAGCCGGGAATTACCGGATATAGGCCAGGATATACGGCAGCATTTGCTGGGACCGCCGCCTCGATCCATTCCTTGCAAGTATTTCTACGACGACCACGGTTCCCGGTTGTTCGAGCGGCTCTGCGAGACCTCGGAATACTACCCCACGCGCACCGAGGACGCCCTGTTGCGGGACCACGCCCCCGAGATTATTTCCAAGACCGGGCCGGCGCAAATTCTGGAACTGGGCAGCGGCAACTCGTACAAAACGCGACACTTGCTTGACGCCTGCGAACAGCAGGAGTTGGAATGCTGTTACGCCCCGTTCGACGTGAGCAAGGGCGTGCTCCTGGATACCAGCGCCACATTGCGGGCCAAGTACGGCTGGCTTGATGTCGCGCCGTTGCTGGGAGACTACAACGCCGGCCTGAAAAACCTGCCGCAGTGCGCCGACGGCCGGCTGTTCGTATTCCTGGGCGGCACCATCGGCAACCTGCGCCAGGAGGAGGCATATAGCCTGCTATGCGACATCCGAGACTGCATGCAAGACGGGGATCATCTGCTGCTGGGCGCCGACCGGGCGAAAGAGACGGACGTGCTGAATGCCGCCTACAACGACACCCAGGGGCTCACCGCCGACTTTAATCTGAACATGCTGCAGGTACTGAACCGCGAGGTGGGCGCGAATTTCAAACGCGAAAGATTCAGCCATCACGCCCGGTACAACGAATCTCTTGAGCGGGTGGAAACGCATCTGGTATCCGAACAAGACCAGGAAGTGCGTTTCGAGTCCCTGGACGAAACGCTGCGGCTTTCCCAGGGCGAGAAGATCCTGACCGAGATCAGCCGCAAGTTCACCTACCGGGGGCTGCACGAGTTGCTGGAATCTTGCGGCCTGCAGGTGGACGCGCACTATCAGCCCGCCAACCGCTATTTTTCCCTGGTGCTGGCCGGGCTTCCCAAGTCCGACTGAGCCCTTTCGTCGCCCCCGAAAACCCGCTCTCCCGCCTGGCGCCGCCG
>JAPPPX010000118.1 GCA_028817305.1 Gammaproteobacteria bacterium | reverse complement strand
CGACGCCAGCGCTCGTATGTGCGCGTTCCGCGCTCTATTTGCGCTGGATTCCTGCCCCTGTTCAAGCCAGGGGCAGGCTTTTCGCAGGAATGGCGGATAAAAAAAGAGGCAGCCTGAAATCCGCGCAGGAATCCAGCGTATAAAGCGCGCGCTTCGCGCTCCTTCAGAGCGGAGCGCGGGCGCGGCGGACAGTCTTAAACTCGCGCCGCCTCCTGCCGACGCCAGCGCTCGTATGTGCGCGTTCCGCGCTCTATTTGCGCGGGATTCCGGCTTTCGCCGGAATGACAGATAGCCAGTCTCTGGGGCGGAGGAAGTCCGTGTACAGCCGGGCCTCGGGACTGCCGGCCTCCGGCTGCCAGTCGTAAATCCAGCGCACCAGCGGCGGCAGCGATATGAGTATGGATTCCGCCCGCCCGCCCGATTGCAGGCCGAATAAGGTGCCGCGGTCATATACCAGGTTGAACTCGGCGTAGCGTCCCCGGCGGTACAACTGAAACTGCCGCTCCCGTTCGCCGTAGGGCGTGTCCCGCCGCCGCTCCGCAATGGGGAGGTAAGCGGGCAGAAAGTGATCTCCGACGCTGCGCGCGAAGGCGAAGCAACGCTCGAAGCCCCACTCGTGCAGATCGTCGAAGAACAAGCCGCCAATCCCGCGCGGTTCGCCCCGGTGGCGAATATGGAAGTATTCGTCGCACCAGCGCTTGCAGCGAGGATAGACCTCGGCGCCGAAAGGCAGGCAGGCGGCGCGCGCCGTGCGGTGCCAGTGGCGCGCGTCCTCCTCGAAGCCGTAGCAGGGGGTCAGGTCGAAGCCGCCGCCGAACCACCAGGCCGCCGTCGTCCCCTCTTTCGCCGCTTGAAAAAAGCGCAGATTGGTATGCACCGTGGGCACATACGGGTTATGCGGGTGCAGGATCAGGGAAAGCCCGACGGCCTCGAAGGAAGCCCCGGCGAGTTGCGGACGTTGCGAAGTGGCGGCGGGGGGCAAGCCCTCCCCCCGGACGCGGGAAAAGTTGATCCCGCCCTTCTCGAACACTTCCTCGCCGCGCAAGGCCCAGCTTTCGCCTGTGCCCAGGCGCGGTTTTTGCCAGGGATCCTTGCGGATTTCCAGGCCCCGCTCCAACTCCCCCAGGGCGGCGGCGATCCGCTCGCGCAACGCCAGCAGGTAATCCTGCACCGCGTCCGTATCGTTCCGGTTCATGGCGGTCCTGCGCTCACCGCGCCCCGCCCCGCCATGCTCCGGGGCTTCCCTCGCCCGTTCGGCGGATTGCCGCGAAAGCCAGGCAGCCGACACGGAAGCGCCAAGGCAACGGAAGACAGCAGGGCGCGGCGGCTATCGCTATCGGAAACTATCGGAAACGGAGTACGCCCTGCAGCAGGAACTCGGTGTCGGAGTCGGCGCCGCTGTCGCGTTGCAGCCCCGCATCCAGCAGGAAGCGCTCCGCATCGAAGCGCAGCCCGCCGCCGTAACTGCTCGCGCCCGACGCCAAGCCGCTCTCCCCGTACAGCGTCAACAGCCCCGGCAGACCGCGCGTCAAACGCGCGCCGCCGATGCCATACGCCAACTCGCTCTGCAAGCCCAGACCCTTGCCAGGAACGGCGCCGCCCCCAACCGCGCCCGGCGCCCCAGCGCCGCCAAAGGCGCCGCCGTCCAGCGCCACGCCCGACGCGCCTGAAGCGCCCAGACCGTCCAGCGCCAGACCCCGCGCCAGACCCAGGCTCGGGCGCAACGATAATTGCAAGCCGCGGCGGTCGCCGCCCAGGTCGTAGCGCAACGTGCCCGTGCCCGTGTATTCCTGGTAGTCGCGGTCGCCCTTGCTGGCCAGACGCGCCTGAATCTCCAGTTCCGTCTCCAGACCCGCGCGCGGCCAGTGCAGCTGAAAGCCCGTCCCGAACTCTCCCGTCACCGTGTCGCGCGCGCCGTCGCCGAAGTCGTAAGACGCCCCCGCCCGCAGGTAGGGACGCAAGCGGCCGCCATCCTCGAAGCCGAAGACCTGGCCCAGCTCCATCTCGCCCTGCAACTGCTGCGCGTCCGTCTCCGTCCGATCGTAGGGCATGTCGTCGTCAAAGCGCCCGCCGTCCGTCTCGCCATGCAGCGCCGCCGCCGACAGGCGCAGCAACAGGTCCAGCCCGCCCGCCGTGGGCCAGCGCCAGCTGAGTCCCGTCGCGCCCAGCCACAAATCCGTGTCGCTGGTCGCCTTGCGCGTCATCGCGTCTCTCCGTTCCTCGATCTCCAGCTCGCCCTGGCCGTAGCCCGTCAGCAGCCACACGCTCAGACGCTCCGAGGGCTGCCAGGCCGCATACGGATACACCGACACCAGCTCGCTCTCGAAATCGCTGCGATCCGGCGCTCCCGCCGCCGACGGGCCGCTCACCGTGCGCAGCCTCACGTCGCCCGCCGTGTAGCCCACGGCCACGCCCAGCAGATATTCGTCGTAGCGCCCGTCCAGGCCCAGGTAAAAGCCGTAGCTGTCGCCATTGTATTTGTAGGTGTTGCCGCTCTCCAGCGGTTCGCCCTCCAGCGAGGTGTAGTTGCCGCGGCCCCACAGGGACAGCGTGCTGCCGCCGTCGCTCTCGCTGGTGGCAGAGAAACCGGAACGGCCCAGCAACTGCCGCAGCGGGCGGCTTTCGGCGCCGGATGCGCCGGAGTCCAGCCCCTGCAGTTGCGTTGCCGCCAGCTGCGCCAGGGCGGACAGGTCCAGGGAGGAGGCGCCGGGTTGGGAGGGGCCGCCGGTGGCGGTTGCGGCGGTTGCAGTGGACTGGGTGGACGGTGTGGACTGTGTGGACATTGTGGACGCTGTGGACGCGGCGCCGCCAAGGCCCTGCGGGAGGCCAATCGCCGGGGCGCCGGATGCGCTGCTGGCGGCAGAGGCCGCAACGGACGCGCCGCCGGATGCGGACGCGCCGCCGATGGTAGAGGCCGCGCCGGACGCGCCGCCGGCGCCGGAGGATGGCGACAGCACTTGCCGGCCGTCCAGGTTCAGCGCCAGTCCCGGATTCGCCAGGCCGCGCCCCGGATCGAGGCGCCGCGCGATCACCGGCACCGACAGCGCCACCGCCGCCCGGTTCAGCGCCGTCGCCGCCTGTTCCATGCGTATGCGCTCCTCCGCCTGCGGCCCGGCCGGCTGGTCGCTGGCCTGGATCGTGCCGGTCGCCGTGCCCGTGCCGCCCACCACGGCGCCGCCGCCGCTCACCGTGAGGGTCACGGTAAAGGTCTCGCTGGCCTCCTCATCCG
>JAPPPX010000184.1 GCA_028817305.1 Gammaproteobacteria bacterium | reverse complement strand
TTCCCTCGATCCGTCATGAAGGAGCGCGAAGCGCGCGCTTTATACGCTGGATTCCTGCTTTCGCAGGAATGGCGAGGGGGGGCATGGGAATGGCGGGGTGGGCCTTATTCGCTGGATGCCCGCAGGGTTTTTGCACATGCTCGAAACAGGGAATGCATGGCAGATAGAGAGAGCCGCTTTGCTTCCCTTCGCTTGCGTAACGGCTTGCGCCCGGCCGCCCCGCGCTTGCCCGCGCCTATTCCCCGCCCGCGCCTTTGCCGGCGGCCAGGGCAACGACGATGTCCCACTCTTCCTTGGTGACCGGCAGGATGGAAAGGCGGTTGCCCCGCTGCAACAGGCGCATGCCGGCCAACGGCGCGCAGGCGCGCAACTCGGCGAGAGCGACCAGGCGCCGGAACTTGCGCCGCAAGCGCACATCCACCATGACCCAGCGCGGCGCCCGCGGGTCGCTGCGGGGATCGTAGTATTTCGAGCGCGGGTCGTGCGCGGTGGGATCGGGATAGGCGGCACGCGCGATCTCCATGATCCCGGCCACGCCGGGCCGCGGACAACTGGAGTGGTAGAAGAAGGCCAGGTCGCCTGTACGCATCCGGTCGCGCATGAAATTGCGCGCCTGGTAGTTGCGGATGCCGTCCCAGCAGTCGCGCCGGCCGGGCTGGGCGGCCAGATCGTCTATGGAGTAGGCGCCCGGTTCGCTCTTCATCAGCCAACGGTTCATCGCGGCGGCTATCCCGTAGAGCCCAGCCCCGCGGAGACGCAGTTGATAGAAAGCAGCAGCGGGACAAGACGCCGCTGTCCGACCTCGCTGGCGCCGCCCTGGCGGCGCAGTTCCCGAACCAGCGCCGCCTGCCGGATTCCGACCCGGCGGAGAATGGGCAGGCGCCGCTGCAGCCTGGCGCCGAACCTGGGGAACCGGGCCGCAAGCCTTTCGCTGCCGCAGAGCAGCAGGATCGCCTTCCGGCTGCGCCGGTACTCGTTCTCCACCTGCGAGTAGATGCGGGTGCGCAATGCCCGGTCCTGCACCAGGTCCGCGTAGGCCGCCGCGACCTCCAGATCGACCAGGGCCAGCATCTTCTCCGCTTCGTCTATGACGAGGCGGAACAGCCGCGATTCGCGCAACATCTCCTGCAGCAATTTTTCGCCGGCGGCGCCGCGCACCTTGAGAAAACCTTCCAGGGCGGTGCCGATCCCGTACCAGCCGGGGATCGCATGGCGGTTCTGGGTCCAGGCGAACACCCAGGGGATAGCCCGCAGGTCGCCGAGCGCGCTGGCGCCGAATCGGCGGGCGGGACGGGACCCGATCTTCATTTCCGACAGTTCTTCCAGGGGACTGGCCTGTTGCAGGTAGGAGGGCAGGCCCTCGTCTTCCAGCAGTCTGCGGTAGGCCGTGTAGGCGAGGCTGGAGAGCGCTTCCATCGTTTCGTCGAACTCGGGGCGGGGGCGCGGCGCCCCTTCGCCGCGCTCCTCAAGCGAGTGCTCCAACACGCTGGCAGCCAGGAGTTCGAGCTGGTAACGGGCCGTGCTCTCGTTGCCGTATCTGGAAGAGACCGCCTCGCCCTGCTCGGTAATGCGGATCCGGCCCTTGACGGAACCCGTAGGCTGGGACGCGATGGCGCGCCCGGTGGGGATGCCGCCCCGGCTGACCGAACCGCCGCGGCCATGAAAAAAGACGATGGGGATGCCGCGCCGCTCCCCCAGGCGGTGCAGTTGCACCTGCGCCTTGCTCAGTTCCCAGTTGGCGGTAAAGAAGCCGCCGTCTTTGTTGGAGTCCGAATAGCCGATCATGACCTCCTGGCTGCCTCCCTGGATCTTCACCGAGCGCCGCACCATGGGAATGTCCAGCAACTCCGCCATGATCCGGGGCGAATGACGCAGGTCGGCAATGGACTCGAACAGAGGCACGATGGGCAAATAGCAGGCCTCCTTCCCCTCCCGGTCCACGAACAGCCTGGCATACTTGGCGAGCAGGTAGGCAGCGAGCATGTCTTCCACGGATTGCGTCATGCTCAAGACGAAGTGATGCACCGCCTCGCGGCCCAGGCGCCGGTAAGCCCGGCGGATGAGCTGGAAGACCCGCAGAGGCGCTATGTCGCTCTCCCGAAGACCGGAGAAATCCGGCGGCTTCTGCAACGGCCGGGCCAGTTCCGCCAACAGCCAGTCGCGGAGATCGGCCGCCGCCGCCGGCTCCCGGGCCGGCGCCGCACCCTGCCCATGGTCCCGCCGCCCCGCATCCCGCGGCGCCGTAGCGCCGGCACGGATGCCCTCCAGGGCCCGGCGCAGCACTCGGCTGTTGTCGCGCAGATCCAGCCGGGCGGTGCAGAAGCGGAAGGCCTCCACCTGCTGGCGCAGGGGGGTCACCAGTTGCCGGGCGAGATTGGCGCAACCGGCCTGTTCCAGCCCTTCCTCCACGTTGCGCACATCGGCGAGCAACTCTTCGGCGCTGGCGTAGCGGGGGGCGCCCGCCGCCGTCTTTGCCGCCGCCGGGGCCGAAGAGGCGCGCAATTTGAAGATCATGCCCGTGACGTATTGCCGAAATACCTCTCCAGGATTGCGGGAACGTTGCGCCGCCCCCGTCTCCAGCGATTCCAGCAGACGGGCCAGCGCCTGCCGGAAGGGCCGCCCTACCGTCACTGCCTTATCGCTGACGCTGAGCCGCTCGCGCAGTTCCTCGAGGCTCTCGAGGTAGTGGGCGAGAGCCACCTGGCGGCCCCTGTCCAGCGCCTCCCGGGTCGCCTCTTCCGTAACGTAGGGGTTGCCGTCGCGGTCGCCGCCGATCCAGGAGACGAAACTCAGCAGGGGGGGAATGCGAAAACGGCGCCCCGGGTAATATTGCCGCAGGGCGCAGCTGAGCCGCTCCAGCACGAACGGCAGGCTGCGGTACAAGGTGCCGGCAAAATGCATCCCCCAGGCGATCTCCTGCTTCACCGTAGGGCGTTGCAGCCGCAGTTCGCCGGTCATCCAGAGCAGGTCAATCTCGTTGTGCAGGCTCTCGTACAGGAACTGGCGTTCCGTCGGGGTCCAGTACGCCGCTTCCAGGCGCTGCAACAGCAGGAAAATGCGGCGATGGATCTCCAGTACCGTGATGCGCTTCGCCTCGGTGGGATGAGCGGTAACGGTCGGCTGGATGCGCATTTTGTCGAGCAGCGCCTGGACCGTGTCGGCAGCGACGCCGCCGACCTTCGCCGCGGCCAGGGTGCGGGCGAAAGTGCCGGGCACCGACTCCGGTCCGCCGCTCTTCTTCTCCATCTGCCGCCGTTGCCTGGCAGCGGCACTTTCCTCGGCGATATTCAGCAGTTGGAACCAGATGCCCCACGCTTGCAGCAGGTGGACCAGATTATCCGGGGCCTCTTCCGGCAGCGGGGCTGCGCCGGTGAAGCTCTCCAGGATGCCGGGGCGGCGGACACGGATTACCGAACACAGCTGCTGGTACAGCGAGTTGACCAACCGCTGCGCGTGCGCAACGGCAGCCTGATCGATCGGGAGGCGGAGGAATGCAGCGGCAGGTGGCGGGCTCGCGACCTCGCTCACACTATGCGGTCCGGGGGCGACTGGCCTGCGAAAAAGGCTTGCACGTTCTCGATCGCCCGCATCCCCATGGCGACCCGGGTCTCCCGCGAGGCGCTGCCGAGATGAGGCAGCAACACCACGTTCTCCCGCTGCAACAGCCCCGGGTGCACCGTCGGCTCCTGTTCGTAAACGTCGAAGCCGGCGCCCGCGATCCTGCCCTCCTGCAACGCCATGACCAGGGCGTCCTCGTCCACCACGTCGCCGCGCGAGGTATTGATCAGAAAGGCGTGGGGCTGCAGCAACGCCAGACGCTCGCCATTGAGCAGGTGGCGCGTCTCTTTGCCGCCCGGGCAGTGTAGCGATACGAAGTCCGGCTGGGCAAGCAGTTCCTCCAAAATGGAGATCTGCACAGCCTGCACTTCCCTGGCGGCATCCGATTCCTGCATATAAGGGTCGTAGTACAAAATGCGCATGCCGAAGCCAAAGAAGGCGCGCCTGGCGACCGCTTGCGCGATGCGCCCGAACCCGACCAGGCCCAGGATCTTGCCGCTGACCCGCGTGCCGAGCAGGTGGGTGGGGCGCCAGCCAGACCATTGGCCGGCGCGCAACTGCCGTTCGCCTTCGCCGCCGCGGCGCGCCACCGCGAGCAGCAGGATCATGGCGATGTCCGCCGTGCATTCGGTAAGCACCTCGGGGGTATTGGTCACCACGATGCCGGCCTGGCGCGCCGCTTCGAGATCGATATGGTTGAATCCCACCCCGAAGTTGCCAAGGATGCGCGCCCGCCGCGGCTGCGCCTCCAGGACCGCGGCGTCAATGCGGTCGGATACCGTGGGGAAAACGGCATCCGCGGTGCGCATCGCTTCCTGCAACTCCTCCGTACTCATGGGATGGTCGTCTTCGTTGAGTTGCACGTCGAACAACTCCGCAAGCCGGGCCTCGGCCTGCTCCGGCCACCTGCGGGTCACTGCGACGCGGGGCTTGCCGCTCATTCCGCGCTCGGCGCGCCCGCCGCGGGGTGGGAAATATCTTGCTTTTTCAGGACCGCGGCCACTGTCTCCCCGATCCGGGCAGGGTCGGGGGCCACATCCACTCCGCACTCCTGCAGCACCTCGACCTTCTCCGCCGCACTCTCGCCGAAGGCCGAGATGATCGCCCCGGCATGGCCCATGCGGCGGCCCTTGGGAGCGGTCAGGCCCGCGATATATCCGATCACCGGCTTCTTCATGCGGTCGCGCGCGAAATAGGCGGCCTCCACCTCCTGCGGACCGCCGATCTCGCCGATCATGACGACTGCGCTGGTCTCGTCGTCCTGCTCGAACAATTCCAGCATGTCGCGGAAGGAACTGCCGTTGATGGGGTCGCCGCCGATACCGACGCTGGTGGAAACCCCGAGTCCGAGGGCCTGCATCTGCGCCGCCGCCTCGTAGCCCAGGGTCCCCGAGCGGCTGACGATCCCAATGGGCCCGGGGATGTAGATATGTCCCGGCATAATGCCCAGCATGGCCCTGCCAGGGCTGATGGTGCCGGCGCAGTTGGGGCCGGTGAGGATCATTTTCTCCGCTCTCCGGTAGCGCATCATGTACCGCTTGACCCGGATCATGTCGTGAGCGGGAATCCCGTCGGTGATCGCCACGCAGTAATTCAGCTTGGCGTCCGCCGCCTCCATGATCGAGTCGGCGGCGAAAGACGCCGGCACAAAGACGATGCTGGCCGTGGCCCCGGTGGCCGCCACGGCCTCTTTGACCGTATTGAAGACCGGGCGCTCCAGGTGTATGGAGCCGCCCTTGCCAGGAGTAACGCCGCCGACCACCTTGGTGCCGTATTCGATCATCTCGGTGGCGTGGAAAGTGCCGATCTGGCCCGTGAAGCCCTGGACGATGACCCGCGTATCCTTATCTATGAGGATTGACATCCGGGACCCGCTTCAACTTTTCCGGCGCCCGCCGTCATGCGCGCGCCAGGCCGCCACCGCCTGGCCCGCCGCCTCCGCCAACGTGTCGGCCATGATGAAGGGCAGCCCGCTCTCCGCGAGGATCTGTTTGCCCTTCTCCACGTTGGTACCGGACAGCCGCACCACCAGCGGGATATTCAAATTGGCTTCCCGGACCGCCTGTACGATGCCCTCGGCCACCCAGTCGCAACGGTTGATCCCGGCAAAGATGTTTACCAGGATGGTCTCGACCTTGTCGTCGGAGAGCACCAGGCGAAACGCCTTGCTGACCCGTTCCGGAGACGCGCCGCCGCCGATGTCCAGAAAGTTGGCCGGTTCGCCGCCGGCATGCTGGATCATATCCATGGTCGCCATGGCGAGACCCGCCCCGTTGATGATACAGCCGATGTGCCCCTCCAGGCCGACATAGTTCAGCCCCCGGTCGGCCGCTTGCATCTCGCGGGGATCTTCCTGACTCTTGTCGCGCAACTCCGAGATGTTGGGACGCCGGAACAGGGCGTTGTCATCGAAGGACATCTTGGCATCCAGGGCGAACAGCCGATTGTCCGCGGTAACCACCAGCGGATTAATTTCCACCATAGTGGCATCCAGATCGCGGAACGCGCGGTAACAGCCCAGGAACGTGGCCACTGCCTGACTGCTCATGGACTTGTCCAGGCCCAGACTGAAGGCCAACTCCCGCGCCTGAAATGCCTGCATACCCACCGCCGGCTCCACCGCCAGCCGGATAATGGAGTCGGGGCGCTTGCTGGCGATCTCCTCGATTTCCATACCGCCCTCGGCGGAGGCCACTACAACGACCCGCTCCATGCTCCGGTCCAGCACCAGGCCCAGGTAATATTCGCGGGCGATGTCCATGCCCACCTCGATGTAGGTGCGGTGCACGACTTTTCCCTGCGCGCCGGTCTGCCCGGTAATGATCTTTTTACCCAGCAGATCGTCGGTGGCGGCCCAGACCTCCTCGTCGCTCCTGCACACGCGGATGCCGCCGGCCTTGCCGCGGGCGCCCGAGTGGATCTGCGCCTTCACCACCCAACAGTCGCCGCCCAGCTCCCGCGTCTGATACACCGCCTGTTCGGGACTGTACGCCAGCCCGCCCAGCGGCACCGGCACGCCGAAACTGGACAGCAGCTCTTTCGCCTGGTACTCGTGAATATCCATAGCTTGCCCCGCCCCGCCCGCTACGACCGCGCCCGGCCGGCGCTTAAATCTTCCTGCTCGACCAGGTTCCGCGCCATCCGCTCCGATGCCGCATCAATCATCTTGCCGTCCACCTGGGCGGCGCCCCGGCCGGCGCGGGCGGCCTCCTCAAGTGCCGCGATGACGCGCCGCGCCCTCTCCACCTCCGCGGCGGGCGGCGACATCACCTCGTTGGCGAGGGGAATCTGACTCGGGTGAATGGCCCACTTGCCCTCGTAGCCGAGGGTGGCCGCCCTGCGGGCAGCCTGCCGGTACCCCTCCGGGTCGCGAATGTCTCCGAAGGGGCCGTCAATGGCGCGCAGACCGTAGGCGCGGCAGGCCACCAGCATACGCTGCAAGCTGGCGTGCCACTGGTCGCCCGGGTAATCGGGGTTCAGGCCGCCGATGTTAACCGTGCGCGCCCGGCAACTCGCCGCGTAATCGGCGACCCCGAAGTGCAGCGCCTCCAGCCTGTTGCTGCAGGCGGCAATCCCTTCGACGTTGGCCATGCCGAGCGCGGTTTCGATCAGCGCCTCCAAGCCGACCGGCCGCTCGATGCCGCAGGCGCTCTCCACCTGGCTGACCAGGCACTCCGCCATGTAGATGTCTCCGGGGACACCGACTTTGGGCACGAGGATGGTGTCGAGCCGGTTGCCCGCCTGCTCCAGCACGTCAATCACATCCCGGTACATATACGGGGTATCCAGCCCGTTGACGCGCACGCAAACGGTCTTGCCGCTCTCCCGCCAGTCAATCTCGTTCAATGCCTGGATTACGTTGCGCCGCGCCTGCGGCTTTTCCGCGGGCGCCACCGCGTCCTCCAGGTCCAGGAATACGTAATCGGCGTCGCTGGCCGCCGCCTTTTGGAACATGCCGGGGTTGGACCCGGGCACGGCCAACTCGCTGCGCTGGAGGCGAACGCGCCGCAACGGATGCTGCGTGAAACTCATGACGCCGCCCGGAAAGCCGCCCGGACTCGGCCGCAAAATGCCATCAGCGCACCGCCACGGCCGTGCGGCGCAGATATTCCTGCGCCGCTGCGACGCCGCTGCCCAGCTCGATGGGCAGCCCCAGATCCTTCATCGCCATTTCGGCGCCGACGAGCGGGGTCAGGATCATCAGTTCGTTCAGGTCTCCCAGATGGCCGATGCGGAAAGCCCTGCCGGCGATCTTCGCCAGGCTGACGCTGAGCGCCAGGTTGTAATGCCGGTAGGCGTGGCGCACCACCTCGTTGCCGTCGAACTCCTCCGGCACGTAGATGGCGCTGACCGTGTCCGAATGCCACTGAGGCGCCTTCGCCACCAGGCGCAATCCCCAGGCCTCCACGGCTTTGCGCACGGCGGTGGCCATGCGGTTGTGGCGCTCGAAGACGCTGTCCAGACCCTCTTCCAGCAGCATGTTCACGGATTCGCGCAGGCCGCGCATCATGATGGTGGCGGGGGTATAGGGAAAGTAACCGTTGTCGTTGGTCTTGAGCATGTCCTCGAAAGCGAAGAACGTGCGTGCCAGTTTGGCCGACTCCATCGCCGCCATGGCCTTCGGACTGGCGCAGACGATCCCAAGCCCGGTGGGCAGCATGAACCCCTTCTGAGAACCGCTGACGGCCAGATCCACGCCCCATTCGTCCATGCGGAAATCAATGCTGGCGATGGAACTGACGCCGTCCACGAATAAAAGCGCCGGGTGGTCCGCGTCGTCCAGGGCCCTGCGCACGGCGGCCACATCGCTGGTTACCCCCGTCGCGGTCTCGTTATGGGTGGCGAAGACGCCCCTGATCTCCTTGTTGCGGTCCGCCTTGAGAATATCCGCGTACCGCTCGATGGGCACCCCCTCTCCCCAGTCCACTTCCAGCGCCTGTACATCCAGGCCGTGGCGCTGGCACATATCGATCCACAGATTGCTGAAATGCCCGAATCCCGACATCAGCACCTTGTCTCCGGGGGACAAGGTGTTGGTGATGGCCGCCTCCCAGGCGCCCGTGCCCGAACACGGAAAGATGAACACCCTGCCGCTTTCGCTCTTGAAGATCTTTTTCAGGTCCTCGAACAAGGGCAGCGTGAAATCGGGAAAGTCCGTCGCGCGCATGTCCTCCTGGGACACGTGCATCGCATTTACGATCCGCTCCGGAACGTTGGTGGGGCCAGGTATGAAAAGAAAATTTCTGCCTGCCATTCGGCTACCTCCTAACAGTTGCGTCCCCAATCCCCGTGACGCCGGATGTGCGGCGCGGAACCCTTCTTCTTCCTGATAGGATTCTTCTTGCCTGGCCCCCTGCGGCAATCTTAGCACATTTCGGAACCGGGCGGTCGCTTTACCTGCGGTTCATTGTGGACAAGCTTCGGATTGCCTTATCGGGCAAGCGATTCGTCCGTCGCGCGCAAGGTTTCGGCGGCGTTGCCCTTTGCCCCCGCCCCGGCCCTCTCCC
>JAPPPX010000181.1 GCA_028817305.1 Gammaproteobacteria bacterium | reverse complement strand
CAATGTGCGCGTTCCGCGCTCTATTTGTGCTGGATTCCTGCTTTCGCAGGAATGGCGGAGTGTGCCATGCCAGCGAGAAGTTTTTTCGCGCAGCTCTGGATTTTCGGGGTTTTGCCACAGCCCGCTTTCGCGGGAATGGCGAGGAGAAGATGCGTACCGGGATATGTTTTAATCAGAGTGTCCTTGATCAGTTCTCACAATGCAGCCGCGCCTTGAACAAATAACCCAATCCCGCAACTACGGCGACCTCCCCGAGACCTGGCGGGTGCCCGACATCGAGCGCTTTTCCGCCGGCAAAACCTTGTACGACTACCAGACCGACGCCTTGAAAAACGCCGCGCGGGCGTTGTTTCATTATTACGAGAAAGAACACGACTGGGCGCCGGCGGAATCGCCGGATATTGATGACCAGCGCAAGGAAGGGTTTGCGGGATTGTATGCGGGCGCCGATATTGACGGCCTGGACCTGAAGCGGTACGAAAGCCGGGCGGCGGAGAGAAATGAAATCGAGAACCCGGTGTTTCGCATTCTGTCTGGGTTTATCGCGCCCCTGGGCGACACCATCCCATACCGCAATCTCATCAATCGAATGTGTTTCTGGATGGCCACGGGCAGCGGCAAGACGCTGGTGATGGTCAAGTTGATCGAATACCTGTACGCCTTGCAGCGGCACCGGGAAATACCGCCGCATAATATCCTTATCCTGGCGCCCAGCGAGCATCTGATCGGGCAGATACGGCGTACCGTGGACGAATTTAATCAGTCCGGGTTGTTCGTCGCTCTGGTTCCTCTTCGTGACATGCACCGCAGCCGTCAGGCGCGGCTGGGCGATGCGGTTACCGTGTATTACCACCGCAGCGACAACATTTCCGATGTGCAGAAAGACGCGCTGACCGATTACCGCACGTATGAAAACGACGGCAAATGGTTCATTCTGCTGGACGAGGCGCACAAGGGCGGCAAGGAAGACTCCAAACGCCAGGCGTATTACGCGGTGATGGCGCGCAAGGGGTTTTTGTTCAACTTCTCCGCCACCTTTACGGACCAGGAAGACATTGCCACCACGGTCAAAAAATACAATCTGGAAGAGTTTATAAAGAATGGCCATGGCAAGAATATCTATTTGAATAAAGGGGAATACACCGCATTCCAGGACAGGCAAGAACAAATTAGCCATGAGGAAAGGCGCAACATCGTGCTGAAATCGCTGATAACGCTTGCTTTCGTGTCCAGGCGCGTTCGTGAACTGCGCGCTGAAACCGGGTTGGAACAGCTGTATCACCTGCCGCTGATGCTGACGTTGGTCAACTCGGTCAACACCGCTATTGAGAAGGAAGGGAATGATCTGTGGGCGTTTTTCCAGACCCTGCGCGAAATCGCCACCGGGGAAATCGGCGAGGCGCATTTTCAGTGCGCGAGAGATGCATTGATTGACGAATGGAGAGACGCATCGCTCCTGTTCGGGGAAGACGGCGGGGGCATTGTCGGCTTGGATGAAACCTCCATGAAGAAAACCAAGGTCACCGATGTGCGCGAGGCGGTTTTTCTCAGCCGCAGGAAAGGGGCGTTGCAGTTTATTCGCAGCAGCGACAACAAAGAGCTGGCGTTTCAACTGAAAAATGCCGATTCCCCCTTTGCCTTGATACGCATCGGCGACACTTCCAAGTGGCGCAATACGCTGCTCGCCGGCTATGAGGAAACCACCGCGTTGCAGGAGAAGTCTTTTTTTGACGGCTTGGAACGGAGCGCGATCACCATCTTGATGGGCTCCCGTTCGTTCTTCGAGAGTTGGGATTCCAACCGCCCGAATGTCATCAACTTCATCAACATCGGCGGCAGGGATGCGAAGAAGTTTGTCGTGCAATCCGTCGGGCGCGGCGTTCGCATCGAAACGCTGCCCGGCAAGCGGCACCGGTATTCCTACCTCGCTTTGGGAGGGGAGGAGAGAGCGGCCATGCAGGCCGTCCATGATCGTGTGCAGTTGCCGGAAACGCTGTTTCTTTTCGCCACCAATCGCGCCGCGGTCAAAGCCGTGCTGAAAGGGCTGGAGGCCGAGAAGGGCACTTCTTTCGAGCAACTGAAGGTCTTTGAAAAAGCGCCGATACTGCGAATCAACGGCGCGCAGATGCCGCTGCTGGCGCCCGAATACCGGGAGGTGGATGATGAGGATTCCACCAGGGCGCCGTTTTTTATGAGCAGAGAGACGCTGGCGAGATTCAAGAAATGGCTTGGCAGAACATCCGATGCGGTGCTGGCGGTTCGAGACCGGCTGGACATATCGCAGATCGCCGCGTTGCGCGAGATGATCGGGCGCGGGGGCGGCGTATCTGTAATGTCTGGCAGGCACTATGCGCAACTTCCGTTCCTGCAAAGCCGGCTGATCGCGCACCTTTCCCGGACTGCGCAACGATGCGATGCCGTCCGTGAGATTGGCGATGAGGACATCGTTCACTTTCGCCGGATTCGCGCCCGTCCGGACTGGGTGCGCAAATTGCGGCGGGAGATCGAACAGGTCAAGCAGGGCGGCATGTCCGACCGGGAAAGGCGCGATTTGGCGGGACAATATTCAAGAGAGGAAATTGCCGAGGAGACGTTTAACCGGCGGATAATGGGGAAAGACGAGTCGCAATTCAACGGCCTGACCATCAAAAAACTGGCCGGGCATTACTATTTGCCGGTGGTGTTGGGGAACGAGAAGGCCGATTACATACAGCACATTATCAAGGCCAAAAGCGAAGTCGCTTTTCTAAAAGACATGGAGAACTGGCTGGGCGAAAACGCTCCGTCGTGGGATGCCTGGATGTTCAGCAAGATTGACGAATCGCTGGACCGCATTCATATCCCTTATTACGACGGTGGCTGCAACGAATACCGGAAGTTTTGCCCGGATTTCATTTTCTGGATGTGCAAGGGAAATCAATACCGGATCGTATTCGTCGATCCGAAGGGAACGGAGCACACCCAGGCCCTGCGGAAGATTGACGGCTACAAAAGGCTGTTCGAGGCGGGGGAATCCAAGTTGCCGCGCGAATTCTCCCATGGCAGGCGATGGCAGGTAAGCGTCTGCCTGAGATTCTTCCACCCCCGCGGCCGTGACCCGGCCCCCAGGGGATACAAACAGTACTGGACCGACAACCCCGCCCGCATATTCGATTGAGTCTCAGGCGATGGATTCCTGCTTTTTTTCTGTCATTCCGGCCTCCTCCATGTCATTCCGGCGAAAGCCGGAATCCCGCATAGAAAGCGCGCGC
>JAPPPX010000021.1 GCA_028817305.1 Gammaproteobacteria bacterium | reverse complement strand
CTGCTGCCCCTGCCGTCCAGCGTCACCGTCGCGCCCTCGTTCACCGTTTGATCGGCGCCGGCGGCGGCAGTGGGCCTTGCATCGTCGTCGGTGATGCGCACCGTCGCCGTGCTTTGGGCGCCCAGACTGACCCCGGCTGGCAGATTATCGGCGCTGATAGACACGGTGAAGGTCTCCTCGGCCTCCACCGTGCCGTCATCGGTGATGGAGATGGAGAATTCGACCTGGGTGCTTCCGGCAGGAATCGTCAGCGTCCGGGCGCCGATAGCGGCGTAGTCTCCGGGGGCGGCGGCCGTGCCGTCGGCAGTGGAAACGGCCAAACGTACATCGCTGCCCGCCGCCGCGCTCAGGATGACCGACACGGTGAGCGTGCCGGCGCCCTCGGCGACCGTGTAAACCGCCTGCGGGAAGGCGAGTGCCGATTCCCCGGAATCACGCACCGCAAAGGTCAGCGAGGTGGTGAGGCCGTCATAACGCGGGTCGGCGGAACGATAGAGCCAGGCGATGGTCACCGAAGATGCCGGCAGATCCTGCAACTGTCGCACTTGCGCGCCGGCGGAGGAGGCCAGGCCCGAGCTGCGCCCGGTAGCCGGGGCCGGAATACGCGCCCATACCGTCTGCGCCCGATTCCAGTTTTCCGGGGTAAAGCGCAGGGCAAGCGTCGCCCGGAACGGTCCGCTACTCTGCATGCCGTATTCGACCGATGCCGCACCTGAGTGCCGCGGCGTTACAATGACATCGGCCGTCGGCTGCCGCGGAAGCGCGGGTATTTCGATAGCGAATGCCGCGCCCCGGGATATAATTTCCGGAGCCCCCGGCCCAAGGCGCGCCGCCGTCAGAGTGGGCCTGATAATCCTTTCCCCGGCGAAGATCCGTTTTTCCCGCTCTATGGGGCGGAACAAATCGGGAAGGCGGTTGCCAAGGGCGCGTTCCGCGAATGGAAACCGAAAGCGCAGCCCCAGACTCCAGCGTTCATCGTGAATCTGCCGATCGTGACGGCTATAACCGCCCGTCAGTTCAAGCCCCGGCCAGAGCCGATACGCCACTCCCGCTTCATACCCTGTCCGAGTGTCCGTTTGCCGGCCTTTGCCTTTCCATGCCGAGCTTCGTCCATGCATGCTGAAACGTTCCGTCAGCGCATAATCAAAATAAAACTCGGCGCCGTCCAGGGCGATTTCCTCATACTGGAATACGCCCTCGTCGCGGCCTCTGCTCCAGCCGCTCAAGCGCTTGTATAAATTCATGGACAGATACCCCGCCCCGGACTGATAGTCGGCACTCAGCCCGAGACGGCGGTGTCCATGGTCGAAGTTATAATCCAGAAACCCCCCCAGGCCGACAATCGCCGGCTCGCCCCAGTGAAAGCGGCGCCCCAGCCCCAGGGCGATTTCCTCCCGGCGCCTGCCATGGCGGTCTTCCCACAACGCCAGTCCCGGCTGCAGGAACCAAGTCGAGTCCGTCGCGACGGTCCCGAAAGGAATCAGGGCGTCAACGTCTCCGTACAGGCCCCGCCTGCCCAAACGCAGGCCGGAATCGAGCCGAAAATTCCCGCCGAATTTCCCGCGGCCCGCTGCCTCGACACCCTGAACTCCACGGGAAAGCAATCGCTCGGAGTAATGCGCCTGCAACTGTTCGGCCGCTTCTTTGACGCCGGCCCCTCCCAGCCGCGGAAGCGCAGGGTCCTTGCCGGCGGCATCCGGCTCTTGCTCCCGTTGCCGGTCGCCGGAACCGGACAGGTCGGGCAACCGGTTCGGTTCCCGGTCCCCGGGCCCCTCGGATGCCGAAGGGCGCCGCCTTGGAGGCGGCTGTCCGGGCAAGGCATCGGACGCCGCATCCTGCCGCGCCTCCCCGGCTGCGTCCGTGGTCGCAACGGGAGCGGATACGGCGAGCGTCTTCCCCTGATGGCAGGTGTAACAATTAATCCCCCCCTCCTCCTGATTGGCGTTGAGTCCCTGAACCATTTCGATCATCTCCCGCGCCCGCTGCTTGGCCGGCACGGCATCCGAGGAGAAGTCGCGCAGGTCGTGACAATATTTGCACTGCACCCCCAGGGACTGCGCCATAAAAGCCATGTTCGACATGAATTTCGCGGTATCCAGAAAAAGAAGCTGGACATTTTGGAAATCGGGGGAGAGTTCCTTTCGATCTTTGCTGGGAGGGAAATACCGGAAGGACCATTCCTTTGCCGCGGTCCGCGGATGCGGCGGCCTGGCCAGGTTCGAGTAGGCGTCCTTCTCCGTTTCGAGGTTTTTGTGCAGCCTGTTCTCCTGGGCCGACGCCAGCAAGATCGCCAACCCCGGAATGCAGGCGATCAAAAGCAACGCCGCCTTCCATTTCAGGAGCCTCAAGCCGCCCCCGCGAGGAGGAATTTCAAAGTTTAATCGGCGATGTGGCATCGCAAGCAATCCGCATTGTTCAGCGTTCCCAACGGATGCGGCGGCGGCCTGGTGTCATAGCGGTGACAGGCGCTCAGGCAGTTCCTCTGGTTGCCGGTGACAAGGCCGGTAACGAACTGCCTGCTGGCATCGCTCAACAGGCTGCCGGCGGCGGCCTGATGCCTTTCGGCAATCCGGTCCGGGCCGTGGCAGGCACTGCAGCCGTTGGCTTCCCCGGCCGGGAAATGGCACTGCACACAGTGCAGGTACGGCGGGCTGGCATAGCCGGGCAGGTGCGACGCGGGCCGGACCCCGCTCTCGGGATCATGGCACTCCTGGCAGGCATCCTGCTGATGGCAGGCCTGGCACATCTTGCGGTCCCCCCTGGCAATCGCTCCATGCCCCCGGTTCTTGAAGAACAGAGTGTGGGACGGCGGCGGATCGGCCATGTGGCAATCCTGGCAAAAAGTTTTTTCGTTGTGGCAGCGAGCGCATTCTTCTTCGAACCGCGCGCGCGCGAATCGTCCATGCTGCCGCAGCCAGTGGTCATTGTGGAAATCCGGGACGACATCCTTGCGCCAATATTCATGACAGGCCTGGCAGTCCGTGGAAACGCTCCGTTGGGTATGGCAAGCCACGCATTCCGTCATCCCGGGGAAGCGGATCTGCCGGTATTCTTTTGCCCGCTCCTGATTCTTGTGGCAATCCAAGCAGGGCACTCCCGCCCGCAGGTGAGGCTCGTGGGAGAATCGAAGCTCGGCGTAGGCCGGGCGCGGCAAACCGCCGACGGCATGGTTGTCGCGCGAATGGCACATGGCGCAACCGGCATCGGGGGCTGCATGATCGCCGATCTCGTGACACAGGGCACAAACTTTCTCGGGTGTGCGCCTGGGTTGATTCCGGTCTTGCAGCTGATGACAGGTGGCGCACGGGATCTGCCGATGCTTCTGATGATCGAAAATTAAACCGGTATCCGCAAGGCCATGCTCCATTTTTGCCGCCAGGACAAAGGGCAACAGGCACCATGCCAGCCGTATTGGCATCCGTTCCCGAATCGGCAACGATCGTTGTCCCGCGTTGTTGTTGTGCGCCATCTCTAAAATCTCCGGGTCAAGCGTAAGAGAACCCGTTTATAACCGCGATTCCCGATATTCCTGGAAAGACCTCCGCGGTCGTAACTCATCCTCAACTGTGCCTCCCATCCGGAGGCGAAACGTTTGCGAAGCCTCAGAAAATAGGTCTTTACAATGAAGTCTCCACCCAGGTCCTGGGTCAGCAGATGGGGAACGTTGGTCAGTACGCCGTGCGCTTCCATCGCCTCTTGAGTAAAGATCACATTTGGATTGACCGAGGAAGAGAAGTCATAGTCGGACCAGGAAACGCCGGCTGAAACGCGAGTGTCCCGGTCCGCCCGGTAATCGAGTTGACCGGAAACGGAAAAGGTCTCATCCCGGCCCCTGGTGTCGGTGGCGCCGGCAGAACCCTGGATGTTGTAAGCGTATTGCGAATCGAATTGCTGCCTGGCGATGTTTGCCTGCAACAGCAAGGAGAGATCATTTGCCAGGAAATCGAAAACATGCAAATTGACGTAGCGATGCGTCGCCTTTCTGTTGCCGGAGTCGTCCCTGTCAACGGCCGTGACGTTCAGCCCCCCTCCCACGGCAAAGCGGCTGAAATATTTGGTCAATGTCAGATCGAGTTGTCGCAGTCTCCGGGAGGTATTGAGAATGCGGAAGTACTCCGAAAAAATCCGGTCGTCCGCGGTTTCATCGGAGCCGCTCTCGGTGAGCCGCTGATAATAACGGGCAGACACGTCCATATTGAATGCGGACACAAAAGACGATATGCCCGCCCGCAATTCCCTGCCGCGGCCGTTCAGGAGCGTGTAGTCGCCATAGGCGTGAGCCTGTCTGTTCCACAGGCCGCGCGAAAATCCAATGCCTGCCTGGTCGTTTACATATCGGTCTTCATCGTTCAGAAGAAAATGCAGGGGAATGTCGAGACCGCCGACCAACAAGCGCATTTGCCCGCCATATACGTGGTGGGACGACACCGCGCTGAACTCCGAAACGGGCCGGCCGCCAAAGACCATGAAATTCGCTTTGTCGCTTTTTGTGGAAAAGCGTATGCCGTCCATGTGGATGCTTTCGATCTCATGCACCCATTGCCGGCCGATTCGAATCCCGGAGGCCCACGGCCACCAGTCTTTCGTATCCAGGTACGCCTGAAAGATGCGCTTGTCCGTTCGCGCCTCGAAGGCCCGGTCGCGATCGCTGCTTCCGGAATCCAGATCGGTGCGCAGCCTGCCATTGAAAACCAGGGAGACTTTTCGCTCGCGCAGCGTGACGCCCGTCCTGGTGCGCAGATACGTGCTGAAATCGAAATCGTCCTCTCGTTCGTTCTCATCGTAATCGAAGGCATAGATTATGCTCCCCGACCAATCCGGACCGGACGATGCGCCGGACTCCAGCGCGAAGGCATGAGAAAACATCAAGAAGATAAGCGCGCATATCGTTGCGATTGCGCTCGAGCGGGACCGGCTTTCGGTCCTGTCAGTCACGGGGGAAGCCCAGAAAATTTCCTGGGGGGCGCTCGGGCTCCGCCCTGCCCGCCGCAAAGCGGGCCGGAATGCTTAAGAGCAAGGGTAAGGGATGAGGGGATATCCCGGCCTCGGCATAAGGCCCGTTGAGCGCAGCGGACAAAATCGGCACACAACCTGCGACACCCCCCCTCGAACAACGGGGTCAATGCAGTCAGCATCAGACAGGATGACACGGGTGCTTTTCTCCGCCAACGATATATCTTAACGCCGATAAAAGAATTGTGCAACGGGGCGGGGTTCGGTCTGCGGGGATGCGCGGGAGAGGGAAACGCGAACGCCGGCGGCCGTTCCTCCCGGCCAGGCCGCACCGCAAAGAAGAACGCGCGCCCCATGCGGGAGCGGAACGGCAACGCCGCTTGCGCCAATGTCAAAAGAGCGGCCAGCAGAGCGCGGCGCGCCGCCGCGCATGACGCGAAGGCCCGCCGAACGACCGGAAGGCGCGGCCGCGGGCCGGGACGGCCTAGTTTTCCTCGGCCTCCGACTCGAATGGGAGTTCTTTGCCCTGCGATTCAAGCCCGGAGACTTCCTCCTCCTCGCGCATACGCAACAGCTTGCCGTTCACTTGCGCGCCGACGGCCACCTCCATCATGCTGTAGTGGATGTTGCCCGTGATCCGGGCGCCGGCGGCAAGCGAAATATGATCGGTGGCGTGCACATTCCCGAGCACTACCCCGTTGATTTCCGCGAAAGGCACCCGGATGTCCCCTTCTACGGTGCCGTGATTGCTGATGGAGAGGGAAGAGCCGTCTCCCGCTCCGCTGTCCGAGGCGACATTCCCCTTGACGGTGCCGTCCACGTGCAGACCGCCGGTAAAATTGATGTTCCCCTGGATCGTGGTGTGCTGGCCGATCAGGCTGTCCACTTTTTCGGTCCTGCGCTTCTTTTTTCCCCACATGGTTCCTTACCTCACGTCGTTTCGGGCCAGTTGAATGTCTCCTCCACCAGCTTGCGCTTGCCGTCCACGCTTTCCAACATGACCAACGCTTCCCGCGGAAGGAAATTCTCGGGCAACTCCAAATACCCTTCGAATACTTTGAAGTGCTTAAAATTGAAAGAGAAGTCCGGCACGTCTCCGGCCACCAGTCGCTGCAGCGCCAGCGATTGGCTGTCGCCGTTCGCAACCCCCTTGACCACCATCTTCATCCGGCCGCTGATCGGTTTCCCCTGCTTGGTCAGGTGCATCAGGACTACCTTGTAGCGGTACCGGTTGGCGTTCGTCCCGGACGCGGAATGCACGTACAGCCCCTGCACCCTGAGCCCGGACGATTGATGAGCGGAGTCCAGCAGGCTCTCGTAGAATTGCAATTCTCCCTTGATGCGAAACACGGTGTCCTGCAAATCTTTGATGTCTTCCTTCAGCGCTATGGTGGCTTGCCGATCCAGTTTGCGCGCCTCCTCGAACTCGGCGAGCGATTCCCGCGCCCCCTCGTTGGCTTCCTTCAACCAGGTGTTCTCCTCCTGCAGCAGCCGGTACGACTCGGACATGCTGCGAAATTGCTCGTGGTAGTTGATCGCCTCTTTCAGCAACACAGATTCGCCCTTGCTGCAAAAAAACCATCCCCCCCAGGCGGAGACCGCCAGCAGCAGCAGGTAGCCCAGCCAGCCGTAAGGCGAGCGGCGTTTTCGGATCAGGTAATCCTGTTGCGCGCTCATGCCGTTGCCGTCGCTTGCCGTCTCTTGCCGTCGCTAAAACCGGCGGCGCTCCCCGGTCGCCGGGCGTCCGCCTCCGGATTGCACGTCCCCAAAGCCATGCCTGCCTCCCCCGCCTCAGGGACTACGGGCAAAGGGCCGCCCGATTCAGCCCGTCGGTTTCGGCATGACCGAACATGAGATTCATATTCTGCACGGCCTGGCCGGCGGCGCCTTTGACCAGGTTGTCTATCGCCGACAGCAGCACCAGGCGATCCTCATGCCGGTGCACGGCAATACGGCAGGTGTTGCTGCCCCAGGTCGAGCCCGTGGAAGGGCTGCCCCCGGGCGGCAACACTTCCACGAAGGGCTCCGCCGCATATCGCTCCTCCAGCAGGGCCTGGAAATCCGTATCCGGTTTCGCGATCTCGGCATAGATGGTCGCCAGGATGCCGCGCCGCATGGGCGACAAGTGAGGAACGAAAACCACGGACACCGGCTCCTGCGCCGCAGCCTCCAGCGCCTGCCGAATCTCCGGCAGGTGACGATGGCCGTCCAGCGAGTACGCCTGCATGGATTCGGCCGCCTCGGCATACAGCAGGCGCGCATCCTCCGTCCGGCGCCCCGCGCCGCTCACCCCGGATTTGGCATCCACGATCAGCCGCCGGGGCGACACCGCCCCCTGTTCCAGGAGCGGCGCCAGCGCCAGGAGAACAGCCGTCGGGTAGCAGCCGGGGTTGGCCACCAGAGCGGCTCGCGCAATGCGCTCGCGATGCCCGCGAGGCCATTCCGGCAGGCCGTACACCGCCTCGGCAAGCCGCTCCGGGCAGGCATGTCGTTCGCCTTCCGCGGCATACCACCGCTGCCACTGCCGCGGCGAGGACAAGCGAAAATCGGCGGACAGATCGATCACGCGCGCGCCCCGCTCCAGCAATCCCGGCGCCAAGTGCATGGCAGTCGCTTGCGGGGTGGCGAAGAAAACCGCGTCGCATTCCCCCAGGCGCGCATCTTCCAGGGCGGAGAAGACCAGGTCTTGCGGCGGCGACAGATGGGGCAGGGTCGCGGCCACGGGCCGCCCCTGCCCGGAGCGGGAGGCGGCAACCCGCACCTGCGCCCGCGGGTGCTGCAACAACAGCCGCAACAATTCCCTGCCGGTATAACCGGACGCGCCGACAATGCCTACCTGGGTCGCGGCGGTCCGCCGCGCCGTCCGCGGCACGGCCGCCGTCTCCTCATTTTCGAGGCGCCTCGCTTCCTGCCCCTTCAACATCGCGTAATTCTCCCGCCGCAAGCAAATTATAGCCTGCGAAGTTTAACACCTTGCCCGCGGACAAAAAACGGCGGCGGCACTTGGCCGTCTCCGTACGGTTGTGCGGAACGTTCGGCGGCAGGGTAAAATCCGGTCATGGACGCGGCAGCGCACGTGCGATCGTTAGACCCAGAGACACTTCGCCTGCACAATCGGCGGGCGGCGCGCTGGGCTTCGGCCATTGTCGAATCGCTGCTGTCGCGTAGTTCCGAGCGGGGGATGCCGCGGCTGTTGGCCGCCGGCGTCATGGAAGGGCTGATGGAGCGGCCCGTGCTGCCAGAGGGCGGAACGGCTGCGCCGAGACTGTAGCGGACGCCCCCCCGCAAATGGAAGACCATGGATCGGTCAAAGAAGGCACGGAAGAGAATCAAAGGGCGCGAAGGGCCGGTGCGCCGTCGCCCTGGCGCTTTTGGCCATCGCGCCGTTTGCCTTCGCGGCTGATATCTGCCCTGCCTACGACCGCGAAACCTGGAGAATAGAAAAGAAAACGCGCCTAAAAGTCCTGGCGGAAGAATCTCTCGTTCCCGCAGGGCTGTCTGCCGACGGTCGCAAGGTCAATTCCGGTCGCTGGCGCGACCCATACACAAACAGAATACATAATTCACCGGGAGAGATCGATATCGATCACCGGGTGCCCCTGAAGGAGGCGCACGATTCCGGCGGGTACGCATGGGGCGCCGCGAAGCGGCGCGCATACGCGAACGACCTGTCCGATCCCGAACATCTCGTCGCCGTCGCCACGAAAGTCAATAGAGGGGAGAAGAATGACAAAGACCCGGCAGAGTGGCTACCGCCCTACAAAGCTTCCCATGCCGAGTATGCACGCAACTGGGTACGCATCAAGCGGCACTGGGGCCTGACGGCCGACCAGGAAGAGGCGGACAAGCTCCAGGAGTTATTGGGGTCGGAGGAAGTGCAACTGCCTATCGCCCCAGAAGGTTGCCCGCCGCAGGCCGCGCCAGCCCCGAAAGACTCCTGTTGCACGGTGTGCAGAACAGGCAAAGCGTGCGGGAATTCCTGTATTTCTCGGTCGAAAACCTGCCGCAAGCAACTCGAATGCGCCTGCCAGGAGTAGAAGAACCGCACGGCGTCTATGCGACGGGGCGGGGCAGGCATGGCGTCTACGTCGCCATATTTATCGAAAAAAGCGCTTTCTCAAAACGGTTACAAGACCGCAGTACAAAGCG
>JAPPPX010000045.1 GCA_028817305.1 Gammaproteobacteria bacterium | reverse complement strand
AAGCAAGCAAGCAAGCAAGCAAGCAAGCAAGCAAGCAAGCAAGCAAGCAAGCAATTATGTGAAGGGCGCCGAGGCGGCGGCTCTACAGACGCCCTGTTTTTGCCGCCAGGTTTGCGACACGGCCCGCTTTGCGGGTCTTGCCCGGCCACCCTAGAATCTTCCCAATCTCCCCGGCTGAATAGGGAGCGCGAACGCCGCAGCCCCGAATCTCCCTGCCGTAGTTCTCCCTTTCTTATCGTCGAGTTGTCGCCCGCAAGGAGCGACATCGCGCACATCGGCGCCTTATGGGCCAAGGAGCCGGAACCCTCTTTTCCCTGTCTTGCCTTAACCGAAGCATGTAACTCCGGGCAGGCATTCGCGCGTACAGGCTAAGAAGGTGAAGCCGATTACTGAGAGTGAAGCGATTGTTGCAATCGACAATCAGTCGCCACTTTACAGTGGGAGGCAGGCGGATTCCTCGATCCATTCGACTCATGAACGCCTTGCCCGGATCTGAGGAAGAGTTTAACGGTGCCTCAAAATTGTGTCTTATGCTCTAGTGAGCTGCTCAGTCCCTTGAGCCATAAAGATCGCCATGGTGAACGACTATTGACTGTTATTTGTGAGAATTGCGGACTAATCTGCAACAGCCCCGTGCCAACTGAAGAAGAATTGGGTGACTTTTACAAAAACCGGTATAGAAAACAGTATAAGGGTGTGGTGATACCCAAACTTAAGCATCACTATCGTTATTCCAAGGGGTTGGTGGCTTCCATAAAGAGTTTTCCGGATTATTATTTGCAGGCAGAAAGAGTGTTGGATATTGGTTGTGGGGGAGGAGAATTTGTTTCCATGATGAAGCATTTAGGTAAAAAGGTTGAGGGGATAGAACCTGCACAAGGATATGCCAAATATATAAGCGATACTTTTGGCGTAAATGTTTTTTGTGGATCGGTAGATGATTTTATATCGACATATAGATTCGATCTAGTAAGAATGAACCATGTACTGGAGCATATGCGCGATCCTGTTTCAAAATTGAAAAAGGTTAGAACCTTACTTGCTGAGAATGGAAAGCTTTTTATTGAAGTGCCGAATTTCATTCAGTATTGCGAAACTAAATCCCCTGGTGGAATCTTCCATTATGGGCATATCTATAATTTTGATGCACTCACGTTAAAGGCTGTCGCCGCCAAGGCTGGATTTAAGGTAAATCATGCTTTAGGACCTACGAGTATTTTTTTCGAAAAATCATGGGGAGGAGAGGATTTGCACATTAATTTATTTGAGAATGCAAGTAATAATAAAACAGCTTTTTACTTGCATATGAAAGGATACCATCGTCCAGTTCAGTCGTATCTTCCACGATTATTAAGGAAACAAGTAAAGCAAATTAATGAGCTTATTGCTGTAAGACGATTGAAAACACCTGAGGCTATCTTGTCGTATTTTTCTCAAGAGATCGCAATTCTATCTCGCGTCTTCAATAAAGAAAAAACGGAGAATTGAACCAGCAAATATAACAGATATTTTGATGCCATAGAATCCTGATTCGTTGTTTTCATGCCAAGTCATGTTGAGGCCCTGAAATTCGTGATTGAACTAAGCGAAGAAATTTTCTCGGCATTGAGGACGTCGATTAAGCACGTATCCGGGACTGATACGCGATTAGAATGTAGCGTATTCGTCGCCACAGCTGCGATCCTGCAACAGTAGTGTAATACGCCTGCATAATGCAACGCACCATCGTTTGCCTGAACTGGGGAACTCGCTATGGGGCACAGTACGTCAATAAACTGTACCATAGTGTGGCGCGTTACTTGAGAGGTGACTTTGCATTCTTCTGCTTCACTGACAACGACGCTGGCATCGTTCCCGCCGTCGAGACCCGCGACATAGACGAACTGGCCCTTGAATCCCATATGCGCTGCACAGTGTGGCTCAAATGTGCGCTTCTGCACCCACATGCCGGGTTGCACGGCCGTTTCCTGTTCCTAGACCTGGACTTGGTAGTGCTGAACCCGCTGGATGAGTTGTTTGACTACCCGGGCGAGTTTTGCATCACCCACAACTGGATCGAGCGGCGCAAACTCATCCTGCGTAAGCGCCCGGATATCGGCAACTCCTCGGTGTTTCGTTTCGAGGGCGGCACCCTGCCCGATGTCGCAGAACGCTACCTTGCCGACCCACAAGCAGCGCGGGACGACTTTCCCACGGAACAGGCATTCTTGAGCGCCGCTATCGGCGAGCGTAAGAATTACTGGCCGCAACAGTGGGTCAAAAGCTACAAACACCACGGCCGCCCCGTGTTTCCGCTTAATTGGGTGTTGCGTCCCCGCCTGCCGCGCAAGGCCAAGCTATTGGTGTTCCACGGCCGCCCCGACATAGACGAGGCCATCGCTGGTTTCCATGCCCCATGGCACAAGAAGATTCTCCCTTGCCCGCAACTGGCAGAGTTCTGGAGCTGATCGCCGCTGGCGCCGCTCCATCTTCACCGTTACTGACACTCTCCTCCCAACTTCTGCACTGCCGATGCCCGTTCGAACCAGAAACGGCAGCAGTAACGAAAATATAAGAGGGAAGGACTAGCGACGACAATTTTACGCTTGCCCTACAACGGTTGGTGACCGTGCAACGCCAGCACGGCTCTATCCCGCTTCGCTGTCCCTTCCCTTTTGCGGTTGCGGTGCGGGTGCCGACTGCGTTCGGCCAAGCCAGCGCTCCCCATTGCCAGGAAGCGCACTCGCCAGCGGTAGTACGGCACCTGCGACCAGCCAACGATTCTCAGGCGCAAGCTCTTGAGATACCCCTATAGCCTATTGGACTGGAGGCGGACTGAGCGCATAAGTTATTGGTTATATGACATTTTTATTTCTAACTTCAATCACCGGAATTCAAAAAAGCAATGTTTTCAAGTACGTGTGAAAACAGTTCAGGCTCAGTCCGACAGGCTGATAGCTCTTCCACATGTGTTCTGCCCAGTTGCGCCGGACGTACCCCTATAGCGACATCGCCATTTCTTTCAGCGCCTACGCGCCGTACCAGTCGCAACGGCGCAGGATCGCACATTTTACAGGCAGGCGCTTCGGCCTGCGGACCGGCCATCCTCTGTGCGGCAAGGAGGAATACGGGCCATTCGTTCCGGCCGGGTTTTCTCTGCATTGGCATTCGCATAGTCGTTTCCCGACGCATGACCCTATTCCTTGCCTGAATCCACCGCGCGCTGATCGAAGGGATTGATGCCGTAAAGCGCCCCCAGGGCGAACACCTTGTGCTCGTAAAAGGCGAGCAGCCCGCCCAGGCTGCGCGGCGACAACTCCGCCAGGCGAATCACGGAGTGCGGGCGGGCGCCGGGGAAGCGGCGGTGCGGGTCCGCGTCGTCTCTGCCGCCCGCGAATCGCTCGGAATGCCGCCGCGCCATCCGCAGCACTTCCCGCCGCCGCGCCTGCGTTTCTCCGGGCGCGGGGGCGGCCACCACCACGAGTTCGGCGGCGAAGGGCGCGCGGCCCTGGTGCAGCATCTGGAAGAAGCTGTGGCGCGCGTCGAAGGCGGAGCCGCCCCAGACCGGGACGCAGGCGGCCAGCGCCGCCGGCGTCCCGTCCCGAGTCGCGGTCTTGCCCAGGCTTTCCATCTCCAGTTGGGCGAGGTAGGGCGCCAGTTGCCGCAGGCGGTAGTCGTAGCTGAGCACGACCCGGCTCTGCGCCCCGGCGAGATTGACGTTCCACAGATCCAGCAACGCGGCGACGACGGGCAGGTTGCGTACGATGGGTGCCGTGCGAAAGTGGCGATCCATCTCGCGCGCCCCGGCCAGCAGCTGTTCGAAGGCGACCGTGCCGTGGCGCAGGGCGACGATCAGCCCCATCGCCGACCACAGGGAAAAGCGCCCGCCCACGCCGGGGAAGATGCGGAAGCGGCGCGATGGCACGATGCCGAAGGCGCGCATCGCGGAGAGGTTGGCGGAAACTGCCGCGAAGTGTTTGCGCAAAGCCGCCTCGTTCAGCCGGCGCCCCAGTTCGCGCCGCGCGAGTTCCGCATTGAGCATCGTGTCGCGGGTGGCGAAGGATTTGGAGGCGACGACGAACAGCGTCTGTTCCAGAACCAGATGCGGCAGCAGCGCCGCCAGTCGTCCGCCGTCCAGGCCGGACGCGAAATGCGCGGCGAGCGCCTGCTCGCTTCCCGTGGCCGCGTTGCCGCCCATGTTGCCTGCCGTGCCAGGTGCGCCTTCCAGCGCGCACAGGGCCATCTTGGCCCCCAGTTCGGAGCCGCCGATCCCGATATTGACGGCGGCGGCGAAGCGCCGCCCGCCAGCGCCGCGGATGCCGCCGCACCGGACTTTTTGCGCGAAGGCCAGGAAGCGGCGGCGTTCGGCGGCGATCTTCCGTTGCGGCCGCGCCGCCCGCAGGGCGGGGTGCAGCGCCGGGAGGCGCTCCGTGAAGTTTATCGCCTCGCCGCGAAACAGCGCCGCGATCCGGCGCGGCAATTCCCGCGCGCGGGCCAGCGCGCACAGTGCCGCCAGCGCCCCGCCGTCCAGGCGCTGGCGGGAGTAGTCGAATGCCAGGATGCCCGGCAGCGCGAGACGCAGGCGCCCGCTGCGGCCGCCGCCGCTTCGCGGCGCGGCGCCCATTCGCCCGTGCATCCGCCCGTGCATCTCCCGGGCGTGGCGCTGCAACTCTTTCCAGGCGGCCGTTCGTTCCGGCGGCTTCATTTTTCCTCCGGGCGCCGCTTCGGGCCGTCCCGCGGGCCGTCCCGCCGGCCGCGTTCCAGGCCGCGTTCCAGGCCGCGGGCGAGGTCCAGAATGCAATCCCGCGCCGCCGCCCCGAACTCCGGGTCGCGCAACGCGAACTCCATGTGGGCGCGAAACAGCCCCGGCTTGCCGCCGCAGTCGTAGCAGGCGGCGCGGTGCGCCAGGACATGGACCGGCTCTTTGCCGGCCAGGGCATGGATTGCGTCGCTCAACTGCACTTCCCCTCCCGCGCCTGGCGCCGTCGCCCGCAACGTGTCGAAGATCGCCGGCGTGAAGACGTAGCGGCCGGTAACGGCCAGCCGGGACGGCGCCCGCTCCGGGGCGGGTTTTTCCACCACTCCCTGCAGGCGGCACGAGCCGCCGGCCTCCGGGACGGCGCCGCCGCAGTCCACGATCCCGTAGTGACGCACCTCCCCGGCGGCCACCTCGTGCGCCAGCACCGCGCTCCCGCCGCTGCGCGCGAAGTGCGCGGCCAGCCGCGGCATCCCCTGCTCCGGGGGGTGCAGCAGCACGTCGGGCAGCATGACGCCGAAGGGGGAGTCGCCCACGGCCTCCCGTGCGCGCAGGACGGCGTCGCCCAGACCCAGGGGGCGCTTCTGCACGACCACGGAGATCTTCGTTTGGCGGCAGGGGATCGC
Source organism: Gammaproteobacteria bacterium (assembly GCA_028817305.1). Classification (GTDB taxonomy): domain Bacteria; phylum Pseudomonadota; class Gammaproteobacteria; order Porifericomitales; family Porifericomitaceae; genus Porifericomes; species Porifericomes azotivorans. The sequence goes on along the minus strand of JAPPPX010000045.1, from coordinate 3,751 downwards.
GCGCACGGCCGCCAGCGCGCCCTCGTTGCCGCGCTCGGCCAGGTAGTTTTCCAGCGCCTGGTCGCGGCGCAGGTAGTACAGCGCGGCCGGCGACCGCGTTGCGGCCACCAGGATCAATTCCGTCGCGCCCGCAGCGGCTGCCTCGGCGGCGATGTAGTGGAACACGGGCCGGTTGCCGACGGCTAGCAGCTCCTTGGATACGCTTTTGGTCGCCGGCAACATCCGGGTGCCCAGACCGGCGACGGGGATGACGATCTTGCCTGGCGGCGCCGTCACATCGTCAACCGGTTGCGCCGCCGCCTTGTCCTCCAGGGGCCCTGCCGTAGGCGTCCTCGTAGCGCTGGATGTCGTCTTCTCCCAGGTAATCGCCGCACTGCACTTCGATCAGGCACAGCGGTTCCGTACCTTCGTTCTCCAGGCGGTGCTTCGTGCCGACCGGAATGTGCACCGACTGGTTGGCCTGCAACTCCACGGTTTTGTCGTCCAGGGTGACCAGGGCCCGCCCCTGGACCACGACCCAGTGTTCCGCGCGGCGGCGGTGCGATTGCAACGAAAGGCGCTGCCCGGGGTTGACGACGATCCGCTTGACCTGGAAGCCCGCGCCGGAGTCCACGCTCTCGTAACAGCCCCAGGGGCGGCGCACCTTTGTGTGCGACTCGCTCTCCGGGCGGGCGGCGTCGCGCAGGCGCACCGCCAGCTCCTTTACCGACTGCGCCCTGGAGCGGTCGGCCACCAGCACCGCATCGGGCGTCTCGACGACAATGTGATTGCTGAGACCCACGGTCGCCACCAGGCGCCGCGAGGCATACACGACGTTGTCTCTGGAGTCTTCCAGCACGGCGTCGCCGGCGGCGGCGTTGCCCTGCGCGTCTTGTTCGAACACCGTTGCCAGCGACTCCCACGAACCGAGGTCCGACCAGTCCAGCGCGCAAGGCAACACCGCCGCCTTGGTAGTGCGCTCCATCACCGCATGGTCTATGGAGATATTCGGGCAGGAGGCGAAGCGCTCTTGCTCCACCCGCGTCACCCGCGCTCCCATGATGCGTTCGCTGCCGTGCCCGCTCCAGGCCCGCCAGCAGGCCGCGGACACCTTCGGCGCGTGGCGCGACAGCTCCGACAGGTACGTCGTCGCGCCGAACAGGAACATGCCGCTGTTCCAGTAGCAGTCCTCCCTGGCCGCATAGGCCCGCGCCCGTTCCAACTCCGGCTTCTCCGCGAATTCCTCCACCCGGCGCACCCCCTTGCCGATCTCATCGCCGGCGACGATGTAGCCGTACCCCGTCTCCGCGCGGGTGGGACGGATGCCGAAGGTGGCCAGCAGCCCTTGCTCCAGGGCCGTTGCCGCCTGCTCGATGCAGGCCGCGAAGGCGCTCATATTGGTTTGCGTGTCGGCGATGTAATGATCCGACGGCAGCACCAGCAGGGGCGTCTCCCCGGGCGCCTCCGCCGCCAGCGCCGCCAGCGCCGCCGCCGGCGCGGTATTTCTCGCCACGGGTTCGAGCAGCACCAGGGGGTCTTCGATGCCGGCGGCCCGCAATTCTTCAATGACCAGAAAGCGGTGCGCCTCGTTGCAGACCGCCGCCACCCGCTCGCAACCCAGTTGCCGAACCCGCTCCAGGGTAAGGGCGAACAGGCTGCGCCCGTTCAGCAGCGGGATGAATTGCTTGGGAAAGTGCGTCCTCGACAGCGGCCACAGTCGGTTGCCGCTGCCGCCGCTCAGGATGACGGCGATAGGTTTTGCGCGCATCTCAGGCGGCTGCGCCCGCCGGGCCGCCGGGATTCGGCGGCGGTGCGGACGGTTTGCCCGGCACGGGCCGGCGCCTCTGCCTGCGTAGCGGCATCATGCTGTCGCGGGGGGCGCGCCATGCCTGCGACGGTTCCATAATGCCCCGGCATTCTGGGACAAACGGCGGCCGCTTGCAACACGGCTCGGTCGGCGCGTCAACTCAAGGCAGAGCGCCTTCGGCACGGCCTGCGCCGGCAACCGGGCGCGGGACGGCGAATAAAAGCGGGGGAGAGACGGGGATAGCTGCTACGTGCCGCCCGTGCCTTAGGCCGATCCCGCTCCTTTGAAAATTCCTGTTGCCAGCATGATTACCGAGGCTAGCGTCGCCAGTTGCATGGGGAGCATGACGTAATAGACGAGCTTCATCCCGTTCTTCATCTCGGTATGCAGAGAGTCTATCCGTGACTCCAGGCGCCTGATGTCTTCCTTGGCTGCCAGGGTTCCCTGGACACTGGCGATGGTCCTGGTCAGGGTTTCCGCCTGTTGGCGGCTAAACCCCGCTTGTTGCAGGTTGTTGGCGGCCGTGAGCGTGTCGAACGCGGTGGTGGTCTCTTTTGCGGTCATTTCAGGCCTCCTGCCTCTTTTTAGCGCTTTATGCATCCTTGTCACATTTTGTCCCGCAATTCCGTGCGAGAATGAGAGTATTCTGAAGGTGCCCCGGGCGCGTGTCAATAGTCTCGAATGGGCCAGCCCGATCTCGGACAAGGCTGTTCCTCCCGCTCAACAGGCGATGCAAAAACTATCGAATTTTTTGGATACATGTTCTACGCCAGGACTCAGGAAATAAATCTTTTGTGCTAAGATCTTCATACTTGAGGCCCGAACCATATGCTTGGGTAATATACCCTTTATGATATTACCGCTGTTTAGATTCGGCGCTGTCGGGAGGTGACGCATGAGGGCTGGCATATGAAACGACTCAAACGCTATCGCCAATTTATCTATGGGGCGATTGTTGGCGCCTTATTCGGGCTTCTGCCCGGTTTTGGGCTGGGCGTTTATTATCTGCCCATACTGGTGGAGCAACAGGGCGCGGCGCCGGAAATGCTTGTGCAGGCAAGGGATTTTGCGCAGAAAACCGGCACGTTTCGCCGCGATTTGCGCGGCAGCGACAGCCTGCATTGGGGCGAGGGGACCATCACCCTGTCGCGGGAAGCCGATGGCTATTACTTAACGTTGGACGGACAGGTTTCTCCAGGACCGGATTACCGGCTTTATTTGATCCAAACATTGGTGGAGGACGAGGCCGCGTTTTTGCCCGTCAAATCGCAGGCCGCGCAGGTAGGCGAGGTGAAGGCATTTACCAATTTCCGCCTGCCCGTGCCATCGTCCGTTGATGTGAACCGGTATGGCGCCGTGATCGTGTGGTGCGAGCGATTCTCCGAGTTCATCACCGCCGCGGCATTACAATAAATGCAAGCCGCAAGCCGGGGCGCGCGGTACAGGCTTGGGCAGCAATGAGACGGCGCCATTGGAGTACGCTGGTTCTCGTGGGCGAGAGACGCGGCACTGGCGAATGCGATGAAATATCCTGAATTCAATTAGTAAGTGCAACTCCACCAGTCGGGGTAAAGGGCAAGTTGCGGTAACATCGGTGTTTTCGTTTCAGCCAGTTCAATGAGGAGGCACTCAAATCCAGAGCGATGACATAGGGAGGGTGTCCGGGGCCGATGGAGCGCCGGTTCAGGGTGATGGGTTGCATGGCGGAAGGCATTGCGCTGGACGGGCACGAATGGCCCGGAGCGGGACATTGTAGCACCGTTCACAGGGCAAAAATGGCGGCGAAGACTCCATTTTGCCTGTCATTTTGGAGTCAGAAACTCCGATTTTCATGCCATATTGGAGTTTTGTGGTATGGTAGCAGCATGATTCCAAGAGATTTCACGCCCCCCCGGGACCAGGCTTATTTCCTTTTCGGGCCGAGAGGCACGGGCAAGAGCATGTTTGTGGAGCGTTTCTACAAAG
>JAPPPX010000147.1 GCA_028817305.1 Gammaproteobacteria bacterium | reverse complement strand
CACTGCCAAGCCGAACAAGCCCAAATTACCCCCCGGAAATAGAAAAGTAATCCTATTTTTTCAAAGATTTACATTTATTTTATGCAAAGTCAAGTTAAATCCGCCCCGGACAAACCCGCAAAGACGGCCTTTTGTCCGGGTGCGGATGCGACAAACCGGGGCGCAACGCAGGAGGACGAGCCATGAGCGGGAATAGCAATACGGAGCAACTGCAGGAAACGATCGAAGAGGGGTTCGCGCGATGCGAACAGCTCTCCCCCGACCGCGCCGCGGAGGCGCCCTTGCGCGAAGCCGTGCAACAGGCACTGGCGGAGCTGAACGAGGGGCGCCTGCGGGTGGCCGAGAAGCACGATGGCAAATGGCGAGTGCACCAGTGGCTGAAAAAGGCCATCCTGTTGTCCTTTCGCCTGGAGGCGAACCGCCGCATTCCCGGGGGGTTCACCAATTACTATGACAAGGTCCGGCCCAAATTCTCCGATATGGAGGAAAAGCAATTCGCGGCGCTGGGCATTCGAGCAGTGCCGCCGGCGGTCGCCCGCTTCGGCAGCTACATCGCTCCGGGGGTGGTAATGATGCCCAGTTACGTAAACGTCGGCGCCTACGTGGGGAGCGGCACCATGATCGACACCTGGGCGACCGTAGGTTCCTGCGCGCAGGTCGGCAACGATGTCCACTTGTCGGGAGGGGTGGGCATCGGAGGCGTACTGGAGCCTCTGCAGGCCAACCCCACGATTATCGAGGACGGTTGCTTCATCGGGGCGCGCTCCGAGATCGTAGAGGGGGTTGTCGTCGGCGAGGGCGCGGTAATTTCAATGGGCGTGTACATCGGCCAGAGCACTCGCATATACAACCGGGAAACCGGGGAAGTCCGCCACGGCTACGTGCCTCCGGGAGCAGTGGTGGTGCCGGGGGCGCTACCGGCGAAAGATGGAACGCACAGCTTGTACTGTGCGGTGATCGTCAAGCAAGTGGATGCCAATACCCGCGACAAAACGGGGATTAACCGCTTGTTAAGGGACCTGTGACAGGGGCGCCCGCCGCATCCTCTCCAGGGCCTCCCTGACCTTGCCGGCAAGCCGGTCCGCAAGGTTCTCCACCTGGGCTTCTCCCGGGCCTTCCACCAGGATCCGCAAGACCGGCTCGGTCCCCGAGGGGCGCAGTACGACCCGGCCTGCGTCCCCCAGCTCGTCCTCGGCGCCGGCCACCGCTTCCTGTATTTCCGGCAAGGAGGAAATATGCTGCCCCTGCCGCGTCCGAATGTTGATCATCTGTTGAGGAAATTTGCGCATACCGGACTTCAGATGGCACAGGGAGCGGCCAGTGCGCCGCATGGCGTCCAGCACCTGAAGGGCGGACACGATGCCGTCGCCAGTGGGCATGTGGGCCATGGAAATGATGTGCCCGGAAGGCTCGCCGCCCAGTTTCAGCCCGCGTTGCAACAAGGCCTCGGCGATGTAGCGGTCACCGACGGGAGTCCGGTGCAATTCGAGCCCCAGGCGACGCAGGGCCTGCTCAAGGCCCAGGTTGCTCATCACGGTGCCGACCACCGTGCCGGCCAGTTCCTCGCGACGGGCACTGGCGATGACATACAGCAACTCGTCGCCGTCCAACAATTCGCCGCGCTCGTCCGCCATGATCACCCGGTCGCCGTCGCCGTCCAGGGCAATCCCCAGGTCGGCGCCCTGGTTCTGCATCTCGCAGCGCATGCGCTCGGGCGAAACCGATCCGCAGTCGCGGTTAATGTTCAATCCGTCGGGTTCCACTCCGATGGCGGTGACCTGCGCCCCCAATTCCTCGAACAACCGAGGCGCGACGCGGTAGGCAGCGCCGTGGGCGCAGTCCAGCACCAAACGTAATCCCTGCAGGTCCAACTTGTCCTTGAACAGGTTCTTGCAGAACTCAATGTAACGTCGCGGCGCGTTGCCGAGGCGGCGGGCCTTGCCCAGGCGTTCGGAGGCAACCGTGCGACAGGGTTCCTCCATGAGGGCCTCAATGGCGATCTCCGTCGCATCCGAGATCTTGCTCCCATCAGAGCGGAAAATTTTGATGCCGTTGTCGCAATACAGGTTATGCGAGGCGCTAATGGCGATACCCGCGCAGGCGCGCGTCTCTCTGGTGAGTACGGAGATCGCGGGGGTGGGCATCGGCCCCAGCAAGCACACGTCGGCGCCGGCGGCGGCCAAGCCCGCCTCCAAGGCCGATTCCAAAAGATAGCCGGAGATGCGGGTATCCTTGCCGATCAGGACGTTGCCGCGCCGCCCGCCGCTCAGGACGCAACCGGCGGCCCATCCCAGCTGCAGGACGAACTCGGGGGTAATCGGCGCCTCGCCAAGCCGCCCGCGGATGCCGTCGGTGCCGAAGTACCGCTTGCGAGAGCCGGCAATCCCGGGGGATGCGCCAGCCACCACCCGCGGCACCGTTTCCCGGGCTTTCACGTGGTGCCGGCCGATCCCTTGACCGGGGTCGGATTGACCGGGGGAGAAGGTCTCCTCTTTTTGGAGGCGCCGCGCCGCGCCGCCGGGGCAAACCCGCTACGCTCCTCGCCGGAGCCTTCCTCGTCGTCCCAATCGGCGGGAGGGCGCGGCGGCTTGCCGGACATGATGTCCTGAAGCTGGTCGTGGTCCAGGGTTTCGTACTTGATCAGCGACTCGGCCATCAGGTGCAGCTTGGGCATGTGGTCGCGCAACATCTTTTCGGCGCGCTGGTAGGCATGATCCACGATATCCCGAACTTCCTGGTCAATCACGTGCGCGGTTTCATCGGAGATGGCCTTGTGCCGGGCCACCGAGTGGCCCAGGAATACTTCGTCTTCCTCTTCGCTGTAGGTCAGGGGCCCCAGGCGCTTGGACAATCCCCACTTGGTCACCATGTTGCGGGCGAGTTCGGTGGCGCGCTGAATATCGTTGCTGGCCCCCGTGGTCACATGCTCCTTGCCGAATATCAACTCTTCCGCGATCCGCCCCCCGAACAAAGTGCAGATCTGGCTCTCCAGATGCTCCTTGCTGTAGCTGAGCCGGTCCGACTCCGGCAGAAACATGGTAACGCCCATGGCCCGCCCGCGGGGAATGATGGTCACCTTGTACACCGGGTCGTGCGAGGGCATCTGCAAACCGACGATGGCATGGCCGGCCTCGTGGTAGGCGGTCAGTTTCTTCTCCTCCACGCTCATGACCATCGAGCGCCGCTCCGCGCCCATCATGATCTTGTCCTTGGCCAGTTCAAACTCCTCCATGCGCACCTGCTCCCGGTCGGCGCGCGCCGCCAACAACGCCGCCTCGTTCACCAGGTTGGCCAGATCCGCGCCGGAAAAGCCCGGCGTACCGCGGGCGATCACGATGGCTTTGATGCCATCCGCCATTTTGATCTTGCGCATGTGGACCTTGAGGATCTGTTCCCGCCCGCGGATATCGGGCAACGGCACCGTAACCTGCCGGTCGAAGCGGCCCGGCCGCAACAGGGCGGGGTCCAGGACATCCGGGCGGTTGGTGGCGGCGATCACGATCACCCCCTCGGTGCCCTCAAAGCCGTCCATTTCCACCAGCAACTGGTTGAGCGTCTGCTCCCGCTCGTCGTGGCCGCCGCCCAGGCCCGCCCCCCGGTGTCGGCCCACGGCATCAATCTCGTCTATGAAGATGATGCAGGGGGACTGCTTTTTCGCCTGTTCGAACATGTCGCGCACCCGGGAAGCGCCCACCCCGACGAACATCTCGACGAAATCGGAACCGGAGATCGTGAAGAAAGGCACCTGCGCCTCGCCGGCGATCGCGCGGGCCAGCAGGGTCTTGCCGGTGCCGGGCGGCCCGACCATGAGCACGCCCGCCGGAATCTTGCCGCCCAGGGCCTGAAACTTGGCCGGATTCTTCAGGAACTCCACCAACTCGGCCACTTCTTCCTTGGCCTCCTCGGCGCCGGCCACATCGTCGAAGGTGATCCGCACGCGGTCCTCGCTCAGCAGGCGAGCACGGCTCTTGCCGAAGGAAAGCGCGCCGCGCCCGCCCAGGCCGCTCTGCATCTGGCGCATGAAATAGATGAAGATCGCCAGCAACAACAGAATGGGCGACCAAGAAATCAGGGCGTGCATCCACAGGGAGTTGCGCTGCGGCTCCCTGCCTTTGATTTCCACGCCCTGTTCGAGCAGGACGCCGATCAGGGCATTGTTATCCGTCTCCGGGCTGTAGGTGGTGAACCGGGCGCCGTCGGTGCGCCAACCGGTAAGCACGCTGCCCTCCAGGGTAACCGATTCCACCCGCCCTTCCTTGACGTCGGCGATGAACCGCGAATAGGGAACCTCCAACGGCAACACGGGCTGCCCGAAGTTGCGAAACGTAGCGATCAACACGATCGAGATGATCATCCAGAGGAGCAGATTTCTTGCCATGTCCTTCCTACCCGCTGCTTTGGCCGCCGCCTGCCTCGTTGCATGGCGCCCGCCGACAAAGAGATTCTACCATGACTGCCCCTCGTTAACTACCGCAAGCCGGTCAAGCGCCGGGCCAGCAGGTAGAACTCTTTCGACGAGCTGCGCGACGCCCGGGGCCGGCGCGCCGCGACCCCGCGGAAGCAGCCGGCCAGCCGTTCGCGGAACGCGGCGCACTCTTCTCCCTGAAACAACTTGATCAAGAGATCGCCTTCCGGGCGCAGGAACTGCCGGGCCATCTCCAGGGCGGCGTCCAACAAGGTTGCCATGCGCGCCTGGTCGGTGACCGCGATGCCGCTCAAGTCGGGGGCCAGATCCGATACGACCAAATCGCAGGGACGCCCCCCCAGCCACTCGCGACAACGGCCGCACAGCCCGGGGTCGCCCAACTCGCCCAGGGCGAATTCCACGCCCGGGATCGGCTGCATGGGGTTGCGGTCTATGGCCAACACCCGCCCCTGCCGGCCGACACGCTCGGCGAGGTACTGCGACCACCCGCCCGGCGCCGCGCCCAGATCCATAACCGTCTGACCAGGGCGCAACAGGCGGTCGCCGCGGTCGATCTCCATGAGTTTGAAGACGGCGCGGGAACGGTAGCCCCGGTCGCGCGCCATGCGCCAATAGGAATCGTGCCGCTCCTCCCGACGCACGGCTCGCCCTATCTCCGCCCGCCGCCACCCGCCCGGGCACGCCGGCAAGGGCGTTCATTGGTAGCGTACCCGAACCACTTCATAGTCCACCGCGCCCCCGGGGGCCTCCACCCGCACGCTGTCCCCCTCGTTCTTGCCGATCAACGCGCGGGCGATAGGCGAGGTCACTGCGATCCGCCCTTCCTCGATATCGGCCTCCGCCTCGCCGACGATCTGGTAGCTAACCTTTTTCTTTTCCTTGAGGTGCAGCAACTCCACGGCGGCGCCGAATACGATTCGGCTGCCGGCGTTCAGCTTGGCCACGTCTATAATCTGGGCATTGGCCAGCAATTCCTCCAGCATCGCGATCCGGCCCTCTACGAAACTTTGCTCCTCGCGTGCCGCATGGTATTCCGCATTCTCGCTGAGATCGCCATGAGCGCGGGCCTCGGCGATGGCATTGGTGATCCGCTTGCGCTCCACCCGCTTCAACTGCTCCATTTGTTGCCGCAGGCGCTGGGCCCCCTTTGCGGTAATCGGCGGTTTGCTCATCTTTCCTCCTGCCTAACGCGGTCAATGTCCGCAGGCCGGGGCACCGGAGTGCGGTGGAGTTCCTGCAGGCATGCGACGCGAAAGGAATCGCCGCATCGAATCGCCTGGGCGGCAGCCTGCGCGCCAGCAATGGTAGTCATGTAAAACACGCCGCGCAACAGTGCGGTACGGCGGATCGCATAGGAATCCGCGATCGCCTGCTTGCCCTGGGTGGTGTTCACGATAAACGCGATTTCGCCGTTCTTCAGCATGTCCACGATATGCGGCCGGCCCTCCTGCACCTTGTTGACCGCGCGGCATTCCAGCCCGCTGCGGCGCAACGCCGCGGCGGTGCCCCGGGTGGCGCACAATTGAAAGCCGATGGCGACCAGTTCGGCGCCGATCCGGCAGGCGGCGGCTTTGTCCGCATCGCGCACGCTGAGGAAAGCCCAGCCGTCCCGGGGGATATTCTTGTGCACCGCTTGCTGGGCCTTGTACAGGGCCTCGCCGAAATCCTTCCCAACCCCCATCGCCTCGCCCGTGGATTTCATCTCCGGCCCCAGCAGAGGGTCCACGCCGGGCAGCTTGTCGAAAGGAAACACGGCCTCCTTGACGGAAAAATAAGACGGCGACACGGAACCCGAAAGGCCCTGGTCGCGCAGTGTCGCGCCCATCATGCAGCGGACGGCGACCCGCGCCAGGCGGACACCGGTCGCCTTGGACACGAAGGGGATCGTGCGCGAAGCGCGGGGATTCACTTCCAGCACGTAGATATCGCCCCCGCGCACGGCGAACTGCACATTGACCAGGCCCACCACGCGCAGCGCTCCGGCCAAGCGCCGGACCTGGTCCGCCAGCTGCCGCTGAATCTCGCTGCCGAGGCTGTGGGCGGGCAGACAACAGGCCGAGTCGCCGGAATGGATGCCCGCCTGCTCGATATGTTCCATGATGCCCCCGATGAATACGTCCCGCCCGTCCGCCACGGCATCCACGTCCACCTCGATCGCATCCTCCAGAAAGCGGTCGAGGAGCACCGGGAACTGGCCGGATTGCAGAAAGGCCGTATGCAGGTATTCCTCGAGATCTTGCCGACTATAAACGATTTCCATCGCCCGGCCGCCGAGCACATAGGAAGGGCGCACCACCAGGGGGAAGCCGATCTCGCCGGCATGGCGCAGGGCGTCCTCCGCCGAGCGCGCCGCGCGGTTCGAGGGTTGGCGCAGGCCCAGCTGGCGGATCAGGTGCTGAAAGCGATCCCGGTCCTCGGCCAGGTCAATGGAGTCGGGGGAAGTGCCCACGATATGCATCCCCGCCCGCTCCAGGGCGCGGGCCAGGCGCAACGGGGTCTGCCCTCCGTACTGAACGATTATGCCGTCGGGCCGTTCGCGCCGCCCGATCTCCAGCACGTCCTCCAGGGTCAGCGGCTCGAAGTACAGCCGGTCGGAAATGTCGTAGTCCGTAGAAACCGTCTCGGGATTGCAGTTGACCATGATCGCCTCGTGGCCTTCCTCGCGCAGGGCCAGCGCGGCTTGTACGCAACAGTAGTCGAACTCAAGACCCTGGCCGATGCGGTTGGGGCCGCCCCCCAGGATCGCGATCTTCTTGCGGCGAAAACCCGGATTCGCCTCGCATTCCTGCTCGTAACAGGAGTAGAGGTAGGCCGTGGTCGTGGGGAATTCCGCCGCGCAGGAATCAACCCGCTTGTACACCGGGAACAAGCCGGCCTCATGACGGCGGCTCCGGATCTGCGCCTCCTCCGTCTCCAAGAGGCGCGCCAGCCGGGCGTCGGAAAATCCCTTGCGCTTGAGCAGCCGCAGCCGCTCCGGCGACAGCCCTTCCAACCCGGCATCGCGCGTCTGCCGCTCTTCCTGCACCAGGTCGCGTATTTGCTCCAGGAACCAGGGATCGATGCGGGCGCATTCATGCACCTGTTGCACGCTCATGCCCTGGCGGAAGGCGTCCGCGACATACCACAGCCGGCGGCTGCGGGGGATCCGCAACTCCCGGCGAATGCGATCCGGACTGGCCGCCTCCCCGCCGGCGCCCTGTTCGTCCAGGCCAGTCATCCCCGTCTCCAGGCTGCGCAGGGCCTTGTGCAGCGATTCCTGGAAGCTGCGCCCGATTGCCATCGCCTCGCCCACCGACTTCATCTGGGTGGTCAGGCGGTCGTCGGCCTGGGGGAATTTCTCGAAGTCGAAGCGCGGCATCTTGGTCACCACGTAGTCTATGACCGGCTCGAAGGATGCGGGCGTGGCGCCAGCGGTGATCTCGTTCGCCAACTCGTCCAGCGTGTAGCCCACGGCGAGCTTGGCGGCAACCCTGGCGATCGGAAAGCCGGTCGCCTTGGAGGCCAGGGAGGACGACCGGGAGACCCTGGGATTCATTTCGATCACGAGCAACGTCCCGTCCTCCGGATTGACGGCAAACTGCACATTGGCCCCGCCCGTGTCCACGCCGATCTCCCGCAGGACGGCGACGGCGGCATCGCGCATCCGCTGGTATTCCTTATCCGTCAGCGTCTGCGCCGGGGCGACGGTGATCGAATCTCCCGTGTGCAGCCCCATGGGGTCCACGTTCTCTATGGAGCAGACGACGATGCAGTTGTCCCGGCAATCGCGCACCACTTCCAATTCGTACTCCTTCCACCCCAGGACCGGCTGCTCCAGCAGCACCTCGCCGCTGGGCGAAACCCGCAGGCCGTGCTCGCACAACTCGGAGAACTCTTCGTGGTTGCAGGCCACTCCGCCGCCGCTGCCGCCCAGCGTAAAGGAAGGGCGGGCGATCACCGGGTATCCGATCTCGTCGCGCGCCTGCCGGGCCTGCTCCATGTCGGAGACGATTCGGGAAACCGGCATGGCCAGCCCCACCCGGAGCATCGCCTGGCGGAAAAGGGCGCGGTTCTCGGCCTTGGCGATGGCCTCGCGCGAGGCGCCGATCATGCGGACCCCGTGCCGTTTCAGGACCCCGAGCCGATCCAGTTCCAGGGCGCAGTTCAGAGCCGTCTGCCCTCCCATGGTGGGCAACAGGGCATGCGGCCGCTCCAACTCGACGATCCGGGCCAAAACCTGCGGGCATAGCGGCTCGATGTAGGTGGCATCGGCCACTTCCGGGTCCGTCATGATAGTGGCGGGGTTGGAGTTGACCAGGATCACCCGGTAGCCTTCCTGGCGCAGGGCGCAGCAGGCCTGGGTGCCGGAATAGTCGAACTCGCAGGCCTGGCCGATAACGATAGGGCCGGCGCCGATAACCAGCACGGACTCGATGTCGGTGCGCCTGGGCATCTAATGACCGGCGGCGGCGCGCCCGCCCTGGAGGGTCACTGGGCGCCTTCCTGCATCAAGGCGGTGAAGCGCTGGAACAAGGGGCGGGCATCGTGGGGGCCGGGACTGGCCTCCGGGTGCCCCTGGAAACCGAATGCGGGCGCCTCCGTATGTCGCACCCCCTGCAGGCTGCCGTCGAACAGCGAGCGGTGGGTGGGAGAGAGAGTGGACGGCAATGTGGCCTCGTCCACGGCAAAGCCGTGGTTCTGACTGGTGATCAGGACCCGGCCGGTCGCCAGTTCCTGCACCGGGTGATTGGCGCCGTGGTGGCCGAACTTCATCTTTACCGTCCTGGCGCCGGCGGCAAGCGCCAGCAGCTGGCACCCCAGGCAAATGCCGAACAGCGGCACGCGGGCCGCCAGCAATTCCCGCACCGTTTCGATCGCGTCCTTGCAGGCCGCCGGGTCGCCGGGCCCATTGGACAGGAACACGCCCTGCGGCGCCTGGGCAACGACCTCGCGCGCCGGCGTGGCGGCCGGCACGACCGTAACCCGGCAGCCCGCCGCCGCCAATCGGTGCAAAATATTGCTCTTGATCCCGTAGTCGTAGGCGGTCACGCGCCAACCCCCGGGCGGCGCCCCGGCGGCCGCCTCCCCTTCCGGCTCCCGCTCGCGGCGGCCGGCGGCGCTTACCTCGCCGACCAGATCGCTGCCCTCGAGGGCGGTCGCCTGGCGGGCGGCGGCGACCGCCTGCCGGACATCCGCGCCGGCGCCAGTCACAATGCACCCCCGCATCGCCCCGCGCTCGCGCAACAGGCGCGTCAGGCAGCGGGTGTCCACCTCCGCGATCCCCACCACGCCGTGGCGCCGCAGATAGTCCGGCAGGGATTCGCGGCTGCGCCAGTTGCTGGGCTGCGCGGTCAGCGCCCGCACCACCAGCCCCCGCACATGAACGCGGGCAGATTCCTCGTCCTCCCGATTGGTCCCCACATTGCCGATGTGCGGCTGCGTGAAGGTAACGATCTGACCGTGGTAAGAGGGGTCCGTAATGATCTCCTGGTATCCGGTCGCCGCCGTGTTGAAAACCACTTCGCCCTCGGCACGGCCCGAGGCGCCGATGCCTCGCCCGGGGAAAACACTGCCGTCTTCGAGCGCCAGGATCGCCTGCGTCGTCATTGCTCCCTCCCGGAAAGGCGCACGGACCGCAGCCCGGGAATGCGGGCGCCCCGGGGACGGCCGTGCAATTAGCTCTGCCCCGCCGCCGCGAGGTGGCGGGGCAATCCCAACACGTCGCGCATATCGTAGAGTCCCGGCGGACGGGCAACCACCCAGCGGGCGGCGCGCACGGCCCCGTCCGCGAAGATCTCCCGGCTCTCGGCGCGGTGGCCGATCTCCACCCGCTCGCCGGGCAGGCCGAACAGCGCCGTATGCTCCCCGACCGCAGAGCCGATACGGAGCGAAGCATACCCGATACTGCCGGGGTCGCGCCCGCCCGGGCCGCTTCTGCCGTACACCGCACAGGATTCGTGGCGCCGCCCCAGCGCCTCGCATACGATCCGGCCCATCTGCAGCGCAGTGCCGGAGGGCGCATCCCGCTTGCCGGAGTGGTGAGTCTCCACGATCTCAATCTCGGCCCGGTCGCCCAGGACCCGCGCCGCGGTCTCGAGCAGGCCGAAACAAAGGTTGACCCCGACGCTCATATTGGGAGCGAACACGACGGCAACCCGCTCGGCGGCGGCGGCGACCGCAGCCCGCTGCCGTTCCTCCAGGCCCGTCGTCCCGATCACCATGCGCACCCCCGCCTCCCGGCACCGGTCGGCAACGGCGCCAGTCCCCTCCGGTTGACTGAAATCAATCAGGACATCCGGGCGACTCTCAGGAAAATGCAGGGAGTCGGCAATGCGCAGGCCCAGCGTGTCGCCACCGGACCATTCGCCGGCATCTTTGCCAAGATGCGGCGAACCGGGACGCTCCGTCGCCGCTACGACCCGCGTCCCCGGCGCGCGCCGACAGGCCGCGATGACAGCGCGCCCCATGCGCCCCGCCGCGCCGCTGACGGCCACTCGCGTCTCTCCGCCAGACATGGTCTTATCCGCCCGCGTCCCTGAAGAATCCCTTGATGCGGTCCAGCCACTTGGAGCGGATCGGGCTATGCCGCTTCTTCGTCGTTTGCTCCTCCAGTTCCCGCAGCAGTTCCTTTTGCCGGCGCGTCAGGTTGACGGGAGTCTCGACATGGACCTCGCAGTGCAGATCGCCGGGGCGCGCGGAGCGGGAAGAGCGGCTGATTCCCTTGCCCCGCAGCCGGTAAACGCATCCCGACTGCGTGCCGGCCTTGACCTGCAACATGACCCGGCCATCCAGAGTGGGCACCTCCACCTGGCCGCTCAGGGCGGCCGTGGCGACGCTGATGGGGACGCTGCAATACAGGTCGGCCCCCTTGCGCCGGAATACCGGGTGCGGCTTGAGCCGAATCTTGATGTACAGATCGCCGGGCGGGCCGCCGTACTCCCCGGCTTCGCCGGCGTTGGCAAGCCGCACCTGGTCGGCCTCGTCCACTCCCGCCGGTATCCGCACGGACATGGATTGCTCCTCCCGCACCCGGGCGGCGCCGCGACAGGCGGCACAGGGATCGGAGATCACGCGGCCGCGGCCGCGACAATCCGGACAGGTCTGCTGCAGCGAAAAAAAGCCCTGCTGCATGCGCACCTGGCCGTTGCCGCCGCAGGTGGCGCAGAGGGTCGGACTGCTGCCGGGACGGGCGCCGCTGCCGCCGCACTGCCGGCAATGAACCAGCCGCGGGACGCGCAATTGCAGGGCCGTGCCCCTGGCCGCTTCCTCCAGGCCAATCTCCACTTCGTAGCGCAGATCCGCCCCGCGATAGCCTTGTTGCGCCCCCCTCGCCCTGCGGCGCCCGCCGCCCAGGAAGTCGGAAAAAATATCCTCGAAGATGTCGTTGACGTTGCCGGTAAAACCGGCAGGACCGCCGCCCGCCGCCGCCCCGGCGTGACCGAAATGGTCGTAGTTTTTTCTCTTGTCCGCATCGGAGAGGACCTCGTAGGCCTCCTTGACATCCTTGAAACGCTCCTCCGCCTGACGGTCCCCGGGGTTGCGGTCCGGATGGCATTTCATCGCCTGTCGGCGATAGGCCTTCTTGATCTCGCCCGCGCTGGCGTCGCGGGAGACCTGAAGCACCTCATAGTAATCGCGGTTGGACATATTCGAAACCCGACCCGCCGGGCGGTCTGCCAGGAGCGGCTACCGCGTCCGCCGTCGGAGAGCCGCCGCGGCTTGCCGCGGGAAGGGAAGCCGCGATGCCCTCACTCCCGCTTATCCTCTCGATCCTCCTTGCCGTCGTCGTCCGCGATCTCGTCGAAATCGGCATCCTGAACCCGCGCGCCGTTGCCGCCGCCATCCGTCGCGCGCCTCTCGGAGGAGGCGGAGGCGTCGTCCGCCCCGGGACTCTTCGTTTCCTGGGCTTCCTGGGCCTCCTGGGCCTCCCGCGCCGCTTCCGACGACGACGCCTGCATCAATTTCTGCGCGATCTCGGCCAGCTTGCGGCAACTCTCCGCGAGGGCCTCCTTGTCGTCGCCCTGCATCTTCTCCTCTACCTCGCGCAACGCCGCCTTGGCTTCCTCCTGCAGGGCGGCATCCGCCTTCTCGCCCGCCTCCTGCAGCGAACGGCGCACCGTGTGGCACAAAGTGTCCGCATGGTTGCGGGCCTCCACCAACTCGCGCAGGACCTGGTCCTCCTTGGCATGGGTCTCGGCGTCCTCGACCATCCTCTTGATGTCGCCCTCCGAGAGGCCGCTGGATGCCTGGATGGAAATGCGCTCCTCCTTGCCGCTGCCCTTATCCTTGGCGGAAACGTGGAGGATGCCGCTGGCATCCATATCGAAAGTCACTTCGATCTGGGGCACGCCCCGCGGGGCCGGGCGAATGCCGCTCAGATTGAAGCTTTGCAGAGACTTGTTGTCGCTGACCCGCTCCCGCTCGCCCCGCAGGACATGCACCGTGACCGTGTTCTGGTTGTCTTCCGCGGTCGTGAAGATCTGCTGCTTCCTGGTGGGAATCGTGGTGTTCTTCTCGATCAGCTTGGTCATCACCCCGCCCAGGGTCTCTATGCCCAGAGACAGGGGAGTCACGTCCAGCAACAACAGATCCTTGACGTCGCCGCCCAATACGCCGGCCTGGATGGCCGCGCCCACGGCGACGGCCTCGTCCGGATTCACGTCCTTGCGAGGCTCGCGGCCGAAAAACTCCTGCACCTTTTTCTGCACCAGCGGCATGCGCGTCTGGCCGCCGACCAGGATCACTTCGTCTATTTCCGAGGCCGCCACGCCCGCGTCCTTGAGCACGGTGCGGCAGGGCTCGATCGTGCGCTCGACCAGTTCTTCCAGCAGGGACTCCAGCTTGGCGCGCGTCAAACGGATGTTCATGTGCTTGGGCCCGCCGGCGTCCGCGGTAATGTAGGGCAGATTGATGTCGGTCTGCTGGCTCGAGGACAATTCGACCTTCGCCTTTTCCGCGGCTTCCTTGAGGCGCTGCAATGCCAGGGAATCGTTGTGCAAATCAATGCCCTGATCCTTCTTGAACTCCCGGCACAGGTAATCAATGAGCCGCAGGTCGAAATCCTCGCCCCCGAGGAAGGTGTCGCCGTTGATGGCCTGCACCTCGAACTGGCGCTCGCCCTCCACCTCGGCAATCTCGATGATCGAGATGTCGAAAGTGCCGCCGCCCAGATCGTACACCGCGATCCTGGCGTCGCCGCGGCGCCGGTCCATGCCGTAGGCGATGGCGGCGGCGGTAGGCTCGCTGACGACCCGCTTGACGTCCAGGCCGGCGATGCGGCCGGCATCCCGGGTCGCCTGGCGCTGCGAGTCGCTGAAATAGGCGGGGACGGTGATCACCGCCTCCTTGACCGGCTGGCCCAGGTAATCCTCCGCGGTTTGCTTCATCTTCATCAGCACCCGGGCCGAAATCTCCGGCGGGGCCATTTTTTTGCCCTTGACGCCGACCCATGCATCGCCGTTGTCCGCGGCCACGATGTCGTAGGGCACGATCTTGATGTCCTTTTGCACCTCCTCCTCTTCGTAGCGGCGCCCGATCAAGCGCTTGACGGCAAACAGCGTATGCTTCGGGTTGGTCACCGCCTGCCGCTTCGCCGCCTGCCCTACCAACACCTCCGAGTCATCGGTGAAGGCCACGATGGAAGGCGTAGTCCTGGCGCCTTCGCTGTTCTCGATGACCTTGGCACGCTCCCCCTCCAGCACCGCGACGCAGGAATTCGTCGTACCCAGATCAATGCCTATAATCTTGCTCATTCGCTACTCCTATTCAACAATCCACATGTCCGATCCCGATCCCGGGCCCGCCGCCGCCGCCAACCGCGCCAACCGCGCCCGGCGCCCGTCTCCGGTATCCCATATGGGGGCGGCAACGACGGATTGCAAGGCGCGCCGGGGGATCAGCGCGCCACCACAACCCGGGCGGGGCGAATCAGGCGGTCGCCCAGAGCATAGCCCTTCTGCATGACCGCCACCACTACGGATCCCCCCCCCTCTCCTTCTCGTTCGCCTTCCCCCTGCCTTTCCTGCATGGAAACGGCCTCGTGCCGCTCCGGGTCGAAACGGCCCCCGACGGGGTCTATGGCATCCACTCCGAATTTCTGCAGCAGGTCGCCGAACATCTTGACGGTCAACTCCATACCTTGCCGCAGGCCGGCAAAGGCTTCCGGCCCTTCGGCGGACTGCAAACCAAGCTCCATGCTGTCGAGAACGGGCAACAATTCGCGCACAAAGCGCTCCAGCGCGTATTTGCGGTAGTTTTCCAGGTCCCGTTCCGTGCGCTTGCGCAGGTTTTCCATCTCCGCGCGGGCCCGCAACATGGCATCCCGGTGCTCCGACTCGCTACGCTTCAAACTCTCCAGTTCTTCGCCCAGACGCTCGACGGTCTGTTGCAGGTCCGGCAGTTCCTCCCCCTCCGCCGAGGCCGGGGCAGCGTCCGTCAATATCTCCACAGGCGCGTCGCCCGCATCTTCCGGCGCCCCGGACGCAGCCGGTTCGGCCCCAGTATCTTCTTGCCCGGTATCTTCTTGCCCGGTATCTTCTTGCGCCCCGGGCGCAACCGATTCGGCGCCTGCATCTTCCTCCGGCCCGGGCGCCGGATCGCCCCCCGAGACGGACACGAGCCGCGGCCCCTCGCCGGCGCCGGGGCGGTCGTCGTTGCCGTTCATATGAAACCTCCTCGCCGCTAGCGGGCACGGGCGTCCGATACGACCCCCGAACCCGGATGCGCCTTTTACTACGGTTGAAAATTCAGCGCAACGCTCAACATGCGCGCCGTTACGTCCACCACCGGAATCACCTCGCTGTAGGGCATGCGAGTGGGGCCGATGACCCCCAACACCCCCACCACCCGGCCGTCCACCTCGTACGGAGAGGCCACCACGCTGCAATTGTCCAGCACTTCGTAGCCGGATTCCTCGCCGATGAATATGCGCACCCCTTCGGCCTGGATGGCCTCGTCCAGCAGGTGCAGAATATCGCGCTTCTCCTCAAAGGTCTGGAACAAACGCTTGATCCGTTCCACATCGCCCAGGTCGCCGATCTCCATCAAATTGGTCCCGCCGGCCAGCACGTAATCCTCGTTGCCCTCCCGCGAACGGCAGGCCTGTTCGGCAAACTCGATGACCGCCTGCATCAGCTGGTTGATATCGTCGCGGGTGCGCCGCATCTCCCGCACCAGCTGCCCGCGCGCCGCTTGCAGCCCCGAGCCAAGGCGGAGCAGGTCGCTCAGGTAACCGGAGGCCTCCTGCAATTCGGACAGGGTAAAGGCGCGCCGGGTATGAAAGATCCGGTTCTGCACCTCGTGATCGTTCATCACCAGCACCATCAGCACCTGGTCGCCGGACAAGGGGATGAACTCCACCTGCCGCACCGTCAGGGAGTCGCTCTTCGGCAAAGTGACGACGCCGGCGAGGCGGGTAATCCGGGACAGCATGGACGAGGTGCGCTCCAGCAACTGCTGGGCATCCGTCTCGAGCTGCATTTCCTCGCTAATGGATTGCAGCTTGCTGCTTTCCATGTCGGAAAGCTGCAACAGGCTGTCCACGAAAAGCCGGTACCCCTTTACGGTCGGGATGCGCCCGGCAGAAGTGTGCGGCGAGCGAATCAGGCCGATATCCTCCAGATCCGCCATGACGTTGCGCACCGTGGCCGGGCTGATGTCCAGGCCGCTGTCGCGCGCCAGGGCGCGCGAACTGACCGGCTGGCCGGCCTCGATGTAGCGTTCCACCAACGACCGGAACAGATACAGGCCGCGCTCGGAGATCTGCTCCTCCAACCCCTTCAAGTCGGCATGTTTGTGTACGCGCATTCTCGGAAAAATGTATCATTTTTCCGCGGAGAGGGGCAACCGGCCCGGAACGGGGCGCCGACGGCCGCAGCGGCGGCGGCGCCCGGCACCGGTTTCCCTGCCTCCCACACCGTAAAGACACATGAGCAAACAAGCGACATTCCGGCAAGTTGCCATCGTCACCCGCCCGGAAAGCGACGAGGCCGAGACGATCCGACGGGAGATCGCCGCCATGCTGGAGCGCCGGGGGATCCGGGCCGTCGCCGTCGTCCGGGATTCCCGGGAAGAAACGGCGCCCAAAGGCGCGCAAGACCCCCGCTACGACCTCGGCATCGCGGTGGGCGGCGACGGTACGCTGTTGAAGACGGCCCACCTGCTGGCGCGCCGCGGGGTGCCCCTGATCGGCGTCAATACCGGCCGGCTCGGGTTTCTGGCCGATTGTTCGCCGCGGGACATTGCCGGGCATCTGGACGCCATCCTGGGCGGCCAGTACCTGGAAGAGCGGCGCCTGCTGGCCGAATACCGGCTGCGCCGCGAAGGCGAAACCCTCCTGGAGGGAATCGCGGTCAACGAGGTCGCCGTGCAGAAACACGATATCTCGCGGCTCTTCGTATGCGAGACGCGCATTGACGGGCACTTCCTGGGCCGCCAGCGCGGCGACGGACTGATCGTCGCAACCCCCACCGGCTCTACGGCCTATGCGCTGGCCAGCGGCGGCCCGATCCTGTTCCCCTCTCTGGAGGTGCTGGCCCTGGTGCCCGTCTGCCCGCACACGCTCGGCAGCCGCCCTCTGGCGGTCGGAAGCGAGCAGGAGATCGAAGTGCGGATTGACCCGGGAGGGAAGCAGCGCGCCGGACTGATGCGGGACGGGCAACTGGTACAGGAGCTGCGGCCCGGCGACAGCGTCCAGATCCGAGGCTCGGGGCCGCGGCTGCGGCTCATCCACCCGCTGAACTACAATTATTTCGGCATCCTGCGCACCAAACTGAAGTGGGGCCGTACACCTTGCTGAAGGAACTACAGATTCGCAACTTCGCGGTGGTCGCGGAAATGCGGCTGGCGCTGCGGGAAGGGTTGACCGTCTTCACCGGGGAAACCGGGGTGGGAAAGTCCATCATCGTGGATGCGCTGGGGCTGGCGCTAGGAGACCGCGGCGACACCCGTTACATACGCCCGGGCCAGGACCGCGCCGAGGTCATCGCCCGCTTCGCAGTCCCTGCCGAGACGCGCGCGGCCATGCGCGAGGCCGCCGGGCCGCCCGGCCAATGCCTGCTGCCGCCCGGCGCGGAGGAGCAGTGGCTGCTGCACCGGGTGCTGCGGGCCAAAGACGGACGCTCCCAGGCGTATGTCAACGGCAGCCCCGTTCCCCTGCGGGTGCTGCGGGAACTGCGGGCGCCGCTGGTCGAAGCGCAGGGGCAGCATGCCTACCACAGCCTGATGGCCCGCGACCAGCAGCGGCGCCTGCTCGACGCCTACGGCGACCACCGGGAACTGCTGGACAGAATCCGGGAATGCTGCCGGCAATGGGCGCAGGCGCAGCGGCGGCTCCAGGAAACCGGCAGCGGCGGGCAGTCCGGGCAGGAACTCGAGCTGTTGCGCTACCAAATCCGGGAACTGGAGGCGCTGCAAACGCCGGCGGGCGAGTACGCCGAATTGGAAAAGACGCACCGCCGCCTGGCCCACGCCGACTTCCTGGAACGGCAATGCCGGCAAACGCTGGAGCTCCTGGACCACGAGGAACACGGCGCCGCCAACCTGTTGGAACGCGCCGCGGGCGCCTTGCGGGAGGCGCGCGATCTGGACGAAAGACTGGGGCCGGCGACCGGACTAATCGAAGAAGCGGCGCTGCAGACGCGGGAAGCGACCAGCGGCCTGCGCCGGCACGTCGAAGGCATGGATTCCGAAGCGGCGCGGCTACAGGAGGCGGAGGCGCGGCTCGGCGCCCTGTGCGAGGCGGCGCGCAAGCACCGCATTCGTCCGGAGGAACTGCCGGAACGCCTGGAGTCGCTGCTGCGCCGGCTGGAAGACGCGGAACGCGGCGAGGAAGACCGCGCCCGCCTGAGCGAAGAACAGCGGCGCATCGTCTCGCGCTACCGGGAGCTGGCCGGGCAACTGAGCGACAAGCGGCAACAGGCGGCGCCCCGGCTGGCCCGGGAGGTCACCGACTGGCTGCGGCAACTCGGCATGCCCAACGCCCGCTTCGAGGTCCGGGTCGCCAGCCGGGCGGCGGAACAGCCCCGCGACGCGGGATGGGACGAGGTGGAATACCAAGTCGCCGTCAACCCGGGACTGCCGCCCGGCCCCCTGAGCAAGGTTGCGTCCGGCGGCGAACTGTCGCGCATCTGCCTGGCCCTGCATAACTGCGGCGACCGCGGCCGGGCCTCGACCCTGGTATTCGACGAGGTGGATGTCGGCATCCGGGGCGGGGTGGCCGAACTCGTGGGGCGCCTGCTGCGCAAATTGGCGGAGAACCGGCAGGTCCTGTGCATCACCCACCTGCCGCAGGTCGCCTCCCAGGGGCACCGCCACCTGCACGTGCAAAAAAACGACGCCGGAGGCACCACGCGCACCTCGGTAACGGAACTGGACGCGGAAACGAGAATCGAAGAGATCGCCCGTATGCTGGGGGGATTGCGAATCACGCCGCGGACCCGGGCGCACGCGCGCGAAATGCTGGCCTCTGCCTAAGACCTCCTGCGGGAAGCCCGGGGCCGCACGTACAGCACCAGGCTGTGGCCGACCAGATCGTAGCCGTGCTGCTTGGCGATCTGTTTCTGCAACACCTCGATCCGGTCGTTCTGGAACTCGATCACCCTGCCGGTCTCCATGCAGATCATGTGGTCGTGGTGCTCGTCGTCCGCCAACTCGAAGATTGCCGGCCCGCCGGCGAAGTTGTGCCGTATCGCCAGGCCGGCGGCCACGAACTGGGTCAGCGCCCGATAGACGGTGGCATAGCCCACATCCGCCCCGATCTTGACCAGCTCCCGATAGACTTCGTCGGCGCTCAGGTGTTTCCGCTCCGCCCCCTCGAGCACGCGCAGAATATGCAACCGGGAGGAAGTAGCCCGCAGGCCCGCCCGCTTGAGATGATCCTGTACCGCATCCAAGGCCATCGCCATCCTGTACGCAACGCACGGCGCCAGGGACGCGCTCCCGGCACATCCGGGTCGTCCCCAGCGATAGCGAACAATACTGTATAATCGCCGGAAATGCCATGCGCCGCCCAAGCACCGCCCCAAGCCCCGCCAAGGAGCGCGAAGCGCGCGCCTTTACCCGCCATTGCCGCGAAACAGGGTGTGGACTTTGTGGACGGTGTGGACTTTGTGGACGGTGTGGACGGTGTGGACGGGGGGCGCTGGGGGCGGGAATGGCGGAGCGGGGCTCAATGCCCGCCTCTCAGTCTGTGTAAAAACCGTCTCCGCCTCTTTTTTTCGTCATTCCGGGCCTTTCCCGTCATTCCGGGTTTTTTTTCCGTCATTCCGGCGAAAGCCGGAATCCCTCTTACTCTTGCGACCTCGGCATTGCAAAGGAGCGCGAAGCGCGCGCTTTATACGCTGGATTCCCGCCCCTGTTCAAGCCAGGGGCAGGCTCTGCGCGGGAATGGCAAGGAGGGAGACCGGAATAACGAGGTGGGGCACAGGAATGGCGGCAGGGCATCGCACGAGGCCGTGGCCGCTTCGCCGCCACGACGGCCCTTCGGCGGCGGCCTGGGCCTCGTACTGCTGGCGCTGCTGGCGGCCGGGGCCGCCTCCTGCGGCGGCCGCTCCATCCCCATCCCGTTCCTCTACCGGATTGAAATCCAGCAGGGCAACCTGATCGAGCAAAAGGTGCTGGATCGCCTGCAACCCGGCATGAGCAGGCAGGAAGTGCGGGAGGCGATGGGCACCGCGCTGCTGGCCGACCCCTTCCACGGCGACCGCTGGCACTACGTGTATTACCTGCGCAAGGACGGCAACGAGCGCAGCAAGAGGCACATCGTGCTGCACTTCGAGGACGACCGGCTGGTCGCCGTCGGAGGCGACGTAAAGCCCGGCAGCGGCAACCGCGGCGAGGAAGAAAAGGACGGCAGGCGCGCGGTGCGCATCCCGGAAGACCCCGAGCGCGAACTGCCAGAGGAAGAGAGGCCGCCGCCCCGGGGCACCGATCACATCGGCCAGGAACTGGAAGCGGGGCCGGATCTGGGGCCGGACGGCGGCTCGGACATCGTGCTGGAAAGCGAGGAGGCCATAGTGGAGGCCGAAAAGGAAGCGGAAAAGGAAAAGCAGGCGAAACAGGAAAAGACCCGGGAAGAAGAGGAGTAGGCGATGCGCGGGGCGTTGGGGGGCGCCTTTATGGCTGTTTGACTTCGTTATCTCCCCCTGCGGCCTTCACTTTCGCCTCGGCCTTCTCCATGGCCTTATTGTATTCCTCAATCCACCGCTTGGCCTCCTCTTCGCCATAACGACCGCCCTGTGCGCCATCCGGCAATTCAAAGCTGCTTATCTCTTTCCCGACATGTATGCCGACCCTTTGCTTAAACACCTCGATTTTATCTTCTGCATCCTCATCGCTTTTCTTTATGCCATCCACCCATTGATCTATTTGCGCTTGTCTTAAGCCGCCTGCAAAGACGATTGCCGACAAGTCGGCATCGCGGCCAATGCTTCCCCTAATTCGCTGCTCAAATGTGTGGCCATACTCCGCGGATGATGTAACACCCTGGAACTGGGCATTCTTAAGAGATGCACCATGAAACTCGGCATTCTCAAGAGTCGCACCCTGAAACTGGGCATCATCAAGAAACGCACCCTGAAACCCGGCAAAAACAAGAGACGCACCATGAAACTTGACACGGGCAAAAAACGCACCCTGAAACCCAACATGACCAAGCTCCGCACCCTGAAACCTGACACGATAAAGGCGCGCACCCTGAAACTCGGCATTCTCAAGAGTCGCACCCTGAAACTGGGCATTCTCAAGAGACGCAACATGAAACTCGGCGCCATTAAGATACGCACCATGAAACTCGGCACCTAAAAGATACGCACCATGAAACTCGGCACCGACAAGAGACGCACCATGAAACTCGGCACGATAAAGGTGCGCATCATGAAACTCGGCACCTAAAAGACGCGCAACATGAAACTCGGCACCTAAAAGATACGCATCATGAAACTGGGAATTCTCAAGAGACGCAACATGAAACTTGGTGCCGACAAGAGACGCACCCTGAAACTGGGCACCGGAAAGAGACGCACCCTGAAACTCGGCACCAGTAAGAGATGCTTTTTGAAACCTGGCATCCCTTAATTCAAGCCCGTGAAAATATCCGCCGGACAAATCCGCCCTCAAGCCTTTCCAAAACGCTTTTCTGCTATTTTCCGTCCGGTCATCCTGGCCAGCCGAGAACAACAATCGCATCAAGGATTGGATCTCCATGGATGGCTTTTTCGCAAAATCGCCTCTGTATTCTTTGGCGCCCGTGACCGAAAGAATATGCGTGCAGATCATCTCCGCAATCTGCTTTCTGAAGGCTTCTTCCTCCAGCGCCAGGCGGAACAGCGCGTAAGCGCCGCCCAGACGAGCGGACGCGGATTTATCTCCCAAATGTTGTACCGCATCGCGGAACCGCTCCTGAACCAGGCTGTTCTCCGCTGCCAGCGCCTGTTTCTGCATCGCTTCCGCCCTCCGGTATGCCGACCATATGGCCCACGCGGAAAGCAGGCCGGTAAGGGCAATGCTCAACCGGTTTATTACGGCCTCTTTCGTGCCGACCCCCAGCCAATAACACAGCAAGCGAAGATTATCCCCTTCGCATTCCGCATGAGGCAGCAACAAAACGGCATACAACAGCAGGATCAAAAACAACAGGCACAAGCAAATAAAAATGCCGGGAAGCCACGGCTGCAATCGGCGCAAACAAAATTCTGGAACCTGCCGCTTTCCACGCTCCCAACACCGCCGCAACAAAGGCAAACTACGAGCCCACAACCACCGTAGCGGCAGCGCGTACTTCCACCGCCGCTGCCACAGCAACTGCCCCCATTTCTTCAAAAGTTCCTTCACCGCCCCTCCTCCCGGATGCGGGTGGCCTTGCCGCCGTGCACGGTGGGCTCCGCGCACCACTTCTTGCGTAACAGGGCCAGGGGTTCCAGGACACTCTTCGGAAAGCCCAGGAGTTCCACCAGCACGGCACGGTCCAGGGCCTGCCGGGTTTTGTCCCGGTACGCCTCGTTCGCGGGCAGGAAGGCGCGGGACGCAAATTCCTGGAATAATTGCCGGGCCTTGCGTTTTTGGCCCGCGTCCAACGCGCGCGGGTCCAGCGTAACCAGCTCGGGCAAGGCGGTAATCGTAAGCCTGGCCCGGCCGGCCTGCTGCTTGACGCCCTTCCACCAGAATGACAGCAGCCCCAGGGTGGTGTTGGCCCACAGCGCAACCGCGTGTTCGTCGCCGGGTTTCTGGAGACGGTAATTGGGCCATGCGCTGCCCCCGAGCGCGGGTTCCGACGTCATGCAGGCGGCCAGGCTTTGGCTGTTCAACTGAAAGTCCAGGTTGAAGTGCAGGCGCGTCGCCGTGTGCCAGACCCGCTCCGCCTTATCCCGCATACCGGAACGCGCGATGCCTTGCGTATCCGGGCGCACGATCAGTTGGCGTTCCTCCTCCGCCGCGTGTCTCCACAGGCAGGGATAGGTGGGGTAGCCGCCATTGGGCGGCACGATGTCGAAGGGGCCGCGCGGGGAACCGTCGGGCTGCTTGCCGTTGATGTCCCTGTGCAGCAATCCCCTGTCCCCCAGCGCGGCAAGTTTCGCGGTGGGAAGCTCGCATTCGGCCTCTCCCCTGGGAAGGCGCAACTGGCCGGATTCCAGCGCGACCGCCGCGCGCACCAGTTCGGCATCGGCAACCGCCGCACAGCCGCCTTGGCTCAGGGGCGCGCGCAGGCTCGTGCCGGCGAGGTCGGCGCCGATCGCAAGGCGCGCCGCATCCTCTACGCCGTTCGGCAAGGCGCCCGCCTGCCGCGCCAGTTCCGTCGCCTCCATGGCGGTGGCGGGGCGGCGGCGCAAGGCGATCCAATGAATCCTCGGGTCTGGAGCAGGGGCGGCCGCCAGCCGTTTGCGGGGCATCTTGCGGGCCAGCACCAGCACCTCGCCCATGCCGGTATCCGCCGAAAATGCCTTGTCATGCGCCCTTACGGCGGCGATGGAAAACACGCGGATGTCTTCGTAGTTGCGCGCCAGCAGGGCGCGGCTGTTTGCCCAGGAGCCTCCCTGCGCGAAGGCCAGGGGGAGCACCAGGGCCAGTACGCCGTTGGGGCGCAGCTTGGCATCCGCCAAGTCTATAAAGTAAGAGGCCAGCCCGGCGTTGCCATGGCCCGCCGGTTCGTGGCGCTGCCGGCGCAACACGGCCAGCCGGGCGGCCATGAAGCGCTGTTCTTTCTCGCTGGTGTCAAAGCCGGCAAAGGAAGGCACCGGCACGTCGGCAACCTCGTGATTCGTGGGCCGCGTAAAGGGCGGGTTCATGATAATCAGATCCATGGATTCGTGCCGCAGGGCGAAATTCGCCGCGACCAGTTCCTCATGCTCCATGCCCCGAGCCGGGCCTTCGCCCGCGGCGACCCGCAGGCCGATCCCTTCTTGCAGCACGTCCACGCCGTGCTCCCGGTCTATGAAGTCCAGCGCGCCGATGTACGGGCGGGGGTCCGCGCCGGAGATCCCGTAAGGGAGCGTGTGCACCTGCGTGCGGCGAAAGATGCGCGTGGGGTGCAAACTGGAGAGCATGGATGCGGTCAGGTGCGTGGCCGCGGGCATGATGTCCGCCGCAACCAGGGATGCCCCCATCATGTCTTTGTGGAGCCGGGCGTCGTCGCCGCCGGCATGACGGAAGCGGGCCAAAACCGCCGAGTATGCCGCCGCCAGCAGGGTGCCGGTGCCGCAGGCCAGGTCGCCGATGCGCAGCTTTTTCAGCGCCTCGGCATCGCCCCAGTCCACGCCCTGGAGGCTGTCCGCGGCCAACTCCGCCAGCAGGGTGGCGGCGGGCGGCAGCGTGTAGAAGGTGGCCAGAAATTTGCGGTCGCCAATCAAGCGTTGGAACAGGCGCCCGTAGAGGTCGTGAGAACGGGTAACGCCATTCGCCGCCAGGGCGTCGGAAGTCTGGGCCAGCAGGTCTAAGATCCGGGCGGCCAACCCGGCGGGCACGGGCAGCAGGAGCCGGCGCGCAATGCCGAAGATCGGCCAGTAGTTGATCTCGTCCAGGATGCGATCCCATTCCCGCAAGACTTCCCGCTTGGACAGGACCCCGGAAGACAAGCGCAACCGATCCAGGGTTCGGATGCGGTGGGCGCCCGCAATCAGGGTCTGAAAGGTCAGGGCGTTGGCCACGATGGCCATGGCCATCCTGGAGGTCTGCGGGCTGTCCTCCTGGTGCAGTTCCCCGGCGATATTCCGGTTTATATCCGGGTGATCCCGGGTCTCCGCGCGCAGCAAGCGCGCCGCCTCTCCCACGCCCGCCTCCAGGGTTTGCAGGCTGTCCGCCACCAGACGCTCGGACAAGCCGGCATTTTCCAACAGGCCGGCCAGCGCCGAGACGCCGCCGCGCAGCCAGCCGCCGGACGGCCAGCGCGACGCCTCCGGCCGCGCCCCCGCTCCGGGGGCCGCCGCGCCTGCCGCGCGGGCAAGGCCGTACAGGCAGTATTCGTACTCCGCCTGCGCCACGGCCCGCGGCAACTCCTCCTGCGGGCAGGTCCGCAATCTCTCGGGCAGGCGCAGCGCCAATACCTGTTCCAAGCTTTGCGGGGAATTGGCAAGGCCCTTGCCCAGGCGCGCTTTGGCATCCTCCTCCACCGTCCGGGCCGGCGGGAACTCCGTCTCGATCACAACCGGCGCGCTGCCCGGCAAGACGATATCCGGGCGCCGCCCGGTTTCTTCCATAATCGCCGTCTGCTCGGCGGCCACGCGCCAGTGCGGGTTCTTTTCCCGCAGCGCCGCCGCCAAGGCCGCGTTCACTATGGACTCGGTATTTTTAGGCATCTGCTGCGCCGCGCCGGATTTTACCCTCACCCCAACCCTCTCCCAGAGGGAGAGGGAGAAGAGGGCGCCCTTTCTTCGCTTCCCTCTCCCTTTGGGAGAGGGACCGAGGGTGAGGGCCGAAGACAGCGCATCCCTGGGCGCAACCGCGCATTCGTCTCAGTGGAATCACGCGCTTTGTTACCCCCTTCGTGCAATATCCGGGCTAAGGCCGCGCGCCGCGCCGCCGCCGCGCCTCCTTGGGATCCATGCATAAGGGCCGGTAGATCTCCACCCGGTCGTCAGGGGACAGGAGGTAACTCAAGGGACGCCGCTTGCCGAAAACTCCCACTGCGTTGGCCGCCAGGTCAATCTCGGGACAAAGCGAGAGCAGGCCGGAGCGGCGTATGGCCTCTTCCAGGGTCGTCCCGGGATGCGCCTGCACGGGGACCGCGTAGGCCCGGTTCGCCGCCGCGTAGGCCACCGTGACGGAGAATTTGCGCCCGGCGCGGATCACGGAGGCGCCGCGGACGAATCGCGGGAACAGCGATAGAGTTCATGGGCGCGGGCCACGAAGGCGTCCGCCATCGAGGCCGCGGTCCGTTGCAGCAGCGGCCCCAGGGACAACTGCAACAGGCGGCCGCGGAGCGCGAAATCCAACTCCAGGGATACCCGGCACGATCCCGGCGCGTCGGCATCGTCAAAGCGCCAGGCGCCCTCCAGACAGCGAAACGGGCCGCTCACCAATTGCATTCGGATGCCGCGGCCGGGCACCAGAGTATTGCGGGTGGTCAAGGCCAGGCGCATGCGGGCAAGCGACAGGGTCAAGGCGGCAACGATCTGCCCGCCGTCCCGTTGCAGCACTTCGGCGCGGGAACACCACGGCAGGAACCGGGGATACGACTCGACATCGTTGACCAGATCGTACATCCGCGCTGCCGGATAAGGGACCCGGACTTGCCGACGAACGCGATACAACCCCGAAACTACCCTCCCAGGTCCAAAATGCCGCTGGCATGGAGAAAGATCGCCAGGAATCCCACCGGCGCCAGAAAACGGATCGCCAGCCGCCAGGAACGGTAGGCAAGGCCGTCGGGCAAGCCCAACTCCTCCCGGCTGGAGCGCCTGGAGATCCGCCAACCCGCAAACAGGGCGATCAACAAGGCGCCCAGGGGCAGCATGATATTGGTCGTCAAATAATCCAGCCAGTCGAAAAAGGTCTTGCCCAGCAACTGGTATTGCTGCCAAAGATTGAAGGACAGCAAGGCGCCCACGCCCAGCAGCCAGGCCGTCCCGCCCGCCGTTACCGCCGCCCGGAAGCGGCTCCAGCCCCGGCTCTCGATCAGCCAGGCGACCGCCGGCTCCAGGATCGAGATCGCGGAAGTCCAGGCGGCGAACGACAACAACAGGAAGAACAAGACGCTGAACAGCGCCCCCCAGGGCATCTGGCCGAATGCAATGGGCAGCACCTTGAAGATCAGGCCCACGCCCTGGGCGGGTTCCAGGCCGTAACTGAACACCAGGGGGAATATCATCAGGCCGGCAAGCACCGCCACCAATGTATCCAGGGCGGCCACGCAGCCGGCCATGCGGACGATGGAGCCCTTCTCCGGCAGGTAGGCGCCATATGCGATCAGCGCCCCCATGCCCACGCTCAGGCTGAAAAAGGCCTGCCCCATGGCCACCAGAAAGACGCCGGGATTCTCCAGCAGGTAGGGGAAATCCGGGCGGAACAGGTATTCCACGCTACGGCCGAAACCCGGCGTCTGCAGCCCGTAGCCTACCATCAGCAGCAACAGGCCGAACAGCGCCGGCATCAGCAGCTTGACGCTGCGCTCCAGCCCTTCCTGCACGCCCAGCGCCTGCACGGTAACGGTCATGCCCATAAAAACGGTATGCAGCAACAGGAGCAGTCCGGGAGAGCCCAGCAGGTCGCCGAACAATTCGCCGACCCCGTCCTGCGACTGCGCCCCCCAGCCGCTCACGGACAGGAAAACGTAATGCAGCACCCAGCCCGCGACTACGCTGTAGTACGAGAGGATGCTGACGCCGGTGGCGACCCCCAGCCAGCCGATTATGGACCAATGCCGGCTGCGCCCCTCCTCCATGGCGATCAGGCGAATGGCGCCGATGGGGTTTTGGCGGGCGCGGCGGCCGATCATGATCTCCGCGATCATGATCGGCAGGCCGAGCAACAGCACGCAAACGATATACGCCAGCACGAAGGCGCCGCCGCCGTTCTCCCCTGCCACGTAGGAAAAGCGCCATACATTGCCGATCCCCACCGCGGAACCGGCGGCGGCAAGAATAAAGGCCCAGGAAGAAGACCACTGCCCGTGAACTCCCATTTTCGCCATTTGCAGGATTCCTCCGCCCCAAAGAACCGGTATTGTGCGAGAAAACGCGCGGTCTTGCCACCGCCGCCGACACCGCCGCCGACACGGCGCAAGCCGTTACGCAATCGAAGCTCAGCAAAGCGGTTCTTACGCATCACTCCCCCCTTGAGGGGGAGTCGGCAAGACGAGGGCGCCAGCCCGAAGTCGCGCCGGTGGGGGGAGCGGCTAAAGCGCCTGCTACACCCCACCGCCCAGGAGAACCGCAAGGGCCGCCCAGGCTCCCCCTCCAGGTGTACATCCAGGGGGAAGCGATGGGAAAAAGTGCGGCGGGCGCCCGACGCCGCCGTTATAATGCAGGCGGAGGCGCGGCAAGGCTCGAAAACGCCCGGAGGAACATATGAAAAAAAAGCAGCCGGGCACGGTGCCGGGAAAGACGGTGACGCTGAACCGCAAGGCGCGGCACGACTACCTGCTCGGCGAACGCTTCGAGGCCGGGATGGCCCTGCAGGGGTGGGAAGCGAAAAGCCTGCGCGCCGGGCAGGCGCAATTGCAAGGCAGTTACGTAATCCTCAAGGAAGGCGAGGCATATCTCTTCGGCGCCCGGTTCACGCCCCTGCCTACGGTAGCCGCGCACTCGGCGCCGGACGCGCAACGCACCCGCAAACTGCTGCTGCACCGGAAGGAACTGAACAAGCTGCGCGGCGCCGTGGAACACCGGGGTCATACGCTGGTACCCACGGTCCTGTACTGGAAGCGCGGCCTTGCCAAGTTGGAGATCGCCTTGGCCAGGGGAAAAAAATCCCACGACAAACGCGCCACCCTGCGCGAGCGCGACTGGCAACGGGAGCAGCGGCGCTTGCTCAAGCGGCGCGGCCGCGGATAAGGGCGCGCGGATGCCGGAACGCAAAGCGATGCGCTGCTACGTATCCGGAAGGGTGCAGGGAGTGTGCTACCGCATGGAGACCCGGCAGCGGGCCCTGGAACTGGGCCTGAGCGGCTGGGTGCGAAACCTGGCAGACGGCCGGGTGGAGGTACTGGCCTGCGGCGGAGAACAGGAACTGCGCCGACTACGGAGCTGGCTGAAGCGCGGGCCGGCATTGGCTCGCGTGCACGCGCTGGACTGTTCCCCGGCCGAATACGAAGAGCACTCGAGTTTCCGTATCGCCTAGCCCGGATATTGCCCGAAGGGGATAGCGAAACGGCGG
>JAPPPX010000123.1 GCA_028817305.1 Gammaproteobacteria bacterium | reverse complement strand
CCCGCCCCTGTTCAAGCCAGGGGCAAGCTCTGCGCGGGAATGGCGGATATTTGCCATGCCAGTCCGCCAGGCAATAACTATCGTTCGCCCTTTCCGCGGGAAAGGCCGGGGGCAATGGGCGCACCGGCGGGCGCATCGGCGGGCAGATTGGCGACGCCGTGCGGCACGTGACCCGTGGGGATCTCGCGGCTGGCACTGCCGCAGTACTTCATCTGGTCGTCGAAGAACACGTCCGCCCCATACGCCTTGAGATAGTCCGTCTTGTCCCGCCCGCCCAGGAACAGCACTTCGTCGAGACGAATCCCCCAGTGCCGCAAGGTGGTGATCACCCGCTTGTGCGCGGGGGCGGCGCGGGCCGTCACCAGCGCCGTGCGGATCGGGCTGGCGCCGCCGGCAAAGACGCTCTGCAGGCGGTGCAGCTCGGCGAGAAAGGGCTTGAACGGCCCCCCGTCCAGGGGCTGGGCGGCGGCCCTGCGTTCGTCTTCGGCAAAGGCGGCCAACCCCCGCTCGTGATATACGCGCTCCGCCTGGTCGGAAAACAGCACGGCATCGCCGTCGAAGGCGAAGCGGACTTCCCCGTCGTCGGAGGCGCCGGCGGCAGAGGGGATCAGCGTGGCCGCCGCGACGCCGCTGTGCAGGGCGTTCTCTACATCCTCCGGCGCGATAGAGAGAAACAGGTGCACGCCGAAGGCGGATACGTAACGATGCGGGCTGCACCCTCCGCAAAAGGCGGCACAGGTGATCGCCAGCCCGTGATGTTCGATGGAATTGAACACCCGCAGGCCGGTGTCGGCACTGTTGCGCGACAACAGGATCACCTCCACCTTGCCGCGGCGGCCGGGCAGTTCGTTGATGCGCAGCAGTTTGCGCACCAGGTGAAAGGCCCCGCCCGGTTTCAGGGGCTCCTCTTCGTGCTGCACCTGGTAGCGGCGGAAGGCCTCCACCCCCTGGTTCTGGTAGATGCGGTGGCTCTCGTCGAGGTCGAACAGGGCCCGCGAGGAAATGCCGATGACCAGCCGGCCCTCGGGGTCGGGCGCGGCGGCGGCGTCCGGCCCGGCGCCGCGGCCCTCGCCCGGCAAGGGGGAAACGACCGGCGTCCGGCGGGCGTCTTCAGCCACGGCGGCGCCCCCCGGGACGACCCCGGCGCAGAGGCGGACAAAAGGAAGGACTGCTGACCAGGGCGCGCATCGAGTGCCCGCTAGTGTAGCACCGACGGGCGGGGAATGGCGGGCTCCCGCGCGCCGCGGGGCAGATTTCTTTGGCGCTCCCTAGGGGACTCGAACCCCTGTTTTCGCCTTGAGAGGGCAATGTCCTGGACCGCTAGACGAAGGGAGCGAAGATGCAAGGGCCATCCGCAAAGGCCATCCGCATCCGTATATAAGAACCGGCGGACCGGCGAAGATGGTATCATACCCGGGCCGGACGGCCCCCGCCAAGGCAGGGAGGCGCCGCAACCCGAAAGCGAAAGGATCACGATGCCCGGAAAAGAACAGCAACGCATTGCCCCCCTCCCGCCTCGCATTATCCCCCGCGATCAGCACAATATCTCGCGCTCCCGCATCGGCCCCAACGTTCTGAAGGTGCTCTACCGCCTGAAAAACGCGGGCTACAAGTCCTACCTGGTGGGCGGCTGCGTGCGCGACCTGCTGCTGGACAAGCAACCCAAGGATTTCGACGTGGCGACCGACGCCCACCCCGAGCAGATCCGCGAACTGTTCCGCAACTGCCGGTTGATCGGGCGGCGTTTTCGCCTGGCGCATATCCTCTTCGGGCGCGAGATCGTCGAGGTATCCACCTTCCGCGCCTCGCACGACCGGGCGCGGGCGCACGAGGGGCACAGCGCGGAAGGGGGGCGCATCGTCCGCGACAATGTTTATGGCGACATTGAGGAAGACGTATGGCGGCGGGACTTCACCGTCAATGCGCTGTTCTACAACATCCAGGATTTCTCCGTGGTGGACTACGTAGGCGGCATGAAAGACATCCAACGCCGGCAGCTGCGGCCGCTGGGCGACCCGGACCAGCGCTACCGCGAAGACCCGGTACGGATGCTGCGAGCGGTGCGTTTCGCGGTCAAGCTGGACATGGAGATCGAGCCGGAAGCGGCAAGGCAGATCCGGGAACGGGCGCCGCTGCTGGAAGACGTGCCGGCGGCGCGGCTTTTCGAGGAGTTCCTGAAGATGTTCCTCCACGGCCACGCGCGGGACACTTTCCGGCGGCTGCGCGACTATCGCCTGTTCGGCCACCTGTTTCCCGCCGCCGAACGGGCCATGACCGGCCCTTCCGGGGAAACCGCCCGCACCCTGATGACGCAAGTGCTGACGGACACCGACCGGCGCTACCGGGAGGACCGCCCGATATCGCCGGCCCTGCCGCTTGCCGCGCTGTTCTGGCACCCGGTGCAGGAATTGGCCGAAAACCATTGCAGCAAGGGCCTGTCGCGCATACAGGCGATGGAGCTGGCCGGCGCCGCCCTGCTCTCGCGCCAAATCAAGAGTCTCTCCATCCCGCGCCTCGTTACCGCCACCGTGCGCGATATCTGGGAATTCCAGGCGCGTTTCGAGGAACGCTGGATCAAGCAGCGCAGGGAACGGCTGCAGAAGCACCCGGCGTTGCGGGCAAGTTACGACTTCCTGGCTTTGCGCCACGAGGCGGGCGAAGAGGTGGGAGAGCTGGTACAGCGGTGGCGGGAACTGGCGATGTCCGCGCCCGTCGCCGGCAACCGGCAGCGCATGCGCCAGGACGGGCACCGCGACGGGCGGCGGCGCGGCCCCCTGGGTTTTCGCCGGGGCCGAGGCAGAGGGGGCAGAAGAGGAAGGGGCGACCGGGACCGGCGCGAATGACCCCCGCCTATATCGGGCTCGGCAGCAACCTGCAAGGGCCGCGCAAGCAATTGCGGCGCGCCCTGGCCGCATTGCGGAAATTGCCCGCCAGCCGCCTGGATGCCGTTTCTTCCCTCTACTCCAGTGCGCCGGTGGGGCCGCAGGACCAGCCGTTCTACCTGAACGCGGTGGCCCGCCTGGAAACCGAGTTGCCGCCCCGCGAATTGCTGGCACAAATGCGGCGGATCGAGCGGCGCCAGGGGCGCACCCGCGACGCGGAGCGCTGGCAGGCGCGAACCCTGGACCTGGACCTGCTGCTCTACGGCGACGAATGCATCGCCGGCGAGGAACTGACCGTGCCGCACCCGGAGATCGGCAGCCGCGCCTTTGTGCTCTACCCCCTCTACGAGCTGGCCCCGGAGCTGCGCATCCCCGGCCTGGGGAAGCTGCCGGCGCTGTTGCCGCAAGTCCGGGGACAACGGGCGGAACGCCTGGGGGCGGAACGCCTGGGGGCAGAGCGCCTGGGAGCGGGGCGCTTGAGGGCGGAGCGCCTGGAGGGATCGTGACGACAGGCGCGCAGGCGCCGGCCAGCATCGTGATCGAAGGCCCGATCGGGGCCGGCAAGACGACGCTGGCAAAGAAGCTCGCCCAGCACCTGCGGATGCAACCCGTGCTGGAGGAGTCGCGCGACAACCCCTTCCTGCCCCACTTCTACGGGGCGCCGGAGCGGTACGCGCTGCCGGCGCAACTCTACTTCCTGTTCCAGCGCGAACGGCAGATCGGGCGGCTGCGGCAGATCGGGCTGTTCCAACCGCCGCACTGGGTGGCCGACTTCATGATGGACAAGGATCCTCTGTTCGCCAGAGAGACGCTGGAGGAGCAGGAATACCGCCTGTACTTGCAGGTGTACGATCTGCTGGGGCCGCAATCGGCCCCGGTCCCGGAATTGATGATCTATCTGCAGGCGCCGCCCGAAGTGCTGTTGCAACGCATCGCCCGGCGCGGCATCTCCTACGAACGCCGGATAGACGCGGAATACCTGCAACGCATCTGCGGCGCCTACATCGAATACTTCCACTACTACGAAAGCTCGCCCCTGCTGATCGTCAACGTGTCCGAGTGCAATCTGGCGGACAGCGAGCAGGACTTCCAGGCACTGTTGCGGCACCTGCGGAATTGCCGCGCCGGGCGCCACTACCTGAACCCTGGCGGCGAATCGCAGCCATGGCCCGAGTAAGCGCGGCCAGCCTGCAACGGCTGCGGCGCAAGGGGGAGAAGATCGCCTGCCTGACCGCATACGACGCCGGTTGCGCGGCAATCCTGGACTCCGCGGGGGTGGAAGTGGTGCTGGTGGGCGACTCGCTGGGGATGGTGCTGCACGGCGAGGCAACCACCCTGCACGTCAGGATGCAGGACATGATCTACCACACCCGCCTGGTGCGCCGGGGGGTGCGCCGCGCCCTGCTGGCCACCGACCTCCCCTTCCTCAGTTACGCCACCCCGGCGCAGGCGCTGGGCAACGCCGGCCGGCTGGTGCGCGAGGCGGGGGCGGAAATGGTCAAGCTGGAAGGCGGCGCGGAACTGACCGAGACCGTGCGCCTGCTGGTCGGCGCCGGCATCCCGGTATGCGGTCACCTGGGTCTGCGGCCCCAGTCCGTGCTCCGGCTGGGCGGCTACCGGGCCCCGAAACGCAAACGGGAAGACGACGACAGGCTGCTGGAAGACGCCCTGGCGCTGCAAGAGGCCGGCGCCGCCCTGCTGGTGCTGGAATGCGTGCCCGCGGCCCTGGCGCAGCGGGTCACCGCCGCCCTGTCCATCCCCACGATCGGGATCGGCGCCGGCCCCCACTGCGACGGCCAAGTGCTGGTGCTCTACGACCTGCTCGGGATCGGCGAGCGCCGCCCCTCCTTCAGCCGGGACTTCCTGGCGACGGGCGGCGGCATCCGCGGCGCCGTGCGGGAATACGTGCGCCAGGTAAAAGACGGCGGCTTCCCCGGCGCCGCGGAAACCCCGGCCTGAGCCCGATGCGCCGCGCCGCCCCCGCCCGATGCGCCGCGCCGCCCGCGCCTGACCCGCGGACTGCGCCGCCGATGACGCCGCTGCCGCCCCACTGCCGCCCATAGCGCCCCGCGTCCGCCCCGCGCCGTCCGCCCCGCCCTCCTGCCAGATGCCACGCACCGCGCCCCGCACCACGTCCATGCGCTGCCTGCGCCGCATCGCCGAGCTGCGGGAATGCCTGGCCGAATGGCGGCGCCGGGAACTGCGCGTCGCGCTGGTGCCCACCATGGGCAACCTGCACCGCGGCCACCTGGCCCTGCTGCGGCGGGCGCGGCGAGAGGCGGAGCGCGCGCTGGCCACGATCTTCGTCAACCCCATCCAATTCGGCCCCGGCGAGGACTACGCCGAATACCCGCGCACCCCGGAGCGGGACCTGGAGCTGCTGCGCGAGCACGGCGCGGATGCAGTCTTCCTGCCGCAAACGGAAGAACTGTTCCCCCACGGCACGGAAGGGCACACGCAGGTCCGGGCGCCGGAACTGGACGGCATCCTGTGCGGCGCCTCGCGCCCGGGGCACTTCGCCGGCGTCGCCACCATCGTCGCCAAACTGTTCGGCCTGACGCGCCCGGACGTGGCCGTCTTCGGCCTCAAGGACTACCAGCAGCTTCTGGTTATCCGGCGCATGGCCGCCGACCTGGCGCTGGGGGCGCACATTGTCGCCGAGCCCACCGCGCGCGAGGCGGACGGGCTGGCCTTAAGTTCGCGCAACGCCTACCTCTCGCCGCCGGAACGCGCCGCCGCCCCGGCGCTGTACCGGACGCTGGAGCGGCTCGCCGGGCGCGTCCGCGACGGCGCGCGGGGGCTGCAAGCGCTGGAAGAGCGGGCCCGCGAGGAGCTCGCCGCCGCCGGCTTCCGCCCCGAATACGTCAGCGTCCGCGACGCCCGCACCCTGGCGCCGCCCGCCGACCCCGCGCCCGCGCGGGGGCCTCAGCGTCTGGTCGCGCTGGCCGCCGCCCGCCTGGGCAAGGCGCGCCTGATAGACTGCCTCCCCTTCGAGCGCCAGGCCGCCCCGCCGGACGGCAGCCCCGGACAGCAGCCAGTAAAATAGCCAATCGAATGAAAGGCCGCATCCGCATCCGCCGCCCGTCCGCACCCCGGCCAAACCCGCAAACCATGCCGAAGACGCGCCCCCTCTTTCCCCTGCTCGCTGTGGCGCTGGCCCTAAGCTGGGCCGCGACACGGGCCGCGCCCGTTGCGGCTGCCGACGGCCTGAGCGTCTTGCCCGGCGCGACGCTGGTCCGGGGCCATCCCGCCAACGACGGCGACAGCTTCTACGTCAAGGCAAACGGCAGAGAACTGCACCTGCGGCTCTACTACGTGGACTGCCCGGAGACGCGCCCTGGCCGCCCGGCGTGGAGCATGATCAAAAGGATGTGGTACCAAGCCCGGTACTTCGGCCTGCAAGACCCCGGGACCGTCATGCGCTTCGGCAACGAGGCCAAGCGCTACACGGAGCGCGCCCTGGCCGAACCCTTCACCGTCTATACCGAGTACGAGCGGGTCATGGGCGGCAAGCGGGTATATGGCTTCGTCAAAACCAGCGGCGGCGAATACCTGTCCCAGCTGCTGGTCGGCCAGGGGCTGGCGCGCATCTACGGCAAGCCCCGGCAAAACCCCGACGGCCTGTCCGACGACGCCGTGCTGGAACGGCTGCGGGGGCTGGAGGCCGCCGCCCAACGCGCCCGGCTCGGCGTCTGGAGGGACAGCGACTTGCTGCAAGTCGCCCGCGCCCGCGAGCAGCAACGCCGCGAAGACCGGGAGCTGGCCGAGTTCGCCGCCAAACTGAAAGAACACTTTGAGAATTAGGAATTATCAATTAGGAATTAGGAATTAAGAAAAGAGAATTGGGAATTGGGAGGAGAGGGTTAGGGGTTGAGAATTTTTTGCTTTGTAGTGCGGATGATTGAGCCCGAAAGCTTTAGAAGTTCGTCGCAATCGGCGATGATTGAGTTGGCGCGTTGTACTTCCAGGATACCGGAATCGCGCAGTAACCTCAGCCAGTAGTGCGTTTCGCGCGCCTCTTTATAAGCAATGCTTACCTTGGAGAGGAAATCCTTGTAAGACTGTCCGCCAATAGCCTCTTCCACGTTGGCGCCGATCGAAGTGCCGCTGCGAACAAGCTGTTTCGACAAAACGAATTCCTTCTTCTCGTCGCACAGATAGCGGTAAAGATTCACGATCCGTAGCGCAAACGCATAAGATTTTTCCTGTATTGGATTATCCGTCTGCATTCTCAGCCCTCATCTTCTCCCCAATCCCCACTCTTAATTCTCTTAATTCCTAATTCCTAATTCCTAATTGATCATTCCTAATTTCTTCAATTCCGCCGCCAGCCGTTCGTACTCTCCCAAATGCGCGCGCATGAGGCTCTTCCAGAGTTTGCCGTGGTTGGGAACGCGAAAGTGCAGCAACTCGTGCACGATGACATAATCCTGCACTTCTTTGCGGCACTCCAACAGAGACGAATCGAAAGTCAGGCGGCCGGCAGTGGAGCACGAAGCCCACTTGGTCGTCATGGGACGCACCGTAATCGAGACGGCGCTGGCGTCCAGTCTTTCGGACCAGCGCCGCACACGCGCCTTGAACCGGGCCTTGTCGGCAGTCGTCATGGCTGCCGCGGCGCCGGGGCCTTCCGCAAAAACGTAAACAATCTGTCCACAATCTGCGCGACTCGATCAGGCTTATCCAGCGCCTGGTGAACGGCAAACGTAACCGCAACGCGCAGGTTGCGGCGCTCGTTCTCGCTTGTCTGCCAGTGCGGATGCGCGGCGAAAGCCTCTTGCACCCGCGCACCGGCAGCCTCGGCCTGGGCCGCTCCGGCATCCGATAACTCTCTGTAAACGAAAAAGGCCGGGCTATCCATGCCCTTTTTCTTCTGCTCCTCTTTTCGCGCTTCGTCTCTCTTCTGTTCGTCCTGCAGCGCCTTCAGGGCCGCCTGCGCCTCGATCTGACGGTTCTCGTACTTTTCCTGTACAGCCTTGGCGCGCTTGGCCATGGCGACAAGAAATGGGTCCGTGCCATGCGTTTCCGCGTCTTTCTCAATGTTCTTGACCAAGTTGATAACCCTCACAGATTGGGCGCCCGACTTTTCCGTGAGCTTGTCTATCGTCGTTTTATCCAGATCCTGGAATTCGGAAATCGGTCTCATGTATTTCAGGCTCACATGTTGCTGCACCAGAGCCATGGTTTTTCTCTGGAACGCGCGATCTACATTCACCGACTCCCCGTATGCCTTGCGCAACACGACATAAATGGCTGCAAGCGCGGCGTAGTCAGCCATGAACGGGCGCAGGAAGGCGTCCGGCGAGATAATCTCGTAAAGCATCTCGATTGCCTTGTACTCCTTGAGGAACTCTTTGCGCCGATCTTTGTCACGGAAATGATCGAGCAAAAAGTCAATATCGCGGTCGTCGAAGCCGTGTTTGACCATGCCGATGTACGCCGGGGCCTTCCGTTCCATCTTCTCCTTGAACAGCGCCTTGAGCAGTTTAATGTCCTTAATAGCGGCATCAACCTCGTCGCTGTCGAAGGCCAGCGCCTTTTGCAGCTTGTCGAATATGCCCACGAAATCGAGTACGAAACCGTGGGGCTTGGTCATCTCCCTGGCCTCGTCTTCATACGGACGGTTCACCCGGGCAATCGCCTGCAACAGCGTATGGTCGCGCATCGGCTTGTCCAGATACATGGCGTAGAGGATCGGCGCGTCAAAGCCAGTCAGCAGTTTTTCGGTCACGATCAGAATCTTCGGCTGGACGCCGAATTTGGCAAAATCCTTGCGGATCTGTTTCTCTTGCTTCTCGTCTATATGGTGCGCTTTCAGGGCCGCCGGGTCGTTGTAATTGCCGGTATAAACCACCTCCGAATATTCCGGCGGCAGGTGCTTGTCCAGCGCCTTTTTATATTTGGCGCAGGCATCACGGTCCACCGCCACCAGGAACGCCTTGTAACCCAGGGGCTCGACGGTTTCCTGGTAGTGTTTGGCAACATATTCCGCAATCCTGGCGACCCGCGCATCGCCCTTGAGGAAGTTCTTCAGGTTCACTGCCCGATCCAGGACCTTGTTCAACTCGGCGATGTCCGTCACGCCTTCCGTCCCGGCCAGCGCCCAGAATTCCTGTTCCATCAGCTCCTTGTTCACCAGCATCTCGTTGGGCGCCAGGGCGTAGTACAGCGGCAGCGTAGTGCCGTCCGCAATGCTTTCGGAGATGGAATACTTGTGCAGATACCCCTGGTCATCCTCGCAACCGAAAGTTTTGAAGGTCC
>JAPPPX010000009.1 GCA_028817305.1 Gammaproteobacteria bacterium | reverse complement strand
ATGTGCGCGTTCCGCGCTCTATTTGCGCTGGATTCCCGCCTGCGCGGGAATGGCGGATATTTGCCGTGCCAGTGGGTAGTTTTTCGGGCGGTTCTGGATTTTCGGGTTTTTTACACAGTCTGGAAAGCCGGAATCCATCTTGCGAACTCGGCATCCCCTATGAGATTCCGGCTTTCGCCGGAATGACAGAAAAAAGCCGAAATGACAGACAGACGGAATAACAGACAGAAAAAAGAGGCGGAGACGGTTTTTGCACGAACTGTTGTGCAGGAATGGCGAAGAGAAGATGCGTACAGGGTGTTTTAATCAGAGCATCATAAGATTATCAACGATGCTTGAATACATCCGGCACGTAGAAGACAATCACCGCAAGTCTTTCGGTCAGTTTTTCACCCGCCCGGACATTGCCTGGTTTATGGCGGACTGGGTTCTCGCCTCCGGGAAGAAATCCCTTTTCGATCCGGCCTTCGGGCTTGGCGTGTTTCGGGAAGTGGTTCCCAAAGACGCCGGCATCGAATTTTCGGCGTGCGAGGCGGACCCCGAAATCGTCAAGTTCTGGGAGCGGCAAACAGGCGAGAATTCCGGGTTTGTCACTGTGGGAGACTATCTGCATTTCTGGGGCAGGAAGCACCCGAACATCGTCTGCAATCCGCCCTATATGCGCTTTCAGAAGTTTCTGAACCGGGACATCGTTTCGCGGGAGTTTCAGCGCCACCTCGGGATACGGCTTTCGGGCTACACCAACACCGCATCCGCCTTCCTTCTGAAGTCGCTTTCGGAGCTTGGCGCATCGGGAAGGATGGCCTATATCATGCCTCTCGAATTCCTCAACACCGGCTATGGGCTGCTGGTGAAGGAAAGGCTCGTCGAATCCGGCCGCTTGTTCGCCATCATCAGCCTGGATTGCGAAAAAGACATTTTCCCGGAGGCGACCACATCGGTGGGCATCATACTTTGTGATGCGGCGGTTCGTCATGCTTCGGTAAAGTTTTACTCGGTAAAGTCCGTCGCCGAACTCGAAGCGTTTGACAGGGTTGAGCCGGTTATGGACATCCCTCTCAAGAGGCTGGACCCTGGCTCCAAGTGGCTGCCGTTGTTTCGGGAGCGGAGATTTGAGGCGGATTCGGCCCGAACGACAACTCTCGATATCTTCGGCAGGTTCAGCAGAGGCATTGCCACGGGCGCGAATGAATTCTTTGTGCTTCGCCCGTCGACCGCGAACGAAAAGGGCCTGGATGAAAAACTGGAATGCGTTCCGTGCATTACCAGGAGTTCTCAGATCCGCAAACCGGTGTTTGGCGCCGCCGATTACAACCGGCTGCATGATGCAGACAAGCCGGTTCTCCTGTTCTCCGTCGGCGCCGCACATTCCAAAGCGGCGGAAAAGTATATCCGCTCCGGGGAGGATGCGGGTTTCAACAAGCGCTTTCTCACGAGGAACCGCAAGCCGTGGTACAAGACGGAAAAAAGGAATGCCTCGCCTCTTTTGCTGGGCGTGTTCTCACGAGGGGGCTACAAGGTTGTTCTGAACAGAAGCAAGGTGCTGAATTTAACCTGCTTCCACGGCTTTCGCCCCAACTTGTTCGGGCACCGGTATCTGGAACATCTTTTCCTGTACCTGTTGTCGGAAACGGGAAGAGAAATCATTTCACTTTCAATGCGAAAATACGGCGACTCGCTGGACAAATTCGAGCCAAACGATTTGAACGCAGCCTTGGCGCCCTCTCCGGACTTTTTCTTTTCGATGTCCGCGGAGGAAGTCTCCGGGGCCGTGAAGGCGGTCGAGGAAACGGGGCAGTTGCCGCAGTGGGTCGAGGACTTCTTCATGCCGCTGAAAATATCCGGCGGCGATTCAGACTTCGCCATCCCTTGCGATCGCAGCCGGTATGCGCCTGTAGCGCCCACTATGATCCTCCCAAGGTGAGCGCGGCATCAAGGAGGCCGTGAGCGACTCCGTAGCGGCTGGTCTGCGATAGCAGTAGATCGTGTGGTCAGGGGGGATTTGGGGGAGGCGCCAACGGAACCGTAGGGCGCCCCTACAACCCCTTCAGCGCCAGCTCCAGCCGGTCCATGGCGTCCGTCAGCACCTCGAGCCCCGCGGCGAAGGATAGCCGCATGTGGCCGGGCGCGCCGAAGGCCGTTCCCGGCACCATCGCCAGTCCGGCCTCCTCCAGCAGGTATTCGGCGAAGGCCACGTCGTCCCTGGCGCCCTGGCGCTGGATGGCCGGGCCGAAATCGGGGAACAGGTAGAACGTCCCTGCCGCCGGCAGGCAATGGATGTGCGGCATGGCGTCCAGCCGCCGGCAAAC
The DNA here is from genome assembly GCA_028817305.1 of Gammaproteobacteria bacterium. Taxonomy (GTDB): domain Bacteria; phylum Pseudomonadota; class Gammaproteobacteria; order Porifericomitales; family Porifericomitaceae; genus Porifericomes; species Porifericomes azotivorans. The sequence goes on along the minus strand of JAPPPX010000009.1, from coordinate 6,866 downwards.
GTAGTCGTGGCGCTCGCGGAAGGCGTCGCGGAAGCGCTTCACTTCGGACTGGTCGCCAGCCAGGGCCTCGCAGGCGGCGGCCTGGGCGATCGAGGTGGCGCCGGAGGTGCTCTGCGACTGTATTTTCTTCATGGCGGCGACGATCCATTCCGGCCCGGCGGCGTAGCCGATCCGCCAGCCGGTCATGGCGTATGCCTTGGATACGCCGTTGCAGATCACGGTGCGCGGCGTCAGTTCCGGGCACACGTTCAGGATGTTGCGGAAGGGTTCGTCCTGCCAGCGGATATGTTCGTAGATGTCGTCGCTTGCGATCAGCACCTGCGGGTGTTGCAGCAGCACTTCGGCCAGCCGTTGCAATTCGCCCTCGTCATAACTGGCCCCGCTGGGGTTGTTCGGGCTGTTGAGCAGCAGGAGACGGGTGCGCCCGGTGATCGCCTGCGCCAGTTGTTCCGGCAGGAGCTTAAAGTTCTGGCTGTTGCTGGCATAGAGGAGCGCGGGGTGGCCGCCGGCCAACAGCGTGATGTCCGGGTAGGAGACCCAGTACGGGGCAGGGATAATCACTTCGTCGCCGGGATCGAGCAGCGCCTGCGCCAGGTTGTAGATGCTGTGCTTGCAGCCGCAGGAGACCAGAATCTGGTTGTCTTCGTAGGCCAAATCGTTCTCCCGGCGCAGTTTGTCCGTGATCGCGCGCTTCAATTCGGGGAGGCCGTCCACCGGCGTGTACTTGGTCAGGCCCTCCCGCATGGCGCGGGCCGCCGCCTCCTTGATGCGTTCCGGGGTGTCGAAATCGGGTTCCCCGGCGCTGAGCGCGATAATATCCCTGCCTTCCCGCCGCAGCCGGGCGGCCTTGGCGGAGACGGTAAGGGTGGGAGAGGGCTGGATGCCGGTTGCGCGCCGGGATTCCTTGAGTTCCACTGCTGTTCCTCGCTTGCGAAAGCGGCATATCATAAAGGGGATAGTCGGTAGTGGGTAGTGCGCGGCGTGCCGGCGGGCGGAATTGGCGAAATAGCGGGGATTCGGGATGCCTCTCCCTGGCTGCTATGCGTCAACCCCCGGCCTTAGCCGCCAAGCCCTGCGCCGATCTCCGGTTTCGCCAGCATCAGCCAGACGATCGCCAGCACCGAGAAGAAGGCCGGGAAGCCGCAGGCGGTCCACCGCCGGAACAGCCGGTAGTAGGCCGCCGGCAGCACGTTGTCGCCATCGGCCGCGACACCCGCCAGGTCGCGCATCCGGTGCTGCATCCACACCACCGGCAGCCAGCAGGCGCCCGCGACCGCGTACAGCAGCAGGGAGAGCGCGAGCCAGCCCTCGGTCAATTTCCAGCCGTGTTCCGCCGCCAGGAGGATGCCGCTGAGCGGCTGGACGACGATGGCGGGGGCCGTGAACCAGTAGTCGGCGGCCACGACAATGCCGGCAGTGTGGCGGATCAGCACGGCGTCGCGCGTCCGGTGCGCCATCGCCATGAAGAAGGCGATCCCGGCGCCGGTGCCCAGCAGCACCGCCGCGCCGATCACGTGCAGCCAGAGCAGAAAGGGCGCGTACTCCATTGTTCCCTTGCCGTTCCTTTACCGTTCTTCCAGCACCAGGGCAGTGACCAGCGCCAGCACCATGGCCGGGATCGTCTTTACCAGGGGCCCCAGCGGGTCGGCCCACAGCTCGGGTCGCAGCGTCGTCCCCGCGGCCAGGTAGCAGAGCGTGACGACGGCCATGCCCAGGCAGGCGCCCCGTGCCTTGCGGCGAAAGAGTATGGCGGCGCCCAGCAACAGGTCCAGGGCGGCGCCCGCCACGACGGCCGGAAGCGCCAGGGCATGGGGCAGGGCGCCGGCGGCGAATATCGCCATGCTTTGCTCCAGCCGTGCCAGGGCGATGCCCCCGGAGAGCAGCCAGAAAGCGGCCAGTGTGCCCACCATCAGCGGCATCGCCAGCCATAGCCTGGCGAACCAGCGCTCCTGCACTGTCGCCGGCATGGCGGCCAGGGTGCGCTCCAGCGGCGAAAAGCCGCCGCCGTTCAGGGCCTGCCACGGTTTCGGGTCGCCCGGCAATCCCTCGTCCAGTATGCGCATGGCAGTTGTACGCAGGGGCGGGCGCCAGCCCAGATATCCCAGCCCGTCGCCGATCCGGGCGATTCCGAAGCCGACCCAGACGGGCAGCGTCAGCGTCAGCCGCGGCGGCGGCACGCCCAGCCAGGCGCGGAAGTCGCGCACCAGTTGCCGCATCGTGCGTTCTTCGGGTTCCACGAGGTCCGCGTCGGTGCGCGCCGGCAGGCGCCCCGCCGCCGCCCGGCACACGGCCTCCGCGACCTCTGTCAGCGCCACCGTCCGCAGCCTGCGTTCGCCCAGCAGCAGCGGCTGTACCAGCGGGAAACCGGCCAGCATGCGAATCAGGGCGGTGCCGCCATAGGCGCCCCGGCCCACGACCAGGCCCGGCCTCAGGATCGTCCAGGCGATGCTGCTGCGCTTCAGCCGGGCATCGGCGCGGGCCTTGCTGCGCATGAATTCGGTGGCGGAATCCAGCTTTGCGCCCGGCGCCGAGATTTGCACGAAGCGCGCGACCCCGGCCGATTCGCAGGCGCGGATCAGCGCGATGACCGCCGTTTCCTGCACCGCCCTGGGGTCGTCTCGCGCGCCGCTCTGCAATACGCCCGAGGCGTTCACCACTACGTCCGTGTCTTGCAGGAGTTCCCGCCAGTGCCGCGCCTCGTCGAGGCGCCCGATGTCCGCCGCTGCCCAGCGCGCTTGCGGGAACAGCCGCCTGCCGGTGGCGGCGGAGCGGGCCAGGCCGGTGACCCGATGTCCGGCCGCGTGCAGCTGTCGGACGACCTCCAGGCCGATCAGCCCGTAGCCGCCTAGAACCAGGATGCGCAACGGCGTCCCGCCGTCCGTCGGCTCTTGTTCTTGCGCGCTCAACCCTTTGCCGCGGTCATTTGCCGTGGGCGGCGGAAAGTGGGCAGGGCAAGACGGCGGGGACGGGTTTCCTCCTGTCTCCCGGCATGGGGCAGGGCACGCCTCCCAGGCGCCAGACGCCAGATATATGTACGGATTCGGACACAGCAGCAAATCGGTATAATAAAGGCCATCGGCCCCGCGGCGAAACCCCGGCGAAGGAAACCCAAGCCGTTACGCAATCGAAGGGAAAGAAAAGCAGCTCTCTCTTATCTGCCATGGATTCCTGCTTTCGTACGCACCACTCCCCCCTTGAGGGGGAGTCGGCAAGACGAGGGCGCCAGCCCGAAGCCGGCGCCTGGCGGCTTGGCTGCTGCGACTCCCCCTCAAGGGGGGAGTGATGAGAAGAATGAGGCACAGGCTTGCCCCTGGGCTTGAACAGGGGCAGGAATCTACCCTCCATGGCGGGGTGGGAATCTTTTCCCCTTGATTGCGTAACGGTTAGAAGGAAACCCTGTGGAAAAATCTTCGGCGCACGAATCCCCGGCCAGCGAAGCCGAATTTCGCATTTGCTCCGACTACGGCCCCGCCGGCGACCAGCCGGCGGCGATCCGCGGCCTGGTTGCCGGTCTGCGCGACGGCTTGGCCCACCAGACCCTGCTGGGCGTAACCGGCTCCGGCAAGACCTTCACCGTTGCCGGGGTAGTGCAGGAAGTGCAGCGGCCCACCCTGCTCCTGGCGCCGAACAAGACGCTGGCGGCGCAACTCTACAGCGAACTGCGCACGCTGTTCCCCGGCAACGCGGTGGAGTACTTCGTCTCCTACTACGACTACTACCAACCGGAGGCATACGTGCCGACCACGGACACGTACATCGAGAAGGACGCCTCCATCAACGAGCACATCGAGCAGATGCGCCTGTCCGCCACCAAGGCGCTGCTGGAGCGCCCGGACGTGATCATCGTCGCCACCGTCTCCGCCATCTACGGCCTGGGCGACCCGCGGGCCTACCTGAAAATGGTGCTGCACCTGGACCGCGGCGACCGCATCCGGCAGCGCGAAATTCTGCGCCGCCTGGCCGCCATGCAGTACTCGCGCAACGAGGTCGAACTGCGCCGCGCCACCTACCGCGTGCGCGGCGACGTGATTGACGTCTTTCCCGCCGAATCGGAGCGCGAGGCGGTGCGCATCGAGCTGTTCGACGACGAGATCGAATCGCTGACGATCTTCGACCCGCTTACCGCCGAGATCCTGCGCCGCCCGCCGCGCCTGACCATTCACCCCAAGACGCACTACGCCACGCAGCGCGAGGTGATCCTGCGCGCCGTCGAGGAAATCCGGGAGGAACTGCGGGAGCGCCTCGCCGAACTGCGCGGGCAGAACAAACTGCTGGAGCTGCAGCGCCTGGAGCACCGGACGCGCTTCGACCTGGAAATGATGATGGAACTCGGCTACTGCTCCGGGATCGAGAACTACTCCCGCTACCTGTCCGGCAGGAAGGCCGGCGAGCCGCCCCCCACCCTGTTCGACTACCTGCCGGCGAACGCCCTGTTGGTCATAGACGAGAGCCATGTCACCGTGCCGCAGCTCGGCGGCATGTACCGCGGCGACCGCTCGCGCAAGGAGACGCTGGTGAACTACGGCTTCCGGCTGCCCTCCGCGCTGGACAACCGGCCGTTGCGCTTCTCCGAATTCGAGGGCCGCGGCGTGCAGACCATCTACGTGTCCGCCACCCCCGGCCCCTACGAACTGGAACGCTCCGGGCGGGTGACGGAGCAACTGGTGCGCCCCACCGGCCTGGTGGACCCGGAGGTGGAGGTGCGTTCCGCCACCGGCCAAGTGGACGACCTGCTCTCCGAGATCAACCAGCGCGTGCGGGCGGGGGAGCGGGTGCTGGTGACCACCCTGACCAAGCGCATGGCGGAAGACCTGACCGACTACCTGCAGGAGCACGACATCAAGGTGCGCTACCTGCACTCGGACATAGACACCGTGGAGCGGGTGGAGATCATCCGCGGCCTGCGCCTGGGCGAGACGGACGTGTTGGTGGGCATCAACCTGCTGCGCGAGGGCCTGGACCTGCCGGAGGTGTCGCTGGTGGCGATCCTGGACGCCGACAAGGAGGGCTTTCTGCGCTCCGCCACCACCTTGATCCAGACTATCGGCCGCGCCGCCCGCAACCTCAACGGCAAGGCCATCCTCTACGCCGACGAGCGCACCGGCTCCATGCGGCGGGCCCTGGAAGAGACCGGGCGCCGCCGGCGGCGGCAGCAACGCTTCAACGAACAGCGCGGCATCACCCCCGCCGGCATTCGCAAGGCCGTGGTGGACATCATGGAAGGCGCCCGCGAGGCGCCGCCGCCCCGCTACGGCCGCCGCGGCGCTGCCCGCGCCGCCCCGCGTGCCGCCGCCTCCGGGGACGCCGCCGTCGCCGGCGACCTGGGCCGCCGGATCAAGGACCTGGAGCGGAGCATGTACCGTCACGCCCGCGATCTGCAATTCGAGGAGGCCGCCCGCCTGCGCGACGAGATCCGCCAACTGCGCGACACCGGATTGCAATTGCCGGCGAAGCCCTCCGATAATCCGGGTGCCCCTGCCAGTCGCCGGAAGACCCGTGCGGCCAGGGCCGGGGCAGGGGCCGGCTCAGGCAAAGCTTGAGACAAGATGTCAGCAGGAAGGCCCGATACGCGCATACATAAGGTCCCGACGTAAATGATTGACCGGGTATCCGAAAAGACGCGCAGCTACATTATGTCGCGCGTGGGCAGCAAGGATACCGGCCCGGAGATGACGGTGCGGCGGATGCTGCACCGCCTGGGATACCGGTATCGGCTGCATCGCGGCGACCTGCCGGGTTCGCCGGACTTGGTGTTTCGCCAGCGGCGGAAGGTGGTTTTCGTGCACGGCTGTTTCTGGCACGGCCACGATTGCCGGGGCGGCCGTTTGCCGGAGAGCAAGGTGGATTATTGGCAGCCGAAGATCGCGGCGAACCGCAAGCGGGACGCCGCCTGCATCGCCAGGCTCGAAGAACTGGGGTGGGATTCGTTTGTCGTATGGCAATGTCGGTTGCGGGAGCCGAAACGCCTGCGCTCGCGGCTTGTCGCCTACCTGGGGCCGGCGAAATAGCGTGAGCGGCGCGAATGGAGGCAAGGGGCGGGTAACGAGGCGGCGCCCGGTTGCGGTAGATCTGTTCGCCGGCGCCGGCGGCCTTAGCCTGGGATTCGAGCAGGCGGGCTTCGATGTCGCGGCGGCGGTGGAGATCGATCCGATCCACGCAGCGACGCATCGCTATAACTTTCCGGACTGTGCGACGATCCCCAAGCCTATCGCGGAGGTTTCCGGGCGGGAGTTGCGAAGCGTATCGGGGATCGGCGACAGGGAGGTGGACATCGTCGTCGGCGGTCCTCCCTGCCAGGGCTTCTCCTTCCGCGGCGCCTTCACCAGCCCGCGGCCGATCCACTACGCGCGAGACCGGTGCGTCACGATCCGCGAGATGGCGAGGCTGCACGGGTTTTCCCGACTGGTTCCGCTTCCATAAGACGAAGTGGCACGGCGCGAGGCAGGTCGGCAATGCCGTGCCGCCGCCGTTGGCCAGGGCGCTGGCCTGCGAATTCCTGGCGGCGATGGGCGTAAGCCCCACCCGCCCCCGGCGGGCGCTGCCTCTGGGAGATGCGGCCCTGCTTGGCATGGACATGAGTGCGGCTGCGGATTATTGGGGGGTCGCGGTGCCGATCGCCAGGCGGGACCGCAAGAGCGGCGCCAGGAAGCGCAAGCAGGAAGAGATCGAGGAGGCGCTGGGTGGCGGTAGTATTTTCTTCCCTGGATGACAGTTAGGCAATACGAAGAATAGGCAGGCAGAATGGGCGAGAAAAGAAAGGGATGCTCTGATTAAAGCGGCAGCGCATAATTCTGCCATTTCCATGCCCCCACCTCGCCATTCCCGCGCAGGCGGGAATCCAGCGTATAAAGCGCGCGCTTCGCGCT
>JAPPPX010000041.1 GCA_028817305.1 Gammaproteobacteria bacterium | reverse complement strand
ATCTACCCTCCATGGCGGGGTGGGAATCGTTTCCCCTCGATTGCGTAACGGCTTGAGGCGGCGCGAGCGCCCCGGTCTTGTCCGGGAAGGAGGGGGGAGGCTCGGACCGCGGCCTCAGCCGGCGCCGGCAACGATGTAGGCGATCCAGGCCGGGTCGGCATCGGCGCGGCGCACCGGCCGGTAGATCCCGTTCCCCTTGCCGTTGCGGCCAACGCCCTCCCAATACACGGCGACCCGGGCAAAACCGGCCTCGCGCAGGAGCTCCTGGATCTCGGGCAGGCTCCACAGGCGCCAGTCGTAGCTGAAGGCCCGTTTCAGCAGGGAACCGTCGGGGAAGCGGAAATGAATATGACAGACGGCCCCGGCGTCCAGGGGGTTGTAACTCGCCTGATCCCAGATATAGACGAAACCCGGATAGCGCGTCTCCTCCGCCATTTCCGTGTACGCCTCGCTGCCCCCGTAGGCGTCCAGAAAAAACAGCCCGCCCGGCTTCAGCCCCGCCCGCGCCCGCCGGAAATACCGGCGCAGGAGCGCCCGCTCCTTGAATATCCAGTAACTGAAATTCATGGCGACCAGGACATCCGCGAGCGGCGCCCGCCGGGCCTGCAAGACGTCGGATTGCAACAGCAGCAGCCGTTCGTGCTCGCCGCCGCGGCGGCGCGCCCATGCCAATACCGCCGGCTCCCGGTCTATGCCGACGGCGGTGTGGGCCCGGTTGCGCCGCACCCACTCGCGGGCGACCGCGGCAGTGCCGCAGAAATCTTCCCGCAGGACGCGGGGCGCCCGCCCGCGCCACTTTTTATAGACGCGGCGCACGAAATCCAACTCCGCCTCCGGGCACTGGACGGAGCGCTCGTAGAGCCGGTACTTGTCGGCGCGCCGGGCCATGTCGCCGGCGCCCGCGCCCCGGCTTCGCTTTCGGGTCTTCGCCGCCGCCAAGTCGCGCGTCAATCCCGGCGAGTCGCGGGTTCGCCGGTCGCCCAATCGGGCGCGGCCCTCGGATCCCCCACCCGCTTTTTCATCTGCTCCATGCTGATATGCCGCACATCCTTGCCTTCCGCCTGGTAGATCACGTACTCGCAGATATTGCGCGCATGATCGCCCACGCGCTCCAGGGAGCGGATGATCCAAAGCGCGTCCACCAGACTGTCCACGCTGGCCGGCTCCTGCCGCATATGCTCGCTCAACTGCTCCAGCAGCGCCTCGTACCTTCTGTCCGACTCCGGCTCCTGGTCGGCCACGATGACCGCCTTATTGGAGTCCATGCGGGAAAAGGCATCCAGGGCGTCTTCCACCATATCGCCCACCAGGCTGCCCAGCGACACGATCTCCCGGTAATAGGATTTGGCTTCCTGGCGCTTGACCAGCCGCCGGGTGAAGGTGGCGATCCGCGTCGCCTCGTCGCCGATCCGCTCCAGGTCGGTAACCACCTTGATGATCACCATCACCATGCGCAGATCGCTCGCCGCCGGCTGCCGGCGCACCAGGAGCTGGATGCAGGCCTTGTCGAGGGAGATCTCATAGGTATTGGCCTTGCCCTCGTTGTCAATCACGAGCAGGGCCTGCTCGGCATTGCCCAGCGAAAACGCCTCCACGGCCGCCGCCAACTGCCGCCTGACCAGTTTTCCCATGGCCAGCACGCTCTCCCGGATCCCTTCGAGCTCGCGGTCGAACTGCCGCGATATGTGCTGCGGCATCCTGTCGTTCTCTGCGCTACTTGTAGCCACTCATACCTCGCATATTTCGCATATTTCTATTTCGTCGCGCGACTTTCCCGCCCCGGGGGCGCGCCGGCCGGCCTCAGCCGTAACGCCCGGTAATGTAATCCTCGGTCAACCGCTGGCGCGGATTCGTAAACAGGGTATTGGTGTCGTTCAACTCGATGAGTTCGCCCATGTACATATAGGCAGTATAATCGGAAACCCGCGCCGCCTGCTGCATATTGTGGGTGACGATGACAATGGTGTAGTCAGCCCGCAGCTGGTAGATCAACTCTTCGATCTTCAGGGTCGAGATCGGATCCAGGGCCGAGGCCGGCTCGTCCAGCAGCAGCACTTCCGGCGCCACGGCGATGGCGCGGGCGATCACCAGGCGCTGCTGCTGGCCGCCGGACAACCCCATGGCGCTCTCGTGCAGACGATCCTTCACCTCGTTCCAGAGCGCCGCATCGCGCAACGCCTTCTCCGCCGCCTCGTCCAGCCGGGCGCGCTTGCGTACGCCCTGAATGCGCAGGCCGTAAACGACGTTCTCGTACACCGACTTGGGGAACGGGTTGGGTTTCTGAAAGACCATGCCGACCCGGCGCCGCAGATCGGGCACGTCCAGGTCCCGGCCGTAGAGATCCTGGTCGTACAGGTACATCTTGCCCTCGATGCGTACGCCCTCGATCAGGTCGTTCATGCGGTTGAAGCAGCGCAAAAAGGTGGACTTGCCGCAACCGCTGGGGCCGATCAGGGCGGTTACCCGGGTCTGCGGGATCGTCAGGGTGATGTCCTTCAGCGCCTGGCTGGCGCCGTAGTACAGGCTGAAGCCCGCCACGCGCAGGCAGGGCTTCGACTCCGCCGGCGCCGCGCCGGGCGCCGCCACCGACACGGCGGGCATCCTGGGCATGGGAGGCGCCGCTTCGGATTGGCGCTTCACCGCCTCTGGCTTGGTCTCCGGCTCGCTCACGAGCACTTCAGGATACCCTGCGCCGCAAGCGGTTGCGAATCACGATCGCGATGAGGTTCAGAACCAAGACGATCAAGACCAGCAGCAGGGCCGTGGCATATACCAGCGGGCGGGCAGCCTCTACATTCGGGCTCTGGAAGCCTACATCGTAGATATGAAACCCCAGGTGCATGAACTTCCGCTCCAGGTGGAAGTAGGGGAAGTTGCCGTCTATAGGCAAAGACGGCGCCAATTTGACCGCCCCGACCAGCATGAGCGGCGCCACCTCGCCGGCGGCGCGGGAGATCGCCAGGATCTGCCCGGTCAGGATCGCGGGCGCCGTGATGGGCAGGACGGTCCGGAACAGGGTCTCGGCCTGCGTGGCCCCCAGCGCCAGGCTGCCCTCCCGCAACGCGCGGGGCACCCGCGACAAGCCCTCCTCGGTCGCCACGATCACCACGGGCACCGTCAGCAGGGCCAGGGTCATCGAGGCCCACAGCAGCCCGGGCGTCCCGAAGGTGGGCGTGGGCAGGGCCTCGGGGAAGAACAGGCGGTCCAGGGCGCCGCCCGCGAAATAGACGAAGAACCCCAGCCCGAATACCCCGTACACCACCGAGGGGATGCCGGCCAGGTTGTTGACCGAGATGCGGACGATGCGGGTCAGCAGATTCTGCCGCGCGTACTCGTGCAGATAGATGGCGGCGATCACGCCGAACGGACTGACCAGCAACGTCATCAGCAGCACCATCAGCACCGTGCCGTAGATAGCCGGGAACACGCCGCCCTCGGTATTCGCTTCCCGCGGATCCTCGGTGAGAAATTCCCACAACTTGCCGCAGAAGAAGCCCCCTCTTGCCAGCGGCGTCATGGCGTTGGGGCGGTAGGCGCGGTGCACCTGAGCGATCGGCACCGTGACCGTCCTGCCGTCCGACAGCCGCAGCAACATTTGCGCGCGCGCCAGCTCCCGGCGCAGTTCCCCCAGGCGCTGGCCGATCCGCGCGTGCCGCGCCAACAGTTGCTGCCGTTGCGCCGCCAGCGCCGCGACGGCGGCCGGCGTCGCCGCCCCCTCCAGCTGCAGGCGCCGCTCTTGCAGGCGCAGCTTTTCCAGCCGGTAGTTGGCCTTGCCGATCTCTTCTTTCTCCAGCACGCGGATGCGCGCGTACAAGCCTTGCGCCGCCGCGATCCGATCCTGGAGCAGCCGCCACAGCTGGGCATCGTCCCGCGCCTCCAGGCCGCGGCCGTCCTCCTCCAGCCCCTGCAGGTAACCGTACAGGTTGCCCCATTCGCGCCGCTCCACCAGCGTCAATTCCCGCGGCGCGCGCAACTCGCCCATGGCGTCGCGCAACAGCCAGCGGAAATCCGCGCCGTAGAAATCCCGATTGCCCGTCTTGAGCAAAAGGCGCTGCGCCACCACCGTCGCCTCGCCCTCCGCGACGGAGACCGTCCCCTTGCCCGCGAGCTCGCCGATGATGCGCACCGTGCCGCCGGCGGCCGCGTCCTCCGCCCGGTAGTCGAATTCGAGCACCGTGGCGGGCCAGAAGTACGCCAGGCCCTTGACCGCGATCAGCAGCACCAGACCGATGACCATGGCCACGGAGGCCGCCACCGCGGCGGCGCAGACCCAAATCCAGGGGACGCCGCCGTTCTTGCGGCTCCGGTTGCTTGCGGCGCCGGCCAATTCAGAGCCTCCCGTAGCGCGCGCGGAACCGCTGCCGGACGATCTCGGCGGCGCCGTTGAGCGCAAAAGTCATGACGAACAACACCAGCGCCGACAGGAACAGGATCCGGTAATGCGTGCCGCCCACTTCGGATTCCGGCATCTCGATGGCGATGTTCGCCGACATGGCCCGCAGGCCCTGGAACAGGTTGAGGTCCATGATCGCCGTGTTGCCCGTGGCCATGACCACGATCATCGTCTCTCCCACCGCGCGGCCCAGGCCGAGCATCACGGCGGAGAATATGCCCGGCGCGGCGGTCAGCAGCACGACCCGCCGGATCGTCTGCCAGCGGGAGGCGCCCAGCGCCAGGGAGCCGATGGTGAGGTGCCTGGGGACCCCGTAGATGGCGTCCTCGCTGATGGAGAATACGGTAGGGATCACGGCGAAACCCATGGCGATCCCCACCACCAGCGAGTTGCGCTGGCTGAAGTCCACGCCCAGCTCGCTGCTCAGCCACAGCGGCATGTTGCCGGCAAAGGCCCAGTCTTCCAGGGCGCCGGAGCAGGCGAAGGCAAGCGCCGTGGCCAGCACGACCACCGGGATCAGCAGCAACGCCTCCCAGCCCTCGGGGACGCAGTCGCGGATGCGGACGGGCAGCAGGCGCCATGCCCAGTAGGCGGCGAAGACCAGGCCCAGGATCAGGAACGGCGCCAGCAGAAATGCGGGCAGATATCGTTCGGCGAGCGGCGCCAGCCAGAGCCCGGCGAGAAACCCCAGGATGACAGTCGGCAGCGCCTCCATGATCTCGATGCAGGGCTTGACCGCGCCGCGCAACGCCGGGTGCATAAAATAGGCCGTATAGATCGCCGCCAGGATAGCGATGGGCAACGAGAACAGCATGGCGTAGAGGGCGGCCTTCAGGGTGCCGAAGGCGAGCGGCGCCAGGCTGAACTTGGGCTCGAAGTCGCCGCTGCCGGAGGAAGACTGCCATACCCGCACGGGCGCCGGGCGGCCCTCGTACCAGACCTTGCCCCAGGTCGAACGCCAGGAAAACTCCGGGTGGGCGATTTCCGGCGCCAGAAAACGCAGGCGCCCCGGGGCCTCCTCCAGCAACAGGGCGTCGGCCCGCGGCGAAAAGGCCATGCGCCCCGGCGCTCCCCGCAACTGCGGGCGGCGCAACAGGGTGCGCCCGGAGGTCGCATGGTAGAGGCCCAGCTCGCCATTCGCCGCCGCGGCAGCGAATACCCGCCGGTAGTGCTCGGCGCCGATGGCGCCGATCGCCGCGCCCAGGGGCTCGTAGTCGCGCAGCCGCACCAGCGACAGCACCCGCTCCGGGGCAGCCGCATGGTCCGCGCCGGTCGCCGGGATATGCGCCGGCGCCCATTGCGCCAGCCGGCCGCGGTCGTCGCCCAGCACCAGGGAGACGCCGCCGCCGAGCAGCGTCATGGCGGCAAGTTTCGCGTCCCCCTCGACGACGCGGACGCTTTGCACCAGGCGCGGCGCCGCGACATCGCCGATATGGTAGAAATCCAGGCGGCCGTCGCCGTCGGCGGCATACGCATAGCGGTAGTCCCCGCCCAGCAGCAAATGGGAGGGCGCCGCCGCCCGCCCCGGCGGCAACAGGCCGCCGGCTTCGCGGGCAAAGCCCGCCTCCTCCTCCAGCCCGAGGCCGCCTTCCTCCCGCAGGTAAGAATGCAGCAGCAGGCGCTCGTCCGCCGTCCGCGCCAGGATAACGAAGCGTTCCCCGTCCGCTTGCAGGCCCAGTCCGGTCAGCGCCCGGCCCTCGGGGTCCAACGGCAGCGGCGCCCGCCCCAGCGGGAAGACGATGCGCGGCACGACCCGCCGCTTGCCGTCCGCCGCGTACCGGGTCTCGAATTCGGCGCGCGCCGCCACGCCGCCGCCGTCCGCCAGCCCCAGGACGAAGCCGCCATGCGCCGGGTTGCCGGCGGCGAATGCCGTCACCGGCGCGGCGCCCTCCGGCAGCAGGGACAGCGTCTCCAGCACGGCGCCGTCGCCGGCACGGAAGAAAATGGCGCCGCCGCTATCCGTGATCCGCAGCCCGATCTCGCGGTATTCCTCTATCAGGTAATGCAGCGTCCCGGCGGCCGCGGCACCGGCCGCGGCGGGCACGGGATAGTCCGTTCTCGCATGCAGTTTCGGCGCCCGGAACAGGGGCAAAACCGCATACAGCAAAAAGAAAAAGATCAAGGTCACCGCCCCGATCACGCCGATGCCCCCCGACTGCACCGCCCAGCGGGCGCCCACCGAGAGCAGCCGCCGCCGATACTGGTACCCCGCCGGCAACATGCGGCGCTACGCTATGCGGGGCGGGGGCCGTACCGGCAGGACGCCGGCACAAAAACAGGCCCCGCGCCCGTCAGTTGACGGCGATCATTTGCCACCGCTTTTGCGCCATGTTCGCGGACAGAGGAATGTAGCCGTCTTTCACCACGACCTCCTGGCCGGCGCGGGACAGCGCCATCCGCAGGAATTCGCGCACCAGCGGCAACGGCTCCCCCGTCGGCGGCTTGTTGACGTAGATGTACAGGAAGCGGCTGAGGAAATAATCGCCGGAGAGGGCGCTTTGCGCCGTAGGCTCCACCAAGTCGCCTCCCTTGGCGGCCAGCGGCAGGACGCGCACGTCCGAAGTGCGGTAGCCGATCCCGGAGTAGCCGATGCCGCCCAGGGTGCCGCCCACGCTCTGCACCACGGAGGCCGAGCCCGGCTGCTCGTTGACCTCGTCCCTGAAGTCGCCCTTGCACAGGGCCGCCTTCTTGAAGTAGCCGTAGGTGCCCGAGACCGAGTTGCGCCCGTACAACTGGATGGGCAGGTCCGCCCAGTCTCCCGTCAGCCCCAGCTGCCCCCAGGTGGAGATGCCCTCCGGTTGGCCGCAACGCCGCCCCTCGGAGAAGATCGCGTCCAACTGCGCCATGCGCAGCCCCTCCAGCGGGTTGTCGCGATGCGCGTAAACGGCCAGCACGTCCACCGCCACGGCCACCGCCAGCGGCTTGTAGCCATGCTTCTTCTCAAACGCCTCTTCCTCTCCCGGCTTCATTTTCCGGCTCATGGGCCCCAGGTTCGAGGCGCCCGCGGTCAGCGCTGGCGGCGCGGTGGAAGACCCTGCCGCCTGTATCTGCACGTTCACGCCCGGGTACAGGCGCTTGAAGTCCTCCGCCCAGAGAGTCATCAGATTGGCCAGGGTATCCGAACCGATGCTGATGATGTTGCCGGAGATGCCGCCGACCGCCTCGTACTCCGGCAACGCGGCATCCACCTCCAGCTTTTCCTGGGCCGCCCCCGCCGTGGCGAAAAGCGCCAGCGGAAAAAAGAGCATGCTGTTCGTTACTCGCGACATTTTGCTTGCCTCCTTTGGTTCAAAGACTGAAAAAACGAAGAAAAGAAATGCGAACGAGGACCGGGGGCGCCGCCCCGGCGCGCTTCAGGATGCGCCCCTCTTGCGGGGGGCCGCATCCTTCGTTTCGCTGGCCGGGCATTGCCCAAAAATCCTCAGAATTCGACCTGGGCGCGGAACTGCAGCAGGCTGGGTTCGTTTCCCCGCGGCTGCGGGCCGCCGTCCACGCTCAAGACGTCAACGTAGTTCATGGAAAAGCGGATCGTCGGGGTGGCGTACCAGCTCAGGGCCAGGCTCATATTGCTCTGCTCTCCCCCTTCGACTTCGGCGTCCAGGGTGCTGTAGCGCAAGGCCACTTCCCAGGCGCCGCGCCCGCCCTTGCCCACGATGCTTGCCGGCTTGACCTGCCCGAAAACGCCCTTGCCGCCGCTATAGCCGCGGGAATCGGGGGTCAGGAACCAGCTTACATAAGCGTAGTAGCCGTCGAGATCCCGGTCCCGCTCGTCCCCGTCGCCCGAGTAGTTGGCGGCGATGTACTCTCCCTGCGCCGAGAACCTGCCCCTGAACAGCGCGGCCTCCAGACCGTAGAGGGTCCGGTCCGAGGCGTTAAATGCGCCGGTGTCCACCAGGCGCGTGCCGGTGACGTGGGACTCCGGCCGCTGCCGGATGCGGACCGCCTTGTCGTCGCCGTAATCCCGGTACGCGGCGGAGAATCCTACGTGCACATTCGCCGCCGCCAGCGGGAAGAGGCGGGTGGCGCGGGCGGCGATATCCACGGCGTTATCCCCGTCGGCGCTGTCCGCCGCTTCCGTCCCGCTGTAGAACCCGCCCGCCAGCGTCCAGTCGCCTCCCCCGGTCAAGGCGAAGATGCCGATGGCCCTGCCGGGCGCGAACACATTCGGCAAGGCGCGCTCCATGAAGGTGGTGTACTTGGAGCTGGTCAAATTTTCCAGGCCGAAAGGCTCCTTGATGTGCCCCACCCGCAACGTCCAGGGCTTGAAACCCGTGTAGCCGATGTAGGCGTTCCGGATATGGTCGTCGCCGCCCACGAAGTCGTACTGCCCTTCGAATTGCCAGTGCTTCCACACGGTGCCCTTGGCCCGCAGACGCGCCCGGCGCAGCTCGGAGCCGTTGCCCAGGTCCGATTTGTCGTCGAAATACATGGCAGTATCGGCCATCACCCGCCCGCCCAGGGCGAGCGCAAAGTTGCCGTCAACGCTCTTCAGTTGCAGTTTGCCGCCCTTCAACGTGACTTTCACCTCGCTGCCGTCGTCCTCCGCGGCACGGGCAGCGGAACCCGCCAATCCCGCGGAGAAAAGAGCAAGCGGCATGACGACCGCCATCGTCAAAAGCCTGCTCATCAAGAGCCTGTTCACGATACTATCCCCCATTCCGCACACCCCATTGTACGCACCCCATTGCACACACCAGATAGATACGGCCCCGGCACCGACGCCCGGCGACCGCTTGGAGAGCCGGCGCAAGTCTTGATCAACCGCTACGCCTTTTCAAGTGTCTGTACAATGCCCGCGCAACATCCCTGCCGTTGCGGGGTCATGGGGAGGGCACCCCGGCC
>JAPPPX010000195.1 GCA_028817305.1 Gammaproteobacteria bacterium | reverse complement strand
ACATGCGCCTTGTTGCGATCGAATTTCGCCTTCGACATCCTTCCCTCCTAAACCGCGCCGGCCCGGACGCTCTCCGCAATGTTGGCCGGAACCTGGCCGTACTTCGCAAATTCCATGATGTAGGTCGCCCTCCCCTGAGTGCTGGACCGGAGATCGGTGGCGTAACCGAACATCTCCGCCAGCGGCACCTCGGCCCGGATGATCTTGCCGGCGGGCGAATCCTCCGTGCCCAGGAGCAGCCCCCGGCGGCGATTGAGGTCGCCGTTGACCGTCCCCAGGTACTCCTCCGGAGTCACCACTTCCACCTTCATTACCGGTTCGAGCAGCACCGGGGACGCCTTGCTCCCGCCTTCCTTGAACGCCAGCGAACCCGCAATCTTAAAGGCAACCTCGCTGGAATCAACCTCGTGGTAGGAACCGTCGAACAAGGTCACCTGCACGTCCACGACCGGGTATCCGAATACGATGCCGTTGTTCATCTGCTCGCGGATTCCCTTGTCAACCGCCGCGATGTACTCGCGCGGGATCGCCCCACCCGTAATCTTGTTCACAAATTCGTAGCCGCTGCCAGACTCCCGGGGCACAATTTTGATCGCCACGTGCCCGTACTGGCCGCGCCCCCCCGTCTGCTTGATGTACTTTCCTTCGGCGCGCTCCACCGGCTTGCGCACAGTCTCCCGGTAAGCGACCTGCGGCTTGCCCACATTGGCCTCCACCCGAAATTCCCGGCGCAGGCGATCCACGATGATCTCCAGGTGCAACTCGCCCATGCCGGAGATAATGGTCTGCCCGGATTCCGGATCGGTATGCACCTTAAAGGAAGGGTCCTCTTTCATCAGTTTGCCGAGAGAAAGCCCCATCTTTTCCTGGTCGGCCTTGCTCTTCGGCTCCACCGCCACGGAGATCACCGGGTCGGGAAATTCCATGCGTTCGAGAACGATCATGCGCTCCACGTCGCATAAGGTGTCGCCGGTGGAAACTTCCTTCAGCCCGACCGCCGCTGCGATATCGCCCGCCCTGACCTCCTTGATCTCCTCCCGGCTGTTCGCGTGCATCTGCAATATGCGGCCAATGCGTTCCTTCTTGCTGCGGGTCGAATTATAAATCGTATCCCCGGACTTCAAGACGCCGGAATACACCCGGAAAAACGTCAGGGTGCCCACGAATGGGTCCGATGCGACTTTGAACGCCAGCGACGCGTACGGGTCCTCGTCGGAAGGACGGCGCGCGCTCTCAACCTCGCCGGCGTCGTCGGAGACCCCCTTGATCGGGGGCACGTCCAGGGGAGAAGGGAGGTAGTCTATCACCGCATCCAACAAAGACTGGACCCCGCGATTCTTGAACGCCGAGCCGCACAAAACAGGGACGATCTCATTAGCCAGCGTACGCAGACGCAAACCCTTGCGGATTTGCTCCGGGGCCAGGTCGCCCTTCTCAAGATACTCCTCCATCAAGGCCTCGGAGGCCTCGGCAGCCGCTTCCACCATCCGCTCCCGCCACTCCCGGCACTGCTCCAGCATCCCTTCGGGAATATCGCGCATCGCGAAGCGCGCACCCAGGGTATCGCTGTCCCAATACACTGCCTTCATGGCAATTAGATCTGCGACGCCCTGAAAATTCTCCTCACGCCCCAGGGGCATCTGGACGGGAACGGGCGTGGCCCCCAGGCGCTCGCGCATCTGGTTCACCACGCGCAGGAAATCCGCTCCGGAACGGTCCATCTTGTTGACGAAGGCCAGCCGGGGCACCTGGTACCGATTCGCCTGCCGCCAAACGGTCTCCGACTGCGGCTCGACACCGCCCACGGCGCAAAAAACCGCGCAGGCGCCGTCCAGCACGCGCAGGGAGCGTTCCACCTCGATCGTGAAATCCACATGCCCCGGGGTATCAATGATGTTGATGCGGTATTCCGGGTGTTGATCGGCCATCCCCCGCCAGAAACAGGTGGTGGCGGCGGCGGTAATAGTAATGCCCCGCTCCTGCTCCTGTTCCATCCAATCCATGACGGCCGCGCCGTCATGCACCTCCCCCATCTTGTGGGAGACGCCCGTGTAATAAAGGACGCGCTCGGTAGTCGTGGTCTTGCCGGCATCAATATGAGCCATGATGCCGATATTCCGGTACCGTTCTATCGGTGTGGTGCGGGGCATGGTTTGCCAGGTTCCCGTAATCGGATCGTTACCAGCGGTAGTGCGTGAAGGCCTTGTTCGCCTCCGCCATCCGATGCGTATCCTCACGCTTCTTAAAGGCCATGCCGCGCTGTTCGGCGGCCTCTTCCAGTTCCCGGGCCAGCCTCCTGCCCATGCCGGCCCCCTCGCGCCGGCGCTTGGCCGCCTGTACCAGCCAGCGCATAGCGAGGGCAGTGCTGCGGTCGGCGCGAATCTCAATGGGGATCTGGTACGTCGCCCCCCCGACCCGCCTGGATTTGACCTCCACCATCGGGCGCACGTTCTCCACCGCTTTGTGGAACACCTGCAGGGGACCGCCCTCGCCCTGAGACCGCACCCGCTCGAGCGCGCTGTAAACAATCTTCTCGGCCACGGATTTCTTCCCGCTCCTCATAACGATATTGATGAACCTGGCGAGAACCCGGTCTCCGTACTTGAGTTCCGCGGCAACCTCCCGCTTGCTGGCCACTCTCCTTCTGGACATGACGGAAACTCCGGCCTATGCCTTGGGCTTCTTGACGCCGTACTTGGACCGCCCCTGGCGCCGGTCGCCGACGCCGGAGGCATCCAGGGTGCCCCGGACGGTGTGGTAACGCACGCCCGGCAGGTCCTTGACCCGGCCGCCGCGGATCAAGATCACGGAGTGCTCCTGCAGGTTGTGCCCTTCCCCCCCGATATAACTGGTCACCTCGTGGCCATTCGTCAACCGCACCCTGGCCACCTTCCGCAGGGCGGAGTTCGGTTTCTTTGGCTTGGTCGTATAGACCCGCGTACAGACCCCTCTTTTCTGCGGGCAGGCATGCAACGAAGGCACATTGGACTTCTTGCGCTGCCGCCTTCGCGGCTGCCTGACCAATTGATTGATCGTTACCATCTCGCACTCGCCATAGCACTTGCCATTAGATTGCCGGGAAACCTTCCGGGCACGCGACAAGCGCGCCCACCTCCTTTCTCCTCTTTGTCGCTTTCAGTGCCGCATCCTGAGCGGGGGCCGGGAAACCCGTAACCTCCTGCCCTGGCGCGCAGGCCCAGAACGCTGAAACGGCAGGGCCGGCCCACTTCCCTGGTTCCCCACACGTGACTTTCCTCCAGGAAAGCCACGGAATAATAGCCCTGCCCTATCCTGCCTGTCAACAAAAAAAAAGCGGGGGGTTGCCAAGCCCCGGCGCAACAGGGCACGCAGCGAGCCGC
>JAPPPX010000199.1 GCA_028817305.1 Gammaproteobacteria bacterium | reverse complement strand
GCTTGCCCCTGGCTTGTCTTTACTGCATTAACGGGGGCAGGAATCTACCCTCCAGGGCGGGGTGGGAATCGTTTCGCTTCGATTGCGTAACGGCTGGGCGCCGCCCGGCCCGGCCTGCCGGAGACGCGCCGGGGATGCCAACTGCCGGCAACCTGCGGTACTATCCCGTCCAAGGGGTCTAGCGACACCGTTTTTCGAGCCAAATGGAGAAAACCCTCATGCGAACAAGGCGCCATACCGTTGCCGCGGCATATCCGCTGCTCTTTTTTCTCCTCGTCGTCGGCTGCTCCCGGGCCGCCCAGCAGGAACCGCCGGCGGTGGAGGACCGCAATCCCCCGGCGGCGGAATTAGAGACCCAGGAAGGAACGACCTACGGGATTGACGACCCGGAGGGGGGGGGCGAAGGGAGCGCCCTGGCGGAGACGAAGGAGCACCTGCTTGAGCAGCGTAGCATTTACTTCGACTACGACAGCGATCTCATTCCTCAGGAGTACCACCCGGTGATCGAGGCGCATGCCAACCACATGTTGCAGAACCCGGGGCTCGAGGTCCGGCTGGAAGGGCATGCCGACGAACGCGGCACCCGGGAATACAACCTGGCGCTGGGAGAGCGCCGGGCGATCGCCGTCCGGCAACTGTTAAGCCTGATGGGGGCGGAAACCAGCCAGGTCCGCACCATTAGTTACGGGGAGGAACAGCCTTTTGCCGAGGGCCACGACGAAGAGGCCTGGCGCCTCAACCGGCGTGTTGACCTCGCGTATTGAAGCCGGACGCATGACACGGGCATTCGCCTCCCTGGTTGCCGCCGTCGTTCTGTTGCCGGCGGCTCCGGGCGCCCTGTCCCAGGAGACGCAGCCGGAGACGCCCGAGGCCTCCCAGTGGGCCGCCGAGATCGAGCAGCGGCTGAGCCGGGTCGAGCGCTTTGCCGGCAGCAGCGCGCTGCTGGAAATCTCGCAGCGCCTCGACCAGCTTCGCGACGAGACCCGCCGCCTGCATGGCGTGCTCGAACTGCAGGAGCACGCGGTAAACAACATGAAGAAAAAACAGCAGGATCTCTACGCCGACCTGGACCGGCGGATACAACTGCTGACGGAAAAGCTGCAACAGCCGACCGTGCCCGCCGACGATGAACTGTCGGCGGACTCCGGGCAGTATTCTCCCCTTGAGGCCGGGGCAGCCGTGCCCGCAAACGGCGCCGCAAACGGAGAATTACCGACGGCCGAAGCCGCGCCGGCGCCCCGCCAGGCAGGCGCCGAGGCGGCGGCGCCCCCCCGGGATGGGGACTCCGCCCAGACGCTGCCGCCGCAAGCGGCGCCCCCGGCGGCAACCCCGAATGCGCCGCCGGCTGCGCCCCCGGCGACGCCGCAACCGCCTGCCGCGGCGGCGATACCCGCGATAACGGATCCGCAACAGACCCCGGCGGCAACCCCGGCGGAAGTGCCATGGGAACAAGATCCCTTGCAAGAGCAAGCCGCATACGAAAAGGCCTTTAACTTCCTCAAGCAGTCTCACTACGACCATGCCATCGAGGCCTTCCAGGAATACCTGACGAAATACCCGGAAGGCGAGTTGGCGGACAACGCGCAATATTGGCTGGCGGAGGCGTTTTATGTGTCGCAACGGTACCAGACGGCCGTCGTCGAATACCAAAAGCTGCTCTCCGGCTACCCCGCCAGCCTCAAGTACCCTGACGCCCTCCTGAAAATCGGATACAGCCAATACGAACTGGGCGACCAGCAACAAGCCCGCAAGACGCTGGAGCAGGTGATGCGAAAATTCCCGGATTCCACGGTTGCCCGCCTGGCGGCGAAGCGCCTGAACGAGTTCCGTGCCCAGAAGCCCTGACGCTCCACCCAGCGCAAAGGCAGTCCCCCGGTCCCCTTCCCGCAAAGACCCGTCTCCCGCCTGCGACCCGCCGCGGCTCAGGATCACGGAGATCTTTTTCTCCATCCAGGGGGAGAGCACGAAGGCCGGACTGCCCACCGTTTTTATCCGCCTTACAGGATGCCCCCTGCGCTGCAATTACTGCGACACGGCATACGCCTTCCACGGCGGGGAATGGATGTCCCTGGACCGTATCCTGAGCGCCGCTTCGCAATACGGGGCCGAGCACGTCACGGTTACCGGCGGGGAGCCGCTCGCGCAAAGGGCCTGTCCCGCCCTGCTGGCCGCCCTGTGCGACCGCGGGTACCAGGTCTCTCTGGAGACCGGCGGAGCGATGGACATATCGGCGGTGGATGCGCGGGTCATGAAAGTGCTGGACCTGAAAACCCCCGGCTCCGGCGAAGAGCGCAGGAACGATTTCGGCAATATCCGCCTGTTGCGTGCCCGCGACCAGGTGAAATTCGTGCTCTGCGACCGGCGGGACTACGACTGGGCCGTACGCAAGACGGGAGAATTGGCCCTGGCCGAACGCTGCACGGTCCTGTTCTCCCCCGCCCACGAGCGCCTGCACCCGGCGCGGCTGGCCGAGTGGATCCTCGCCGACCGCCTGCCCGTGCGGCTGCAAGTGCAGTTGCACAAATACCTCTGGGGAGATGTGCCCGGACGCTGACCCGCCCAGGGCGGTCGTGCTGCTGTCCGGGGGCATGGATTCCGCCACCGTATTGGCGACGGCGCTGCAACAGGGGTTTTCCTGCCACGCCCTGGGATTCGATTACGGCCAGCGCCACCGCATCGAGCTGGAAATGGCGCAGCGCCTGGCCCGGGATCTCGGGGCGGCGGCATACCGCGCGGTCCGGCTGGACCTGGGCCGGGAAGGGTCGGCGCTTACCGACCCGCGGCTGCCAGTGCCCGAGGCGCCGACGAGCGGCATCCCCGTCACCTACGTGCCGGCGCGCAATACGATCTTCCTGGCGATCGCCATGGGCTGGGCCGAAACGCTGGACTGCCGGGATCTCTTTATCGGCGTGAACGCCGTGGACTATTCCGGCTATCCCGATTGCCGGCCGGAGTTTATCCGGGCATTCGAACGGCTGGCGCGGCTGGCCACCCGGCAGGGCGCGGAAGGCGCGGGAATGCGCGTCCACGCGCCCCTCATCGCCATGAGCAAGGCGGAGATCGTCCAGCACGGCACCCGGCTGGGCCTAGACTACTCGAAGACCGTCTCCTGCTACCGGCCGGACCCGGCGGGACGGGCCTGCGCCCGTTGCGACGCCTGCCGCTTCCGAAGGAACGGCTTTCGGGACGCGGGCCTGCCGGACCCCACGCGCTACGCCCCGGGCGCCGGAGAATAGCGCCGCCGCTATGGCGGCCGGCCAAGCGGGGTTATCCTTGCGCGAGCTTTCCGTCCCGGCCTTCGGCAGACAGGAGCCGGCGCGCGAGACGCAACCGCTCCGGCGTTCCCATATCGGTCCAGCGCCCCCGG
>JAPPPX010000018.1 GCA_028817305.1 Gammaproteobacteria bacterium | reverse complement strand
GCGCCTTTTTTCTTTACCTGCCCGGCGGGAATGGAATACACTGCATCCGTATGAGGGGACGGTCGCAAAGGCAAGCGAATTTTCGCGGATTTGGCGCGAGGCCCGTTGCGCCCGCGCAATCCGGCAACGATGGCCCGCCGCCAGGAAGCGGCGCCGCCGGGAAGCGGCAAACGAACAGCGGCAAAGACTCATGTCCGACAACGCGAACGACTGTCTGAGCGGGGGCAACCGCGCCTACCTGCAGGATTTGCAGGAAGCCTTCCAGCGCGACCCCGACAGCCTGGCTCCCGAATGGCGCGAGTTCTTTCGCGGCCTGGCCGGCGGCGCGCCGGCGGCGGCGGGCAGGCGCACCGGGGCGGCTGTGGATGCGGACCAGCAGTCCCGCGTGCTGCAATTGATCAACTCGCACCGGTTTCGCGGTCACCGGCAGGCGCAACTGGACCCCCTGCAGCAGCACGAGCGCCCGGACGTGCAAGAGTTGCATCCCGGCTATTACGGCTTCACGGAAAAGGATATGGACACCGTGTTCGACACGGGTTCCCTGTTCGGCCCCGACCGGACGACGTTGCGCGAGATCTGCGAGATCGTGCAGCAGACCTATTGCGACAATATCGGCGCCGAGTACATGCACATCACCGAGACCGCGCAGAAACGGTGGATCCAGGAGCGGCTGGAACGCTGCCGCGGCCGCCGCGAGTTCTCCCCCGAGGAGCGGCGGCGCATCCTGAAAGAACTGGTGCGCGCCCGGACCCTGGAGCAATATCTGCACAACAGGTATGTGGGGCAGAAGCGCTTTTCCCTGGAGGGGGGGGAGAGCCTGATCCCGCTGCTGCATCAATTGATCGCCCGCTCCGGCACCGAGCACGGCACGCGGGAGTTCGTCATCGGCATGGCGCACCGGGGGCGCCTGAACGTGTTGGTCAACGCGCTGGGCAAGTCGCCGCAAGAGCTGTTCCAGGAGTTCGAGGACCTTGGCGCGCGCTCGGATGGCGGCTCCGGGGACGTCAAGTATCACATGGGGTACTCGGCCGATGTGCGATTGCCGGAGTCGTCCGTGCACCTGACGCTGGCCTTCAACCCCTCGCACCTGGAGATCATCGGGCCGGTGGTCGAGGGTTCTGTGCGGGCGCGCCAGGACCGCCGCGGCGATATCGTCCGCAGCCAGGTGCTCCCGGTCCTGATCCATGGCGATGCGGCCTTTGCCGGCCAGGGCGTGGTGGCGGAGACCTTCAATTTGTCGCAGGCGCGCGGCTACGCCACCGGGGGCACCGTGCACATCATCGTCAACAACCAGATCGGCTTTACCACCAGCGACCCTCTGGACGCTCGCTCCACGCTCTATTGCACGGACGTGGCCAAGATGGTGCAGGCGCCGGTATTCCACGTCAACGCCGACGATATCGAGTCGCTGATCTTTGCCGGCCTCCTGGCCCTGGAATTTCGCATGGCGTTCAGCAAGGACGTGGTCATAGACATCGTTTGCTATCGCCGGCACGGCCACAGCGAGGCGGACGAACCGGCCGTCACGCAACCGATCATGTATCGGCGCATCCGCCAGCACCCCGACGCGGCCCATCGCTACGCCGAGCTTCTGGTTTCGCAAGGAGTGATCGAGCCCGCGGAGCCGGCCCGGATGGCCGAGGAATATACCCGTTCTCTGGAAGAAAACCGCCCCGGCCCCAAGACCCCGGAAGAGGACGGCGACCCCGAGTTTCGCATCAATTTCCAACCTTTCCGCGGCACCCGCTGGGACGCGCCCGCGGATACGCGCCTGTCCCGCTCCGACATCGCCCGCCTCGGCGAGCGCCTCGCCGCCGCCCCCGAGGGCTTCCGGCTGCACCCCAGCGTCGCCCGCATCATGAACGGTCGGCGGCGCATGAGCGCGGGCGAAGCCCCTGCCGACTGGGGCTTTGCCGAGGCCCTGGCTTGCGCCTCCTTGGTGGAGCAGGGCTTCTCCGTGCGCATCTCGGGGCAGGACTGCGGCCGCGGCACCTTCTTCCACCGCCACGCCGTGCTGTACGACCAGGAAACCGGCAGGAAGCACCTGCCGTTGCAGCATGTGCACCCCGAACAGGCGTCGTTTCTGACCATAGACTCCACCCTCTCCGAGGAGGCCGTGCTGGCCTTCGAATACGGCTACAGCAGCGCCGAGCCGAATGCCCTGGTGATATGGGAGGCGCAGTTCGGGGATTTCGCCAACGGGGCGCAGGTGATTTTCGATCAGTTCCTCAGCTCCTGCGAGGCGAAATGGGCCCGGCTGTGCGGCCTGACCGTATTCCTGCCGCACGGCTACGACGGCCAGGGGCCGGAACATTCCTCGGCGCGCCCGGAGCGCCTGCTGCAATTGTGCGCGGAGGAAAACATGCAGGTATGCATGCCCAGCCAGGCGGCGCAGATGTTCCACCTGTTGCGGCGGCAGATGCTCCGCCCCTACCGCAAGCCCCTGATCGTGCTGACTCCCAAGAGCCTGTTGCGCCAACAACTTTCCGCCTCGCCGGTGGAGGAATTCGCCGACACCGGCTTTTGCGCCGTATTCGACGAACGCGACGAGCTGAACCCCGACGCGGTGCGCCGGCTGATCCTCTGTTCCGGCAAAGTGTATTACGACCTGTTGCAGGCGCGGCGGCAGGCAGAGCTTCAGGATACCGCCATCCTGCGCGTCGAGCAGCTCTATCCCTTCCCGGAACAGGAGCTGCGGCAACTGTTGCGCCGTTATCCGCAGGCCAGGGAAATTACCTGGGCGCAGGAAGAGCCGGAGAACCAGGGGATGTGGAGCTACATGCAGTCGCCCTGGGCCTTGCGGGGCTGTTTGAAGGCCCGCCAGAAACTGCTGTACGCGGGCCGCCGCTGCTCGGCGGCGCCGGCGGGCGGCTCGCGGGCGTTGCACCTGGAGCAGCAGCAGCGGCTCGTCGCCATGGCCCTGCAAACCTCCGACCCCACGGATCGCTCCGGGGAAAGGCAGAGAAAATCCGCATGAACCGCAGCCGCCAGCCGTCCCTCCCTTTGGCGCGTTCCCCGGGGCATTCCGCGTGATGCACGAGATCAAAGTCCCGGCGCTGGCCGAATCGGTGAGCGAGGCCCGGCTGCTGGCCTGGCATTTGCAGGTGGGCCAGCCGGTGCGCCGCGGGGACAACTTGGTGGACCTTGAGACGGACAAGGTCACCCTGGAGATCCCGGCGCCCGCCGACGGCGTGCTCGCCGAGATCCTGAAGCAGGAGGGCGAGGCGGTGAACAGCCAGGAACTCATCGCCCGGCTCGACGACGCCGGCGCCGCCGCCGCGCCGCCGCCTGCCGCGCCGCCGCCCGCTACGCCGCCGCCCGCCGCGCAGGAAGCGGCCGCGCAGGAGCGGGGCGTGCCGGCGCCGGCCGCCGACACGCCCACG
>JAPPPX010000169.1 GCA_028817305.1 Gammaproteobacteria bacterium | reverse complement strand
TGAAACTCCACTTCAACCCCAACCAAAAAACCAACTGGACGCCATCAACGCCGTGGTGCGGGTGTTTGGGGCCCAGCCGGCTGGCCGGGAGGATTTTTCTCTGGTCCGCCCTGATGCGCAGTTCGCCAACCGCCTGGCGATAGCTGAAAAACAGATTCCCCGACCAACCCAACCCCGGCCACGCGCCGAGACAGCAACCCCAGTGACCGCCGACCACCCGCAACCCGCCGCCCCCGGCGACGATGATTTGCGCGCTATCACGCGCGCCACCCTGCGGCACTACGACGACCATGCCGCCGGATTCCGCGCTGGCACGCAGGACCACGATGTCAGCCAGAACATCAACGCGCTGTTGGGCGCCATCGCCGCCCGCCCGCCGTATCGCATCCTCGATTTCGGCTGCGGGCCGGGGCGCGACCTGCGCCGCTTCATCGCCCTCGGCCACGCCCCCATCGGCCTGGACGGTTCGAAGGCCTTCGCCGCCATGGCGCGGCAAAGCGCCGGCTGTGATGTGCTGCTGCAGGATTTTCTGGCGCTCGACTTGCCGGCGGCGCATTTCGACGGCGTGTTTGCCAACGCATCGCTGTTCCATGTCCCCGCCCGGGCGCTGCCGCGCGTGCTGCGGGAATTGCGCGAGACGCTCAAACCCGGCGGCGTTTTATTCGCCTCCAATCCCCGCGGCGACAACCAGGAGGGATGGAACGGCGAGCGCTACGGCTGCTATCACGATTGGGCGCAATGGCGCGCATTCGTCACTGCGGCCGGCTTCGTCAAACTGCATCACTACTACCGGCCGGCCGGCAAGCCGCGCCAGCAGCAGCCGTGGCTGGCCAGCGTATGGCGCAAAGGCGCTGCGGCGCAATGAGAGACGGGATGGGGGTTGCGCATGTTGCGCTGGCGCTGCCGGGGCGCTACTGGCGGCTTCAATGACCACCCCCCGAAAAATGCTATCCTGAACCGATGAACCCTGGCCGTTACGTAATCGAGAGGAAAAGATTCTCTCCCCGCCATTCCCGCGCCCCGCACCGCGCCATTCCTGCGAAAGCAGGAATCCAGCAGAAGAATAGCGCGGAACGCGCACATTCGCGGGATTGGCGAAGGAGGCGCGGCAGCGCGGCTCCTTGGCGGCCTGCCTCTCGCCCGATTCGCTTTAAGGATCGCGAAATGCGCACACTATTCACAGGGTTTCTGCTTTCCAGTCTGTGCAAAAACTCCGAAAATCCAGAGTCGCATAACTTCCCACTGGCATGGCAAATATCCGCCATTTCCGCGCAGGGTTTTCACACAGTCTGTTTCGCAGGAATGGCGGGAATTTTGTTCACGGCGCCTCTTTCTTGGCTACAAACGGCGCCGCTTTTCTTCCCTTCGATTGCGTAACAGCTTGCGATGAACCCCCAATCCCCGGCCATCACCGAAGAAAAACTTGCCCGGCTGCGGGAGATTCTGCCCGAGGCGTTTGCCGAGGGGAAGGTGGATTGGGAAAAACTGCGCGTTATTTTGGGGCGCGATGGGGAGTTCAAGGATGAGCGCTATCATCTCAACTGGGCAGGGAAGAGCGGGGCTTATCGCGCGTTGCAGTCGCCGACTACGACGACGCTGGCGCCTTGCCGGGCCGAGTCGGTGGATTTTGACGGCGCACAGCATGTGTTTATCGAGGGCGAGAATCTGGCCGTGCTGAAAGCGTTGCAGAAAGCATACTTCGGCAAGGTCAAGATGATTTACATTGACCCGCCCTACAACACGGGCAGCGATCAGTTCATTTATCCCGACCGTTTTGCCGAGAGCAAAAAGGATTACCAAAAGCGCGTCGGCGACATGGATGACGAAGGGCATCTCACGCGCGAGGGCTTGTTCCGTAAAAACAGCCGCGAGAACGGGCATTACCATTCCAATTGGCTGAGCATGATTTACCCACGCCTGTTTCTTGCGCGCAACTTGCTGCGCGAGGACGGCGTGATTTTCGTTTCCATTGACGACAACGAGGCGCATAACCTGCGGCTGGCGATGAATGAGATTTTTGGGGAGGAGAATTTTGTTGCGTGTTTTTCATGGAGAAGAACCGACAATCAACCAAACATCGGCAATGTCGCAAGAATAAAGGAATATGTCCTGTGCTTTTCCAAAAACGAAAACTCTTTCAAGTTCAACAAAATGCAACTGACGGAGAGAGCCAAGAAGGAATACAGATATTCCGATGATAGGGGTTTGTTCAGAAGAGACATACTCCTTCATAAAACGCGAGGCCGGCATGTTTACTCGGTGACCACGCCGAGCGGCATGATTTTGGATGGACCTTGGATGATTAAAGAGGACGAGTTCAACAAGTTGCTTAACAGCAACGGAATTTATTGGACTTCCGGCAAACAAGAGCAACCTTACGGTAAAATTTACCTTGCGGATTCTGCTGGCCAAATAACGAGCGATTTCTTGGGTATTGAATTTGGCTCCAATCAGCAAGGAAGCATTGAGGTGGAGAAAATTTTCGGTGCCCGCTATTTCGATTTCCCGAAGCCGTCAAGTTTGATTAAACACTTTGTTGTTTTGGGGTCAGATAGTGACGGCATTGTGCTCGACTTCTTCGCCGGCTCCTGCACCACCGCCCATGCCGTCCTCGACCTGAATGCCGAAGACTGCGGCAAGCGAAAATTCATCTGCGTGCAGATGCCGGAAGCGTGCGACGAGAAATCCGAAGCGCGCAAAGCCGGCTACAAAACCATCGCCGACATTGGCAAGGAGCGCATCCGCCGGGCCATCAACAACGGTGAGCTGAACGCCGGGCTGAAGGTGTTCAAGTTGCGCGAGTCCAACTTCAAACAATGGCGCGGCGATGTGAAAGACGCGGACGAACTGGCGGCGCAGATGAAACTGCACACCGACCCGCTGGTGGACGGCGCGGAGGAGGAGGACATACTCTACGAGCTCCTCCTCAAATCCGGCGTCTCCCTCACCGCCCGCATGCGCGACCACGGCAGCTGGTATCTGGTGGAAGACGCCGACGTCAAAATCGCCGTCGCGCTCACGCGCATTGACGCGGCGACGGTAAAAGATATACTGGCGGCAAGCCCGGACAAAGTCATCACCCTCGACCGGCTGTTCCAGAACAACGACCAACTGAAAACCAACACCGCCCTGCAAATGGAAGACGCCGGGGTGGAGTTTGATGTGGTATAAGTGCGCGAAGGCACTTAGGGAAATTCTGAGCGATGAGAAAACTCATACCTCGCCATTCCCGCGCAGAGCTTGCCCCTGGCTTGAACAGGGGCGGGAATCCAGCGCAAATACAGCGCGGAACGCGCACATTGCAGCGCCGGACGGCCCGCCCCTTCCTTCAAGGGATATTTCTGCAAAGGAGCGCGAAGCGCGCGCTTTCTATGCGGGATTCCGGCTTTCGCCGGAATGACGGGGTAAAGGGC
>JAPPPX010000103.1 GCA_028817305.1 Gammaproteobacteria bacterium | reverse complement strand
CCCGAGTATTCGTTCGCGCCGGATTTTACCCTCACCCCAACCCTCTCCCGGAGGGAGAGGGGGAAGAGGGCGCCCCTCCTTCGCTTCCCTCTCCCTTTGGGAGAGGGACCGAGGGTGAGGGCGGAAAACCGCGCAGCTGCGCATTCGTCTCAGTGGAATCACGCGCTTTGTTACCCCCTTCGCGCAATATCTCGCCTAGGGCCCCGGTTCGTCTGCGCGCCGCCGCCAGAAGACGGGGAAACGCGGCACTCCGTTCGCGGTAAGCCCCTGGTGCCGGAAGGTGACGGTGCCGCCGAGCGGCGGCGGGTTTCTGCGCTGCGCGTCCGTAAAGCCGCTGCCGATGCGGAACCGCGTACCGTTCTCCATCTCCACCGTAACGCTGCCCATCATGCCGCGGAACTTCCCCTTGCCCGGGTTGTGCGCGACGACCCGCGCCTCGGCATCGTCGAATTTCTTGAACTTCAACAAGTCGCCGGAGCGCCCGCCCCGGTAGAGAGAACTGCCCCGGCGCAGCATCAGCCCCTCGCCGCCGGCGGCGACCACCGCGTCCAGCCGCCGCGCAAGGGCGGCATGGTCGGCGATCTTTTCCTGCGCCACGACGGCCAGGTACGGGCTGTCGGCGGCGGCGGCCAGCGCCTGCAATTCCCGCAGCCGTTCGGCGAAGGGGAGGGCGGAGGCGGGCAGGTCGAAGACCATGTAGCGCACCTGCCGCCACCCCTCGTGCGGCGCGCTGCGGGTGACCACGGATGCCGTCTCCTCGAAGCGTCCCCTGCCCAGCCACAACTCGCCGTCCAGGGGCGCGGCGGGAAAAGCGGCGACGAACCAGGGTGGTGTGGCGAAGGCATTGCCGCCGCGGGAGACCAGCTTCTTACCGTCCCAGTAGGCGCGCACGCCGTCCAGTTTCTCGCTGACCCAGTAGTCGGCGAGGTCCAGGCCGCCGGCGTATTTCCCGGCGAGCGTAAGCTCCGGCGCGCCGCCGCCGGCGAGCGCCGACATGGCGGCGCAATACAGCGCCAGGGCCGCCAGGCCGCGGCCCTTTCTACCTGCCGTCGGCGCGCCGTCATGCGCTGCGCCGCCCGGACGCCGTGCCCGGGCGCTGCGCCGTTTCTGCCTTGCCGGTCGGGTAAGAGGGTGCGGGTTCATCGTCAGACCTTCCATGTGTCATGCGAACGAAGCGTTGCGGGAGAGTGTAACCGAAAACCGCGGGCGCCGCCGATATTCTTTTTCCTCGATTGCGTAACGCCTTAATCCAGCGCGCGGCCCGGCGGCCCCCGTGTTTTGTTGCTATACTGTCCGTTGTCGCTGCTTTCATAACTGCCATTCTCCCGGGCGCCATTCTCCGCGTAGCCAAAGTTTATCGCATATCGGTCCTTTTTTATGGCTGAACGACATCAATTCGGGCGTCAATCCGGGGCGGAAACGTTTCCTTTGGGTCGTGCCATGACGGTTGCGGCGCCAATGGTGCAGCTTTGGGCGCAGCTTTGGGCGCAGCGCGATGCGCCGCCCCCGGGCGGATATCCCCGCCATCGGCTTGCCTCCGGTATTGCGTCTTTGCAATGGCGCAGGAGCCATGGCTGTGTCTGATGTCGGCGTACGGGGCAGTTGTCTTTGCGGGAGGGTGGGTTACGAGATCACGGGCAATCTCGGCATATTTCAGTATTGTCATTGTTCGCGTTGCAGAAAATTTACCGGCAGCGCTCATGCGTCGAATCTTTTCGTTTCCGCCGGCCAGTTCCGGTGGTTGCGAGGGGAAGCATTCGTGACCAGATACGAACCGGACGATGCCAAATATTTTGCCACGTCGTTTTGTAAAAAGTGCGGTTCGTCTCTGCCGTGGGCGGCAAAAATCGGCAGCACGACGATCGTTCCGGCGGGGACATTGGATGGCGATCCGGGGATCCGGCCCGGGCAAAACATATTCTGCGCATCGCAGGCGACATGGTACGTATCCGCCGGCGAATTGAAACGATACGACGGGTTGCCGACGAAACCCGCAAGCCGGTGATGCGGGGCGGGTCGCAAGGCTGGCCGCCGTCGGAATTCGGGGCGCCGCGCCGCGTAACCGGCGCCGGGCGTAGAATATGCCGAACATGCGATTCTTTTGGAGGGCGAGATGGGCGAGACGGAAGCATGGGTGCGGACTGAAGCGCAGGCGCTGAATCCCTGGATTTCCATGTGGACCAAGCCCAGGGCCACGATCCGGCAAATCGTTGCCGCCGACCCCAGGAGGCTGGTGCTGGCGTTGGCGGCAGTCGCGGGGATTTCCGAGGGCTTCGATATAGCCAGCAACGCCCGCGAGTTCCTGGATGTGACGATATTGCCCGCAGTGTTGTCGTTCGCTGCGGTCAGCGGCGCAATTTTGGGGATCTGCGGCCTGTATATATGCGCTGCGGTCGTACGCTGGACGGGGATTTGGATCGGCGGCCAGGCGTCATCGCTTCATATTCGCGCCGCCATTGCCTGGTCCCGCCTGCCGGTCGTTTGGATTGCGCCGCTTTGGCTGCCCATGACGGCCCTGTACGGACAGGAGCTGTTTACCGACAAGGCGCCGGCCCTGGATGCGACCGTGGCCGGGCAGCCGGCGATGGCGCTTTCCCTGCTGTGCTTTTACCTGGCCGGATTCGTGGCGGAGCTATGGTCCTTTTTCCTGTTGCTGAAAAGTCTGGGGGAGGTCCAGGGTTTTTCTGCCTGGAAGGCCCTGGGCAATCTCATCTTGGCGTCGTTGCTGATATGTCTGGCCGTTTTCGTGCTGGTTATAGTCTCCATTATTGTCGTTGGGGCGCTCATAAACTTCGATTACGACACTTGGTTGTAATGCAAGCGGCGGGCGCGCTCTCTTATCCGCCATTCCCGCTTTTTTCTGTCATTCCGGCGAAACAGTCTGTGCAAAAACCCTATGGACATCCAGCGAATAAAGCCTACTCCGCCACTCCCATGCCCCCCCTCGCCATTCCCGCGCAGAGCTTGCCCCTGGCTTGAACAGGGGCGGGAATCCAGCGTATAAAGCGCGCGCTTCGCGCTCCTTCAGGGCGGAGCGAGGGAAAGGCGGACGGCCAAAGATTCGCGCTGTCGCCTGCCGGCGCCATCGCGCGAATGTGCGCGTTCCGCGCTGTATTTGCGCTGGATTCCCGCCTGCGCGGGAATGGCGGATATTTGCCATGCCAGTGGGAAATGTTTTCGCGCGGCTCTGGATTTTCGGAGTTTTTACACAGCCTGTTTAGCTGTTCCCCCCACTGGCGCGACATCGGGCTTGCGCCCTCGTCTTGCCGACTCCCCCTCAAGTGTGCAGTGGGTTCTGATTATTTAAGGCCGATTGTAAAGCCGCTATCGGAGCCTGGTAGTCCAAGCATTTTAACCGAGTTCGGTTGTAATTTTCCACAAACCGCTGGATGAAGGCGTTCCTTTGCTCATGGTTGCGGAACTTCTTTCTGCCATGATGAC
>JAPPPX010000011.1 GCA_028817305.1 Gammaproteobacteria bacterium | reverse complement strand
ACAGCGGCGAAGTCAGTTGGCGGGAGTACCTGGAGTGAAGTTGGGCGTGAAGTTGGGCGTGAAGCGGTCGGGAGGATGCGATATGGGCACGGCGGAAGAACAAGGCGCGGGCAGCCAGGGCGACGAGGTATTGCGGCGGCGGTCGCGGGCGGCGCCGGACCGGCGCGGGCGGTCGCGCAGGCAGGGCCAGGGCGGCTTTACCCTGGTCGAGTTGATGGCGGTGGTGCTGATCATATCCATCCTGGCGGCGATCGGATATCCGTCCTACACCGAGCACGTGGCGCGCAGCAAGCGCGCCGAGGGCAAGGCCCTGCTGGCGGAGGCGGCGTCCCGGCAGGAGCGGTATTTTTTCAGCAACAACACCTACACGACGGATGTGCAGGCGCTGGGCTTTCCCGCGAACGGACTGTCTCCCAACGGGCACTATCAGCTGAGGATCACAATCAGCGGGTGCAGCGGCTTGGGCTTGGGGATCGAGAGTTGCTACGTGTTGCGGGCGCTCAACCAATTCAATGACTCCAAATGCAACAGGTTAACGTTGTCCAGCACTCAGGAAAGGGATGTCAGGGGCGTTACCCTGAATAGCGGCGAAAGCAGGGCGGATCGTGCCGCATATTGCTGGAGCCGCTGATGATCGCGGAGCTTTGTCGGCGGTGCGGGGGAGTGGCGTTGGGCGTCTGCCTGGGCCTGTTCTGGCTTTCCGCCCCGGCGGCCGAGTTTTACAAATGGGTGGACGAGGACGGCAACGTGCAGTACTCGAACAAGCCGCCGCCTGGCAAGGAGGCGGAACGGTTGCGCCCGTATGCCGGCAAGGGCAGGGAGGCGGCGGTGCAGGGGCTGCGGCAGCAATCCGAGGCCCTGGACCAGCGGCGCCAGGAACGGCACCAGGCGGAGGAAGAACAGGCCCGGGAGCAGGAGGCGCAGCAGGCCCTGGCCGCCGAGTGCGCCCGAACGCGCAAGAGGCTGGCGTCGCTGAACTCCCTGACCCGCATTCGCCGGGAGGAGCCCGCCGAGCCCGGGGCGTCCCTGGCGTACAATCAGGAGGAGCGGGCCGCGAAGATTGCGGAGACCCGCCAGGCGCTGGAGGAACATTGCCGCTGATCCGCTGAGGATCGGTGGCTGAAGATCAGGCCGGTTCCCCTCGGCCCCGCCCTTTCTCTATCGTAGAGGGCCTGGATAGGGTCGGGGCCGAGGGGAGCGCGGCTTGATTTACGTTTCGGCGTTGCCGCGTTCCCGGATTGTGGGCGCCGCGGCCGCCGGCGGGCGCGGCCTTCCCGCCAGCGCCCGGGGCAGCGAGAAGATCACTTGTTCCCGCAGGCCGGGCAGTTCGCGCAGCGTTACCTGCCGCCAGCGGCGAATGCGTTCCACGACGTTTTCCACCAGCAGTTCCGGCGCCGAGGCGCCGGCGGTGATCCCGACGGTCCGCTTCCCGTCCAGCCAGTCGCGGCGCAGTTCCCCGGCGTCGTCAATCAGGCGGGCGGGGGTGCCGGCGCGCTGCGAAATCTCCATCAGGCGGGTGGAGTTGGAACTGTTGCGCGAACCCATGACCAGGATCAAATCGCAATGAGCGGCCAGTTTCTTGACCGCGTCCTGGCGGTTCTGGGTGGCGTAGCAGATGTCGTCTTTGCGGGGGCCCAGGATCGCCGGGAAGCGCCGGCGCAGGACGGCGATGATCCCGGCGGTGTCGTCCATGGACAGGGTGGTCTGGGTGACGTAGGCCAGGCGGTCGGGATTTCGCACCTGGATCTCCGCCGCCTGCGCCGCCGACTCGACCAGGTAAATGCCGCCCGCCTCGCCGTTGCGGCGGCGGTATTGCCCCAGGGTGCCCTCCACCTCGGGGTGGCCGGCGTGGCCGATCAGGATGCATTCGCAGCCCTGGTCCCGGTAGCGCCCCACCTCCTTGTGCACCTTGGTGACCAGGGGGCAGGTGGCGTCGAATACGCGCAAGTTCCGGGCGGCGGCTTCCCGGTGTACGGCGCGGGATACGCCGTGGGCGCTGAACACGACGACGGCCCCCTCCGGGATCTGGGAAAGCCCCTCTACGAAGATCGCGCCCCGGCGGCGCAGGGACTCGACCACATAGCGGTTGTGGACGATTTCGTGGCGCACATATACCGGCGGCGAATGCAGGTCCAGGGCCCGCTTGACGATCTCGATGGCGCGATCGACTCCGGCGCAAAAGCCCCTGGGGTTGGCCAGCAGGATCTCCAGGCTGGAGTCGGACGCCTTTGCCGCGGCGCTCATTCGTTTTCCTCTTCCTCCCATTGGTCCCATTCGT
Organism: Gammaproteobacteria bacterium; assembly: GCA_028817305.1. Lineage (GTDB taxonomy): Bacteria > Pseudomonadota > Gammaproteobacteria > Porifericomitales > Porifericomitaceae > Porifericomes > Porifericomes azotivorans. Next base: position 1,166 of record JAPPPX010000011.1, on the reverse strand, counting down.
CTTCGAGCGGCGAGTCTGCCGCCGGCGATTCCGGGGGCGCGCCGTCGTAGATCAGGAAGGCGCGCCGTTGCAGGTAGAAGTCGCGCAGAAAGGCATAGGGGTCGAAGGCCGCCGCCTGCCGAAAGGATTCCTCGTTCTCCAGGAAGCTGGCGCGCCCGTCGAGGGCCGAGAGAACCGCCGTCGTCAACAGGGTCTCGCTTTCCGCGTAGGTGAGGGGATCGGTGAACCGCGACACGACCCGGTCCGGGAGGATGCGGACGGTATTCGGCCCGAACAGGGGCAGAAACAGGTACGGCCCCTGGGGGACTCCCCACACGGCCAGGGTCTGCCCCAGGTCTTCCCGGTGCGCCGGCAGCCCCAGGGGGGTTGCCACGTCCACCAATCCGCCCAGCCCGATGGTGGAGTTGAATATAAAGCGGCTCGTGTCGGAAAGCCCTTGATCCACTTTGCCTTGCAGGAAGTCGTTCAATATGGTGTTCAGCGTTCCCATATTGTCCAGGAAGTTCCCGATGCCGTCGCGGACCCATTCGGGCACTGCCCGCACGTAGCTTTGCGTCGTCGGTTTCAGCAGGTACCGGTCCAGGGTTTCGTTCACGGAGAACATGGAGCGATTGAAGGATTGCCAGGGGTCGTTGCTGCCGCTTGCGGCCTGTTCCTGCGGCGTCTCGGAGGGGCGCTTGCCGGCGCCCGCGCAACCGGCGCTTGCGACCAGCAAGGCGGCAAATGCCAGCCGCAATGCCACTCCCTGCAATGCCGCTTCTCCTGGGCCCTGTTGCGACGGCGGCCGTTGCCGGCGGGGGGGGCAGGGCCAGCCGGCCAGCGCTTGGCGGAGAGTCATGTTCCTATTCATAGCTGCGCTTTCGCGGCTTGTTCGGGAATGCGCCGCCTTGCGGCGGCCGCGGACGCGATTATAGCACCCGCCGCCGCATATGCGGGAAGCGTATGGGTTCGCCGCATATGCGGGGGGGGCCGTCTCCGGGGCGCGCCCGGCAGCTCCCCGAGCCGCTACGCAATCGAGGGGAAGAAAATTGGCACTGTTTGCAGCCAAGAAAGAGGCGCCGTGAACAAAATTCCCGCCACTCCCATGCCCCCACCTCGCCATTCCCGCGCAGGCGGGAATCCAGCGTATAAAGCGCGCGCTTCGCGCTCCTTCAGGGCGGAGCGAG
>JAPPPX010000112.1 GCA_028817305.1 Gammaproteobacteria bacterium | reverse complement strand
AGAGGGCCGCTTTGCTTGCCTTCGATTGCGCCGGGCGGAGGCCGCCGCACGCTCCCCCAAAAATCCTTCAAATGAATGATTTTTTTCGGCGGTAGGCAGGCTAGGATTGCTTCTGCCCGCATGGGTAAGGGAATCGTAAGAACATGGAGGTTGCGACTATGACCGGAAAAATCCTGCTCGCGTCCCTGCTGCTCCTGCCGTTGTTGGCGGGCGCCGCGGAGACGACCCCGGAGACGACCCCGGAGATGGCCCCGGAGATGACGCCGGAGACGGCTTCGGAGACCATCCCGGCAACGGTGAACATCAATACGGCCGACGCGGCAACCCTGGCGCTGATCAAGGGCATTGGACAAGCCAAAGCCCGGGCCATCGTTTCCTACCGGGAAGAGAACGGCGAGTTCAAATCCATAGACGAATTGGCGGATGTGCGCGGGATCGGCCCCGTCATCATCGAGAAGAACCGCGAATTCCTGACCGTGGAATAAACGCTGGCTCCATGGTTGTGTGCCGCCGGGCGCCCGCCTCCTTGCTCTCTCCTTCGCTTGGGCGCCCGGCGGCGGCGCGTGGAAAGCGCCCGCGATGTAGATTATGATCGATTACGGTATGACCCAGGCGAATATCGAGCTATTGGACGCCCTGCGGGACGCAGGGGCATCGGACGACAAGGCGCGGGCGGCGGCGCAGTCCGTTGCGGTTGTCAACGACATGGCAACCAAGGCGGATATCTTTGGCGTGCGAGAAGAACTCTCCGCCGTAAGGGAGGATATTTCTGCCGTGAGGGCGGAGATGGCCGCCCGGGAGGCGCGGCTGACGTGGCGCATGGCCGGGGGTATTGCCGTCATCCTGGCCGCGATGGCTCTCTTCGATCTGAATTAGCGGCGCGGTCTGCGCCCGTGCCGGTTTTTCGGGACTCGAGCCGAAAATGGGGCTCATGCTTCTTCGGGTTCGGCGGCGGGCGGGGGGCGGGCGCCGCAGTCGGGGCAGTCCGGGTCGCGGGGCAGACGCAGGCACTGCCATTCCATGCGCAGGGCGTCCAGCAACAGCAATCTGCCGTAGAGGGGGCGGCCGATGTCCATTAACACCTTCATGGTCTCCAGCGCCTGTACGCTGCCGATGATGCCGAGCAGGGGGGCGACGACCCCCGCCTCGTCGCAGCTCAGGCGGCGGTCGGCCGCCTCTTGCGGGTACAGGCACCGGTAGCAGGGGCTGTCGGGCCGCCGGGTGTCGAAGACGCCGACTTGTCCCTCGAAGCGGGCGGCCGCCCCCGAGACCAGCGGTTTCCGCAGCCGGGCGCAGACCCGGTTGATGGCAAAACGGGAGGCGAAGTTGTCGGTGGCGTCCACCACTATGTCGGCCCTGGCGGCCTCCGCCTCCAGGGTCTGCCCGGCCAGCCGTTCCCCGACCAGCCGGGTGCGGACTTCCGGGTTCAGTTCCAGAACGCGCGCGCGCGCGGATTCCGTCTTGCGGGCGCCGATGTCGGCCGTGCGGTGCAGGAGTTGACGCTGCAAGTTGGAGAGGTCCACGCGGTCGTGGTCGGCCAGGGTCAGTTCGCCCACGCCGGCCGCCGCCAGGTACATGGCCACCGGGGAGCCCAGGCCCCCCAGTCCGATCACCAGCGCTCGCGCGCGCCGCAGGCGCAGTTGCCCGGCGACATCAATCTGCGTCAGCATGATCTGCCGGCTGTAGCGCAGCAGTTGTTCGTCTTGCAATTCGCCCGCTTCAGTCATTGTCTTGCAGGTGCCTGCGCCATTGCTGGGGGGGGGCGCGGCGGGAGGCGGGCGCAAAGCGGCGGCAGACGGCGTAAGCCGATTGCAGGTAGGCGCGCCAGGAGGGGAGCGGCTCGCCGGGCGCCTGGCGGCAAGCCGGGGGGCCGGGCGGCGGCCTAGTCACGGGGGGCGGTCCCCTGTGTGACTCGCTCGCGGCCCGCGAGGTCGCGGTGCGTACGGATGCGCCGGTAACCGCGGCGCCGGAAGAGTCCGCGCGCCTGCTCCCCCTGGCCGCGGCCATGCTCCAATATCAGAGCGCCGCCGGGGGCGAGATGGGCGGGCGCGCCGGCGACCAGGGCGCGCAACTCTTGCAGGCCGTCCCGGCGTCCTACCAGCGCCCGCCGCGGTTCGAAACGGAGGTCTCCGCGCTTCAGGTGCGGGTCGCCTGGGGCGATGTACGGAGGATTGCTGACGATCAGGTCGAAACGCATTCCCCGAAGGGGGGCGTACCAGTCTCCCCGCCGCAGCCGCAGGTTTCGCCGTCGCGCGCGCCTGCCGTTGGCCGCCGCGACCCGCAGGGCGCGGGGACAAACGTCCGTCGCCAGCACCTGGGCGGCGGGGCGTTCGCCGGCGAGCGCTACGGCGATCGCGCCGCAGCCCGTGCCGAGGTCGGCGACCCGCGCGGCCGTGCCCGCGGGAATCAGCTTCAGCGCCGCCCGTACTACCTCTTCGGTCTCGGGACGGGGGATCAGCGTATGCGTGCTGACCCGCAGCGGCAGCGACCAGAATTCCCGCAGGCCGGTAAGGTAGGCGACGGGCCAGCCCAGGGCGCGCCGGGCCAGCAGCGCCCGGAACCGCCGCGCCGCCGCCGCCGCCACCGGCATCTCCGGGTGCGCGTACAGCCGCGCCCGTCCCGTCGCCAATACGTCGGCCAGCAGCAGTTCCGCCTCCAGCCGGCCGGGCCCGCCGGCCCCCAATACGCGCGCCGCCTCGAAGAGCAGCGAACGCACGGTGGCGGCATGGTCCCGCGGCGTCATTGCGCGCTGTCCGCCGCCGCGCTCAGCGCCTGGGCCTGGTACTCGCTGATCAGCGGTTCGATCACGGCGTCTATTTTGCCGAGCAGCACGTCCCCCAACTGGTGCAAGGTCAGTTGGATGCGGTGATCCGTCATCCGGTTTTGCGGAAAGTTGTAGGTGCGGATCCGCTCCGAGCGGGCGCCGCTGCCCACCAGCAGCCGCCGGCTTTCCGCCCGCTCCTGGGCCTGCCTGCCGCGCTCCGCGGCCAGCAGCCGCGCTTGCAGCAGCGCCATCGCCTTGGCGCGGTTCTTGTGCTGGGAGCGTTCGTCCTGGCACTCCACCACGGTCCCGGTAGGCAGGTGCAGGATGCGGATCGCGGAATCGGTTTTGTTGACGTGCTGCCCCCCCGCTCCCGAGGCGCGAAAAGTGTCTATGCGAAGTTCGTCCGGTTGCACCTTGATGCGGTCCACCCGCTCTGCCTCCGGCAGCACGGCGACCGTGCAGGTGGAGGTGTGAATGCGGCCCTGCGTCTCGGTCTCCGGGACGCGCTGCACCCGGTGGACGCCGGACTCGAATTTGAGGCGGGAATAGACGGCCTTGCCGATAATCCGCAGGACTACCTCCCGGTAGCCGTCCAATTCGCTGGGATGGCTGTTGACGATCTCCACCTGCCAGCGCCGCGCCTCGGCATAGCGGCAATACATGCGCATCAGATCGCCGGCGAATAGCGCCGCCTCCCGCCCGCCCGCGCCGGCGCGGATTTCCAGAAAGATGTTTTTGGCGTCGTCCGGGTCGCGGGGCAGCAGCAGGCGGTGGAGGTCTTGCTGCAACTGCGTTTCCCTGCCTTTCGCCTCCTTGAGTTCCGCCTGCGCCAGTTCCCGGATCCCGGGGTCCGCGTCCCGGGTCAGTTGCATGGCGGCGCCGATGGCGTCCTCGTTGCCCCGGTAGTCCCGGAAGCAGGACACGACCGGCGCCAGTTCCGCCCGCTCCCTGGCCAGTTGCCGGTAGCGGTCGCGGTCGTTGCAGACTCCGGCATTGCCCAGCAGGGCGTCAATTTTTTCCAGCCGCCGTTCCAGTCCTTCCAGCTTGTCTTGCAGGCTTTTTTTGATGAGATTATATGAACCTATATCAAAGTGCTATAAGACGGTCCACCAGCGGTTCCAGTGCTGGATTGCAGAGTAATTTTTTGCATGGTTGATGTTGCGAGTTGCTTATTAATTAGCTAATTCGTTAAGAACTACACAGAAAATCCTTAAATCTATTATAGATCTATAATATCTACTAACTTACATCTGTCATCGATGCGCGCTCCCACTGAATCAATAATAAGTGCATTAAAAGCATTACGTCCTCTATATTTCATAAAGACGCCATATGTTTCTGAGTCTGGATCGATTTTTGTAATTTTAGTTTCAATGTGCTCAAAACTGTCAGGATCTCCCATATTTGCCTTTATCGCTCGTTTCAGCCCGGGATGCGAACCGTCTCGCGCGCTAAGACAGTGAAGTCCACTTTCTTTTTGTCCTGGACGCAATCCAGCAGCTAATACTTCTCTTTCAGCTTGTTGCCGTTGCTCAATTTCTCTACGGACTCTATCCCAGTGTTCTGTATCGGGTGCATGCTCCGTATCGGACAGAGAGCGGTCACCCCAGAGACGCGGTGACCCACCTAACAACCAACTGAATGAAATAAGGCCAGCGATTAAAATCAGAGTTATGAAAAAGTTACGGCTGGCATTTGGTTTTTTGTTCATAATCTTTACCTATTGTTCTCGGGTCTGGAAATCCAGAATTACAGCTAGCCGAGTATAGCACAGGCTATACTTTTCGCCGGTGGCGGGAGGCGCGGCGGCCTTATTCGGTCTCGCGCCCGCCGTCGGAGCGTCCTGCGCGCAGGCTTACCGTGGGCAGGTGCAGCAATCTCCCGGTCAGCGCGCGGGTGACCCGGCGCAGCACTTCGGAGGCGGGGGTGCCGTTGCTCAGTTGGCGCTCCGCGTCCTCCAGCGCCTGCTCCCGGAGCAGCCAGGCGCGTTCGCGCAGGGCGCGGATATCGGGCACGGCCTGGCGCCCCTGCAGCCATTCCATAAAGCGGCTGACGCGGGCGCGGATAATCTCCTCCGCTTCTCTTGCCGCTTCCTTGCGGTCGTCCAGGTTTCGGTCTATGACCTGTTCCAGATCGTCCACGGTATAGAGGTAGGCTTCTTCCAGATCGGCCACCCGCGGGTCTATGTCCCGGGGGACGGCGAGGTCAACCAGGAACATGGGTTTGTGTTTGCGCGCGGCGCCTGCCTTCGCCACGGCCTCCATGGAGAGCACGGGCGTCCGGCTCCCCGTGCAGCAGAGTACGATGTCCGCCTCCGCCAAATGGTCCGGCATGGCGGCCAGGTGAATCGCGTAGCCCTGGCACGCCTGCGCCAGCCGTTGCGCCGTCTCCAGGGTGCGGTTGGCGACGATCATTCGCCGGATGTTCTCTTGGCGCAAGCGCCTGGCGGCGATCTCTATGGTCTCTCCCGCGCCGACCAGCAGCACGCTGCTGTCGCTCAGCCGGCAGACCTGCCGGGCCAGTTTGACCGCCACCGCCGCGACGGACAGCGGGCTGTGGCCGATCGCGGTGCTGCTGCGCACCTGCTTCGCCGCCGAGAACGAGTGTTGAAACAGCCGGTTCAGCAGCGGCCCGACCGTCCCCGCGTCGAGCGCCGCTTCGTAAGCGAGCTTGAGTTGTCCCAGGACCTGGGGTTCGCCCACGACCATGGAGTCCAGGCCGCTGGCTACGCGCATGACATGCCTTACCGCCCGCTGGCCGGGGTGCGCGTACAGGTAGGGGAGCAGGCTGTCCTCGCGCAGGCCGTGGTAGCCGGCCAGCCAGTCGGCGAGGCCGCGTTTGCCGCCCTCGTGCAGATTGCAGTACAGCTCGGTGCGGTTGCAGGTGGAAAGGATCGCCGCTTCCCGCACCCCTTTCCGGCTGGACAGGCTGGATAGGGCGCCGGGTATGGCGCCGGCCTCAAAGGCCAGTCGCTCGCGCACCTCCACGGGCGCGTTTTTGTGGTTTACCCCCAGTGCCAGCAGTGCCATCGGCGGATCCCCGCAGGGTTCGTCCCAGAGCGGATTTTGCGCCATGCTCGCGGACAACACAAGTGCATTGCATCACTCCCCCCTTGAGGGGGAGTCGGCAAGACGAGGGCGCCAGCCCGAGGTCGCGCCGGTGGGGGGAGCAGCTAACGCGCTTGCTACGCCCCGCCGCTCAGGAGAACCTGTATAGGCAACCGCAAGGGCCGCATACCCCCCACCGCAGCAGCCAAGCCTGGCGGCTTGGCTGCTGCGACTCCCCCTCAAGGGGGGAGTGATGGGGAAAGCTGCCGGGGGCCGGGGCGCTCTTCCCTGGTAAGCCCGAGGCTAAGCGCTGCCTAGGCCGAGCAGTTGCGGCAGTCCTTCCAGGGACGGCAATTCCGCGGACGGCGTTGCCGGGAGCCGCTCGCGCCCTTGCCCCAGGCGGTTGATCCAGACGGCGCGCAGACCGCAGGCGGCGGCGCCGGCCGCGTCCCAGGCGTTGGCGGATTGGAAGGCGATGCGCCCGGCCTCCACGCCGAGGCGCTCCGTCGCCAGGCGGTACACCCGCGGCTCGGGCTTGTAGATCCCGACCTCCTCCGCGGACCAGACGGCATCCAACAAGCCCGCGATGCCGCTATGCCGCACGGCGGCGTCCAGCATGGCGGGCGTGCCGTTGGAGAGGATCGCGGTGGTCATGCCCGCGTCCCTGAGCGCGCGCAGCACCGCGGGCGCCTCCGGGTGGCAATCCAGCGCCAGGTACGCGCCGAGCAGGTCGTCGCGCAGGGCGCGGTCTTCGATGCCGTGCGCCTCCAGGGCGTAATCCAGGCTGTCCGCAGTGACCTGCGCGAAATCGCCGTGCCGCCCCATCAGGCTGCGCAGCCAGGCGTATTGCAGCTGTTTGGCGCGCCACAATTCCGATACCGCTTGCGCCCGTGGGCCGAGGCGCCCGGCGTGGCGTTCCGCCGCCGAGTGCACGTCGAACAAGGTGCCGTAGGCGTCGAACACGCAGGCCGCTATGCGGTCGAACATCGGCGGGCAGTTCCTGGCGCCGGCGCGGTTTGGCGGGCGGGGCTTGTTCTAGGCACGGGTCGGCAGCCTCGATTCGGGTCGGGATCGTTGGCGCAGGGTAACAGACTATCCGCCTCGATCGGAGTATTCTTGCTTGCACGGGCCGGGAAGTCGGCGCTTCGTTCGGCTGGCGCGACGAATCCGGCAACGGCAAGGGGCGGCATGGAAAACGATCAAAGCAATCGCGGCGGCAATCACGGCGGCAATCACGGCAGCAATCACGGCAGCAATCACGGCAGCAATCGCGGCGGCGGCAATCACAGCTCTTACTGGCGCGAAAATATTCGCACCATCGTTATCTGCATGGCGGTCTGGTTCGTCGTCTCTTACGGCTTCGGCATCTTGTTCGCGGACCTGCTGGACCGGATCCGGTTTTTCGGTTTTAAGCTGGGATTCTGGTTCGCGCAACAAGGTTCGATTTACGTGTTCCTCGCGCTCGTCGTGTTCTACGCGCGGCGCATGAATATGCTGGACCGCAAGCATAACGTGGACGAAACGGAATAAGCGCCGTGGAACTGCAAACGATCTCCTTCCTGGTCGTCGGGCTGACGCTGGCGCTGTACATCGGGATCGCGTTCTGGTCCCGCGTCGCCTCCACCGGCGACTTTTACGTCGCCGGCAAACACGTGCATCCCGTGACCAACGGCATGGCGACCGCGGCCGACTGGATGTCGGCGGCCTCGTTCATCTCGATGGCCGGTCTGATCGCTTTCCTGGGCCGCGACGGCTCCATATACCTGATGGGCTGGACCGGCGGCTATGTGCTGCTGGCCATGCTGATCGCGCCGTATTTGCGCAAGTTCAACAAATACACCGTGCCGGATTTCATCGGCGACCGGTATTACTCCAACGTGGCGCGCACCGTGGCGGTCGTCTGCCTGCTGTTCGTGTCCTTCACCTACGTCGCCGGCCAGATGCGCGGCGTCGGCATCGTCTTCTCCCGTTTTCTGGAGGTGGACATCAACACCGGCGTCGCCATCGGCATGGGCATCGTGTTTTTGTACGCGGTGCTGGGCGGCATGAAGGGTGTTACCTATACTCAGGTGGCGCAGTACTGCGTACTGATTTTCGCCTATACCGTGCCGGCGTTTTTCCTGTCCTTCCAGCTGACCGGCAACCCGTTGCCGCAGGCCGGTTTCGGCAGTACGCTGAGTGAAGGCCCGCAGGCGGGCCGGTATCTGCTGCATGCGCTGGACGAAACGCTCACGGAGCTGGGCTTCGGCGCCTACACGGCGGGGAACAAATCAACCGCGGATGTCTTCTTCATCACCGCGGCGCTGATGTGCGGCACCGCCGGCCTGCCGCACGTGATCGTGCGTTTTTTCACCGTGCCGACGGTGCGCGCGGCGCGCGTCTCCGCCGCCTGGGCGCTGCTGTTTATCGCGCTCCTGTACTCCACCGCGCCGGCGGTCGGCGCCTTTGCCCGAATGAACCTGGTCAACACGGTGCAGGATGCCTCCTACGCCGCAATTCCCCGGTGGTTCAAGAATTGGGAGAACTCCGGACTGATCGCCTGGCTGGATAAAAACGGCGACGGCAGGATCCAATACGCCGCCGGCGCGCCGTTCGAGGGCAAGCCGGCTTATGCCGGCAGTGCGGACGATGCCGCCGCCCGCGGCCCGCATGGCGAGCGCGGCTTGAGCAACGCGCCGGCCGAAGGGCGCAATGAGCTGTACGTGGACCGCGACATCATGGTGCTGGCGAATCCGGAAATCGCCGACTTGCCGAACTGGGTGATCGCGCTGGTCGCGGCCGGCGGATTGGCTGCGGCGCTGTCAACGGCGGCGGGGCTGCTGCTGGTGATCTCCTCGGCGATCTCGCACGACCTGCTGAAAGGCGTGATCGCGCGCGGCCTGAGCGAACGGCAGGAATTGACGGCGGCGCGCATCTCCGCGGCGGTGGCGATTTTCATCGCCGGGCTGTTCGGGATCCACCCGCCCGGCTTTGTGGCGCAGGTGGTGGCCTTTGCCTTCGGTCTCGCGGCCTCGTCGTTCCTGCCGGTCATCATGCTGGGCATCTTTTCCAGGCGCATGAACAAGGAAGGCGCGATTGCCGGCATGTTGGCGGGGCTGTGCTTTACCTTCGGCTACATCGTGTTCTTCAAGTTCATAGCGCCCGAACGGAACGATGCCGAATACTGGCTGTTCGGCATTTCGCCGGAAGGCATCGGTACGCTGGGCATGATCCTGAACTTCGTCGTCGCCATTGCCGTCAGCCGCCTCACCGCGCCGCCGCCGGAGCATGTGCAGCGCCTCGTGGAAGACATCCGCGTACCGAAGCGGCGAATTCCGCCGCCCGCGCCCCCCATCCGCCATTCCCGCGCAGGCGTATGTGCAAAAACCCTGCGGGCATCCAGCGAATAAGGCCCACCCCGCCATTCCTGCCATTTATATGTTGCTTTCCGTCATTCCGGCTTTCCAGGCTGTGTAAAAACTCCGAAAATCCAGAACCGTGCGAAAAACTACCCACCGGCACGGCAAATATCCGCCATTCCCGCGCAGGCGGGAATCCAGCGTATAAAGCGCGCGCTTCGCGCTCCTTCAGGGCGGAGCGAGGGCGCGGCGGACAGCCATAAACTCGCGCCGCCGCCCGCCGGTGCCATCGCGCGAATGTGCGCGTTCCGCGCTCTATTTGCGCTGGATTCCCGCCTGC
>JAPPPX010000130.1 GCA_028817305.1 Gammaproteobacteria bacterium | reverse complement strand
ACGCTTGATTCAGGAGCGCGAGAAAGTCCTCGCCGTATCGTTCCAATTTGCGCTCGCCTATGCCGCTGATCTGCGCCATTTCCGCCAGCGTCTGCGGCTTGGTTTGCGCCATTTCGATCAGCGTCGTGTCATGGAAAATGATATAGGAAGGTATTCCTTGCCGCTGCGCCAATTCGGTACGCAACCGGCGCAGGGCCTCGAATAATTCCCGCTCTTGCGCGGACTGCGCCGTAACGCCGGCGGCGGGGCGCCGGCCGCGGCGCGGTCCTGCCGCCGCGCGCGGCGCCGGCCGGCGAAATTCGAAGCCGCGTTCGCCGCGCAGCACGGCCCGGCTCGCCGCCGTCAGCTTGAGCGAGCCGTGTTCGTCTTCCACCGTCGCCAGGCCGGCCGCGATCGCCTGCCGGAACAGTCCGCGCCACTCGATGGCGCTCAGTTCCCCGCCAATGCCGTAAGTCTTGATGCGGTCGTGTCCGAAGCGGCGGATGCGCGGGTCGTCTTTGCCCAGCAGCACGTCTATGAGGTAGTTGACGCCGAACCGCTGCCCGGTGCGGTAGATGCAGGAGAGCGCCTTTTGCGCCGCCACCGTGCCGTCCTCGGTGCGCGGCGGCTGCAGGCAGTTGTCGCAGTTGCCGCAGGGCGCCGGCAGCGTCTCGCCGAAGTGTCCGAGCAGCACCTGGCGGCGGCAGCCGGAGGTCTCGCACATCCCCAGCAGGGCCTCGATCTTGCGGTGCTCGATACGCATCCGTTCGTCTTTCAGTTCCGAGTTCGCCAGCAGCTGCCGCAGCAGGATCGCGTCCTGCAGGCTGTAGGACATCCAGGCGTTTGCCGGCAGCCCGTCGCGCCCGGCGCGCCCCGTCTCCTGATAGTAGGACTCGATGCTCTTGGGCAGGTTCAGGTGCGCCACGAAGCGCGCATTCGGTTTGTCAATTCCCATGCCGAAGGCGATCGTGGCAACGATGATGACATCGTCCCCTTGCAGAAAGCGTTCCTGGTTCCGCCGCCGTTCGGGCGCCGGCAGTCCGGCGTGGTAGGGCAGCGCTTGCCGCCCCCGCCGGGTTAGCCAGGCGGCGGCCTGCTCGGTGCGCTTGCGCGTCATGCAATAGACGATGCCGGAGTCGCGCGCGTGTTCGTTGGCCAGGAAGCGCCACAGCGCCTCCTGGGCCTGAGCGCCCGCGTAGATCGTGTAGCGGATGTTCGGCCGGTCGAAGCCGGTGATGAAGCGCTGCGCGCCGTCCAGCCCCAGCACGGCGGCGATCTCTTCGCGCGTGCGCCGGCTCGCCGTGGCGGTCAGCGCGATGCGCGGCACCTCCGGGAAACGCTCGCACAACAACGACAGCTGCCGGTACTCGGGGCGGAAGTCGTGCCCCCAGTGCGACACGCAATGCGCCTCGTCAATCGCGAACAAGGCGATGCGCGCCGCGGTCAGCAACTCCAGCGTCCGTTCGGTCAGCAGCCGCTCCGGGGCGATATAGAGCAGATCCAGCGCGCCGCGCCGAAATTCCCGCTCGACCTCGAGCGCCTCTCCGTAATTCAGACTGGAGTTGAGAAAAGCCGCGCGCACGCCGTATTGCCGCAGCGCATCCACCTGGTTTTTCATCAGCGCGATCAGCGGCGAAACCACGACGCCGCAACCTTCGCGCACCAGGGCCGGGAGTTGGTAGCACAGCGATTTGCCGCCGCCGGTCGGCATCAGCACCAGGGCGTTTTGTCCCCCAAGCAGCGTGGTTACGATCTCCTCCTGCATAGGGCGGAAATCGCGGAAGCCGAAGACCTTGCGCAGGGTCCGCAACGGCGTGCCGGGCGCCGCCGCGCTCATGTCGGCGCTCGGCCGCGGGGCGCAAATCGTCGCAACGTAGAGGCGGTCATTTCCGACTCTGCCGGCGGGGAGCGCGCCCTATTGCTGTCGCCCGCCGGCGGCCGGCGCCTGCCGCGCCGCCGCGCCCAGGGGGAGGGGGGCGTAGCAGTCTTCCGGCAGCCGCTCTCCCGTTTCCGGGTGCCGCAGCGTGCGCTTGAGCACGAAGTCGAATAGCAGGGGGTTGTAGCCGTAGATCTCGTTCAGCGCCTCCCGTTCTTCGGCGGAGATCATCCCGCGTCCGACCAGTCCCCGGGTCGGGTTCAAGTAGGCGACGGCAGGGATCGGGTAATCGCTCCCGTTCACCATCCGCCGGTGCAGCGGCCCGCCCGGCCGCGCCTCCTCCATGACCCGGAGCAGCAGCTCCTGCGAACCCCGCAGGGCGATATTCGCGTCCAGCGTCATTGCGGAGATCTCGCCGAACAGGCGGCCCCGGTAGCGCGGCATTTTCATCAAGGCGAGAAAGCGCTCGAAGTAAGACTGCCCCGTGTCCGGGTCGCGCCCCTCCCTGCCGCTGTGCAGGGCGACGACGGTTACCCCGCGGTCCAGGGCCTTGCGCAGCCGGTACGGGTCGTCGAAGCGCCGCCGCTGCGCGCCGCTCACTCGCAGGGTGTGCTCGGCGCCGGTGTGCACCAGCAGCGTTATCTCCCGCCGCGCCAGCGCGCCGTAGGTTTCCCCGGACACTTTTTCCAGGTCTATGTTCATGGCCGACGGCAGCCACTTGAGGTGCCGCACGCCCCGCCGCGCCAGCCGCTCTACCTCGCGCTCGAAATCCGCCCGGTAGGGGTGTACGGAGGCGACCGGCACTACGCGCGTCCGGTTGCGGAGATTCCGCTCCGGGCCGGCCCCCTCCAGTTCGCGATTCAGGCGCCCGCTCAGCGCCAATACGTAATCGTTGGGCACGTACAGGTCCGTGCGCTTGCTGTCGGCTTGCCCTCGTTCGTCGTGAAAGGCGTCCATGGCGTACAGATAGAAACGGCTTTCCACCCGCCGCCCGGCCGGCGAGTGCCGGCGCTGCACGTCCTGGAAGTGATGCAGCAGCAGTGCCAGCCGGCGTTCGTACTGCGTGTCCAGCTGTTCGTAGTCCGCCACGCCGCTGGCGCTCATCAGGACGGCGGTCTTGAGCCGCGACAGCGGCCGCCAGGGCGAGCGCAGGTCGGGGTGGATGTAGGCGCGGCGACTGCGTGCATGCGTGCCGCGCGCCACGGCGTGTACGTGGTGGTCGGCGAGCGTCAACTCGTTGCCGCCGGTGCGGAAATCGAATGCCTCCGCCACCAGCGCCTTGGCGCGGGCGCCGATATGCGCGTCCATTTCCGACGGCGCCCCCCGGAATGCGCCGCCGAACGAACCGACCCACTCCGAGCAACCCGTCAGCAGTGGCGCCAGCAACAGGCATCCCAGGCATTGCCTTGCGGCTGCGTTCAAGTGGTTGCGTTCGCTATGTTGGGCGGCTCAGTTTCTGAGCAGGATGCCGATACCGCCCTGGAAATCGCTGTCGTAGGTCGCCGCCAGCAGGAATTTTTTGTTTAACTCGTGCGCCAGCAGTAGCCGGTATTCGCCGTCGGTGCGGTATTTCCATTCCAGGCTGAGGCGGTTCGAGAGTTGCAGTTCCGAGGACAGGCCGATCTCCGTTTCGCCGCCGGAGTAGAGCCGCAGGTCGGACTCGATCAGCAGCGGCAGGGTGTAGTGGATGCCGGCGATCGCGCGGGTCTCGCGTTCGTCGTCGTGCTCTTCCTCCAGATTGACGCCGGCGTAGCCGCCGAGGAAGCGGCTGAATCTGCGCTCGTAGATCAGATGCGCTTCGTAGTCGTCGCGGTAGTCGTAGTGGAACTCGGACTCTACGCTATTGGCCGCGGTTGCCGCCTTCGCTTCGCCCAGCAGCATGTTCGACAGCAACCCCGCCGTGCCCGCCAGATACCATTGGTCGCGGATCAGCGGCGGCTGCCTCCGCGGGGGCGTTTGCGGATCTGCGTAGGCGTCGTAGGCGCCGCCGGTCGCGGCCAGCGCCAGGCCGCGCGGCGGCAACGCCGGCATCCCGGCGCCGCCCGCGGCGGCCGGGGAATCCCCGCCGGGCGCGGCGGCCCTCGGTTCCGGCGCCGTTTCCCCGGGCGCCGTCTCCCCGGGTTCGGCCTCCGCGGGGGCGGTCTTTTCGGGGCCGGTGTCGCCGTAGGAGATCACGCGCGCCATGCCCGCCTTCATGTGGTAGAGGATGTGGCAATGGAACAACCAGTCCCGGTCCTCGGTGGCGGCGAACTCAATGGCGACGGTTTGCAGCGGCGGCACGTTGACCGTGTGCTTCAGCGGGCTGTAGTCTCCCTGGCCGTTGACAACCCGGAAGAAATGCCCGTGCAGGTGGATCGGGTGGTTCATCATAGTCTCGTTGACCATCGTGAAACGCACGTTCTCGCCGTGCCGGATCTGCACCTTGTCCGCGTGCGCCAGGATCGCGTCGTCGAAGGACCATGTATAGCGCTCCATGCTGCCGGTCAGGCGGAACGTGAACTTGCGCCACGGCGCGTCGGCGGGCAGGGCGGTGGACTCCGTCGCCTTCAGCGCGCCGTAATCCTGCAGGTATTCGATTGCCTCCCCGGCGCCGCTCCCCGCGCCCGCGTGTTGCCCCGCTTGCCCGTGCCCGTCTTCCCGCGCGCCGTGCCCCGCTCCATGCATCCCATGCATTGCGTGTCCCTCGTGACCGTCGCCGTGGCCGCCGTGGCCGCCGTGGCCGCCGTGGTCGTGCCTGGCAAACAGATCGGGAGGCGGCATGTCCGGCGCGGCCACTTCCGGCCCCGTGCCGAGCAGCGCGGAACTGTAACCCGTGCCGTCTATCGAGGTGGCCCGCAGCTCGTATGCGCGCCCGTCCGGCGGGACCTCGACCACGATGTCGTAGGTCTCGGCGATGGCCATGCGCAGCTTGCGGGCCTGCACGGGTTCCACGGCGACGCCGTCGGCGGCGACGATGGTCATCGGGCCGCCGGCGTACTCGATGTGGAAGTAGCTGGCGGCCGCGCCGTTGATCATGCGCAGCAAGACCTTTTCTCCCGGCTCCGCCGGCAACCGTAGCCGGCGCTTGCCGTTGGCGAGGAAGGCATCGTAGCCGACATCGGAGAGATCCATCGGTCCCATGCGCTCCCAGGACTGCCGGTACTTGTTTTTCAGCGCCTGCGCCCCCTGCCGCAACGCCGCCGCCCACGACTGTACGCTGCCTTTCTTGAAGGCATAGTAATCGTCGTCCTTTTTCAGGTTGGCGAACACCTGTTCCGGCAGTTCGTCGGTCCAGTCGGAAAAGAGCACCGCGTACTCCCGGTCGCTGGCTGCCGCCTGGCGCATGCGTTCCCCCCGGGGCGGGCGGAAAATGAGGGCGCCGTACAGGCCGCGCTGCTCCTGCAGGCCGCTGTGGGAGTGGTACCAGTAGGTGCCCGTGTGCGTTACCGGGAACTGGTAGGCGAAGGAGGCCCCCGCCGCGATCGGCGGCGTGGTCAGGTAGGGGACGCCGTCCTGGTCGTTGGGCAGCAGGACGCCGTGCCAGTGTACGGAAGTCTCCGTGTCCATCTTGTTGACGAAGACGACGCGCAAGGTATCGCCCACATGCGCCTCGATCGTGGGTGCGGGGATCTGCCCCTCTATGGTCATGGCCTGGGCCGGGCGGCCACTGTAATTGACCTCCGCGTAGCGGACCTCGAACCGGTACTCGACCAGTTCGGCGCGGGCCGTGCCGGCTGCGGCGCCGGCCAGCGCCAGCGCCGCGAGTGCGCCGGCGCCGGGTGCGATCATTCGTTTCATCTTCGCCTCCGACATTCGCGTCTGGTACGCAGTATATACCGGCGGCGCCGCCAAGTCCGGTTCCCGCTGTCCCGTTTCCATGGCAAGGCAAGTCAGGTGACTTTCCCCGCCGCCGGGTCCGCCCCGGCGGTCCCGTCATGCGCGAACACCACCCGGGCGTAGAAGTAACTGAGCCCGAGCAGGCTCAGGCCCAGCCCCAGGAAGGAGAATACGCGGTACAGCCCCTCCAGCTCGGAGGCGTCGTAGAGGAATACCTTGCCGACGGTAAAGAGCAGCACGGCCAGCGAGGCATAGCGCATCGTTCGTTCCCGCCGCAGGAAGCCGGCGCCCAGCAGCCCCAGGCCCAGCAGCAGCCACGCCGCCGAATAGGCGTAGATCTCCGCGTTGCTTGCCGTCCCCGCGTCCAGATATTCGCCCTGGAAGAAGTGGCGCACGTTGCAGCTCGCCAGTACGAATAGCAGCACCAGCGCAAAGCCCTGAGCGCCCCGGGCCCCCCGCTGCCAGCTGGCGCGCGCCAGTTCCCCGCCCGCCAGCCAGAGCCATGCCAGCGGCAGTCCGTAGGGCAGCAGCAGGGCGTTCAGCAGCGGCCAGCCGCCCACTCCCTGGTGCGTCCAGAACGGGTTGTACAGCAGCAAGTCGAAGTAGGCGATGCGGAAGGCGGCGAGGCCGCAAAGGACTATCCCGCTCCATGAGAGCGCCGCCCGCTGCAGGCGGCGCCCGGCGTACAGGCAGGCGACCCCGAGCGCGAACAGCGTGTTCGTGGCCGTGCCGCGCTCGGGGAAACTGGCCAGCGCGAAGGCGGCCGCGGAGTCGAAGGGGCCGGCATGGAAACCGTGCCGCACCAGGTAATATCCCATAACGGCGGTCAATCCTGCCGCCGCCGCTTCCAGCGCCCATATGCCTGGGCTGTCTCCCCGCCGGCGCAACAGGATGGCGGCGCCCGTCAGCAGGAGCGCCGGGACTCCAAGTTGCAGCACGGGCCAGCGGGCGATGGGCATGAATTCTTGAAGAAACGAGGGAAATCCGACAGCGAAGAGACTGCGGAAGGCGAACCAGGACAGCAGTCCCAGCTGCGGCAACAGCAGCACGCCGAAAATCAGCGCCAGGGTCAGGGCGAGAGGGCGCAACGCCCGTACCGATACCCGGCCGCCCAGCCACGCCACCGCCAGCGCCTCTGCGGCCAGCGCTACCGGCAGGGCCTCGCGCTGCAACTCGACGGCCGCCGCGAGCGCCGCCAGGGCCGTGGCGGCCACCGAGCATACGGCCAGCATCTCTTCCCGGCGCGGATGGCCCCGGTATTGTTGCAGGACCCGGTACGCGGCGCGTACCGCCAGCGCCGCCAGCGCCAGTGCCGCGGCCCCCCAGAGCAGCGGCACGGAGGCGAAGCCCCCGCGGTCGTGGAGCGCGTGATAGGCCAGCAGGTAGTAGCCCAAGCCGGTGGCGCCAGCCAGTCCCGCCCACAACAGGGGCCGTTGCGCGCGCCAAGTCAGGAAGTAGCCGCTGCCTGCGTAGATGGCGGCGAAGGCGCCCAGGGTCAGCGCGAAGGCGCCCGGGTCGTCCGTCTCCCAGGCGAACAGCATGACGGCGTTGACGGCCATGGACACCCAGGGCGCGAAGCCGTACCGCCGGTCGTCGAAATAGGCGAGACAGACGGCGCCCGCCGCGAACAGCCCGAACAATGCCCATTCCATCGGCCCAAACCCGGCCTGGCCGGCGACGATTCCCATCAGCAGCATGGCCCCGCCCAGCCCCGCGTAGTTCAGCGCGGCAGCCAGCCGCGGCATCCTCCCGGCGTCTGCCTCGCGCCGGGGGGTGCCGGCGACGATGGTGGCGCTCACTGCCAGCAGGAACAGCCCCAGCCACACTGCGTCCCCTGGCGCCCGGCCGGCGGCGATCCAGCCGATCACCCACAGGAAGATGCCGAGCAGCGCGGGGATCGAGAGCAGCCACCAGCCCCGCTGCCCGATCACCGCCATCAGCCCGGCGAATACGGCGTACAGATAAAGGAACAGTCCGGCTGCCGAGGGGTCGCGGGCGCCTGCCAGGGCCGGCGCCAGGAAGCCGCCCACCAGCCCCAACAGGGCGATGGGCGGGCCGTGGCGCAGCGAGAGCAGGACGGCCGCTCCCGTGGTCGCGGCCATGCCGAGGAAGCCGGCCCATCCCGGTATCAGCCGGTACAGGCTGGCGGCGGCGAACAGGGATGCGTAGAGCACGGCGATCCCGGCGCCGGAGAGGGCCTGCGCGATGCGCATGCCGTTGGCGAAGGCGGGGCGGCCGCGCACCCAGTGGCCGGCATACAGCATGCCGGCGCCCAGGGCGCCGCCCAGCAGCACTCGCACCGCCGGGCTGAGCAAACCCTGCTCGAGCGAGTACTTCACCAGGAAGAAGCCGGCCAGCGCCAATGCGATCCCGCCCACCCACACCGGCAGGCGCTCTCCGAATTGCCGTTCGAGGCCCATGGCCGCCGCGCCCGCGGGCGCCGGGCGCGCCGCTTCCCGTTCCGGGTCTGCGCCCGATTCCCGCCCGCGCTCCGGTTCCGGGGCTTCGGTTGCCGGCCGTTCCCCCCTGGGTTCCGGTATCGGAGGCGCCGGCGCCGCCGATTGCGCCTGCCAGGCGGCGTCGGGCACGGGCGGCCGTTCGGCTTTCCACTCGTCGGGGACCGCTATCCCCTTGTTTTCGAGCAGGCTCAGCAGGGCCCCGATCCGGTCCTGCAGAAAGCGGGTCTCTGCCCGCAAGTCCCGGACGGCTCTAAAATTGATCCAGGGCAGGACAAGACCGGAGACGGCGCCGAAGCCGAGCAACGCGATGATCCAGATCGTTCCCATTGTTCTCGATGACCCAGATGATTCCGGTTGTTTCTCTACCGCACGGGCGGGGCCGTCCCGAAGCCAGGGCGGTTGGCCCCTGCGCGGGTGTCATTATGTCATCCCGCGCAAGGCGCAGACAATGAATGAATGACGCGGTGACCTCCCTGCAGCGCCCCGCGGCGCCTATGGCGCCTATAGCGCGGGAAGGAGGGGGGGAGAGAGTCGCAACCGGGCTTGCGACGGAGGGCGCCGCGCCGCAAGAGCGGCCCCGTTCGGCTCCCCGGTCGGTTCTCCGGAATGGGGGGCTTATGGTGGAGGCGGCGGGAATCGAACCCGCGTCCGCGAGACCTCCATCCTCGAATCTACATGCTTAGCCGGCTCTATATTTTAACCGTCCGCCACCGAGTGGCAGGTGGCCTGACGGCGATTCCCCAAAGTTTTTAACGGGTTGGCCGGGGACGGGCCGCGCCGCGAGCTTGCGAAAGATGCCCCCCGATTCGGACGCGCAAGCACGTCTCGTACCGGGAGCTGGCCTTGATTTACGCAGCCAGTGCGTAGTTGTCGTTGTCGGCAACTATCTTGCTTGCAGCTGGATTTACGAGGTGCGCTGCGCCTCGGCATGCCTCTTGGACTTCGTGACCCACGTCGATGCCAGTACGCCCCCGGCATGACGGATCGCGCATCCGCAGCGTTTCCGACTCCTGAGCATATCGCCGCATCTCCGCCGGCGCAACCCGGAGCATATGGATTCACCGCTTTACATCCCAGGGGGGAGTGATGGGAAAAATGAGGGAATAGCGGAATAAGAGAGCCGCTTTGCTTCCCTTCGATTGCGGAACGGCTTGCAGGGCGCGCAGGCGGCGGGCGATTGCGTCCAGGCAGGGCAGGTGCGGAGGCCGCCGAGCGGGCCAGGCTACTCGGTTGCCGTTTCGCCCGCCCCGACCTGCAAGCCGCCGCGCTTCGCCCCCGATGGCCCGGCGCCGGCATTGTCCTTCGGGGCAACCGAAATGTTCAACCCGCGTATCAGCAAATCGAGCTTAGCGTCCACCGCGGCGATCTTGACGTCCACTGCGGCGATCTTGACGTCCACTACGGCGAGCTTGGCGTCCACCGCGGCGAGCTTGG
>JAPPPX010000055.1 GCA_028817305.1 Gammaproteobacteria bacterium | reverse complement strand
GAATCGCGGACCGGGATCCCGAGGAGCAGTTCTGTGTTCGCGCTTTGGCCGCGTTGCCGCAATTCCGCCAGCAGGGGCCCTACCTGGTGTCGGAAAGCCGGGATCACGGTCTCCGGCCAGACGATCAGATCCGCTCCCCAGTGCGGTGCGGAGAGGCGGCGATACCGGGTGACGGTTTCCGTAAGGTAGGCGGCGTCCCACTTGAGCGGCTGTGGGATCGCCCCCTGGATCACGGCCACCGAAAGTTCGCCGCCGGGGCGGGGCGCGGTCCAGGAAACCTCGCGCAACGGCGGGCCGAGCGCCCATATCAGGCCGCCCAGGCAGAGCGCCGGGAGCGCCCCGCGGCCCCGGCGCAAGCACAGCCAGGCCAGCAGGCAGGCGCTGTGCGCCAACAGCCACCCGAGGCCGAAAATTCCCAGCAGGGGGGCCCATCCTCCCAGGGGCCCGTCCGTTTGGCTGTAGCCCAGGCTGAGCCAGGGGAAACCGGTGAGCAACAGAGAGCGCAGCCACTCGCTTAATGTCCACAGGGATGGGACCGCCAGCAGCAGCCAGATCGCGTCATGACCCGTACAGCCCGGACGGGCGGGCATCAGGCGCCGGCCGATCAGGCCGACCAGGGCGGGGTACAGGGCGAGGCTCGCGGCCAGAATAAGGGAGAGCAGCCAAGCGACCGGCCCGGGCAGGTCGCCGTACATCCGGATGCTGATCCGCACCCAGCCTACGCCCGCGGCGAACATGCCGAACCCGAATAGCCAGCCGCGCCAGCAGGCGCGCATCGTAGTGCCGTGCCGCCACAGCAGCGCCAGCAGGGCCAGCAACGGCAACGGCAGCGGCCACAGATTCCAGGGCGCGAAAGCTGCCGGCATCAGGGCGCCCGCGCCCAGCGCGCCGGCATCCCCGAGCCGCTGCCCGCAACGGCCGGACAGCAGGGGCCGGAGCCGGCGGCGCAGTTGGGAAAACGGGCGGGGCATGGGGGGCAGGTAGGCGCCAGGGAGCCGGCAGGGCCGGGATGCGGTCGCGACGGAAGGGATTCCGGGGCGTTGCCGGCGGGCTCAGGTGGCGTCCTCTCGCGCCTTTTTCCGCCCCTGGAACCCGATCAGATGAATGCGCCTTTTGTCTGCCTGCAGGATGTCGAAGCGTTGCCCTTCCACGATGGCGCTCTCGTTCTTGCGGGGCATCCGGCCAAAGCCTTTCAGCACCAGCCCGCCGACGGTGTCGCATTCTTCCGCGTCCATTTCGGTGCCGAAGTAATCGTTGAAATCTTCGAGCGGGGTAATGGCCTTGATCGCGTAGCGGTCTCCATCCAAGCGGCGAATGTTTTCCTCTTCCTCCTCCCGGTCATGTTCGTCTTCGATATTGCCGACAATCTCCTCGATGATGTCCTCGATGGTCACGAGTCCGGCGATTCCTCCGTACTCGTCCACCACGATCGCTATATGGCTGTGAGCGCTGCGGAATTCGCGCAGCAGCACGTTCAGGGACTTGCTCTCGGGGACGAGCATCGCCGGCCGCACCAGCTCCCGGATGTCGAGTTTTTGCGGCTTGGACAGGACATACCCGAGCAGGTCCTTGGCGATCAAGATGCCCAGGATGGAATCGGCGTTCTCCTCGACTATGGGCAGGCGCGAATATCCCGACGAGACGAAAGTTTCCAGTAACTCGTCCTGGGGAGATTGCTCGCTGGCCATGACCATCCGGATGCGCGGCACCATGATGTCGCGCACCTGCAGGTCTATGATTTTGAGCGTGCCTTCGATCATGGGCATGGTTTCCGGGTCCAGCAGTTTGCGGGTCTCGGCCGCGCGCAACAGGTTCAGCAGGGAATGGCGGTCCTCCGGCACCGCGGCGAGGGCCTGGGCAATCCGGTCCAGCCAGGAGCGCGTCCCGTCGCTCTCCTTGCCGCTACGGTTTTTGGCTTTGGGTTTCCGTGGCATAGGGGTCGGGGAAGCCGAGTCCTTCGAGAATCTTCCGCTCCAGATTCTCCATGCGGCGCGCCTCCGCGTCTTCTTCGTGCGCGTAGCCCAGCAGGTGCAGGGTGCCGTGCACCACCATGTGCGCCCAGTGGGCAAGCAGCGGCTTGTCTTGTTCCCGCGCCTCGCGCCGCAACACGGGCGCGCAAATCACGATATCGCCCAGCGGCGGCATCGCCATGCCGGCCGGAGGAGAATAGGGGAAAGACAGCACGTTGGCGGGGCCCTTGCCGCCGCGCCATTTTCTGTTCAGCGCTCCCCCTTCTTCCTCGCCGACGATGCGCACCGCGAGTTCCCCTTTCTTTTTGCTGCCGGTCAGCGCCAGTCGCGCCCAGCGCTCGATCTGACTGTTTTCTGGTAGAACGGTCTCGTCCGTTGCCCGTTGGATCTCCACCCGGATAGCCAATGTCGCCATACTACGGGCCGGCGTCTTCCCCGGAGCGGGCATACGCATCCAGGATACGGGCGACCAGGGGGTGGCGGACGACATCCGCGGAGCTGAAGTAAGTGAAGCTGATACCGGCCTCGCCGCGCAATAGCTCGGCGGCATGGGACAGGCCGGAGCGTTTGCCCGCCGGCAGGTCAACCTGGGTAATGTCGCCGGTGATCACCATTTTCGAACCAAGGCCCATGCGGGTCAGGAACATCTTGATCTGACTTACGGTGGCGTTTTGCGCCTCGTCCAGGATAATGAACGATTCCTCCAGCGTGCGCCCGCGCATGAATGCCAGCGGCAGGATCTCGATGCGGCCCTGGCCGAGATACTGCGCTACCCGTTCGTGTCCCAGCAGGGCGTTCAAGGCATCGTAGAGGGGATGCAGGAAGGGAGTGACCTTCTCCGCCATATCTCCGGGCAGGAAGCCCAGCCGTTCGCCGGCCTCCACGGCGGGGCGCACCAGGAAGATGCGTTGCGCCCGCTCCTGCTCCAGGGCGGCGACGGCACAGGCCACGGCGAGATAGGTCTTTCCCGTGCCGGTCGGCCCGATGCCGAAATTGATTTCGCGCGTCCGTATGTTGCGCAGGTAGTGCCGCTGATTGTCCGTGCGTCCGCGTATCGTCTTTTTGCGGATGTGGACCCGTTCTTGCTGCCGGTCTTTCGCCGCCGCGTTGCCGTTTTCGTTGAGCGCTTCCTGCAGGCACAGGTGCACCCTTTCCGCCGACAGCAATTCTTCCCGGGTGGCGTCGTACAGGGCGCGGATGACTTTTCCCGTCATGGCCACGGATTGGCGGTTGCCGGTGACATGGAAGCCGTTGCCGCGATTGCAGATCTCCACCCCCATTCGCTGCTCTACCTGATGCAGGTGCCGGTTCAGGGGGCCGCATAGATTGGAAAGGCGCCGATGGTCCATCGGCTCCAGGGACAGGTCGGCGGCCGCGCGCGTCGCTTCGGAGAGGGTCTGCTGGCGGCTCAAGGCGAGAGACGGGGCAAAGGTTCGGGCGTCCGCGGGATGCGGGCGGGCGCGGCGCCGGTCACGGCTTCGCCGCGCAGAGAGTGGGGCAGCGCCTCCGTGATCCGAACGTCGGCAAAGGTTCCGACCAGTTCCGGGGAGGCAGAGAAATTGACGACCCGGTTGTTTTCCGTGCGCCCGCACAACGATTCCCGGGGGCCCCTGCGCGCCGGCC
>JAPPPX010000142.1 GCA_028817305.1 Gammaproteobacteria bacterium | reverse complement strand
GAACACAGGACTTGGGGATTGGGAACGGAGGCCTGGACAAGCCCCGGCCTCGATGCCGGTGCGGCGAGGCCGGGCGCGGCGGAATCGTGGTATCTTTCGCATTCGAGCGAGGGGGTAATTTGCGGGATTGGCCCGCTAACGCCCCCCTTTTGGAGAATTTGAACATGAGCAAGCCGAAAATCAAGAAGATTAAGCTGCCCGCCGACCTGGCAAGCAGGATGGACGAGTTACGGGCAGCGGGCATCAAGGAAGAACAGGCTCGCAGCGCCCGTATGTACCGTTGCGGGCGGGTGGCGACGGCCCGGACCGCGGCGGCCGACCCTGGCGCGCAAAGCGAATTCGCCACCAAGGCGGATCTCAAATTATTGCGCAGCGAACTGGGAGAGGAAGTCGAACGGCTGCGGGAGCGGCTCGAGCGCATGCAGGCTGGGCACAGAGAGGATATAGCGCGTCTGCGGCTGAAAGTGCGCAAGATCGAGACCTGGATGCGCGTCCAGCGCTGGGTGTTGGGCGCGAATGTCGTTTTGGCGGGCATGGTGTTGGGACTGATGCTGCTTGTCTAGAATTCGGCCAGCCGCCGCTGTCTTGCGGATGCGGAGGCAGAGGCAGAGGCATTTGCCGCGCGGCTATGCCCTGTTGCTCCTGCCGTTGTTGACGGGGTGTGGGGGAGGGGGCGGCGGCGGCCCTGCCGCTTCTTCCCCCATGCAGCCCCCCCCGCCAACGCAGGTCCTCCCGCCGCTGGGGATGCCGCCCGTGCCCGTGGTTACCGCCGCCGCCCCGCTCCCGGAAGCGGAAATGGCGTGTCCCGATGGGCACTATAGCTCTCTTTGCGCGGGCGCTCCGAATAACGGCGGCAGCGTGACGGGCTTCAGCGAATTCATGACGCGGGCCGAAGCCCAGCCCAATGCGCCCGTGTCGGCCCAGATATTGGACGCCGGATTTTGTCCCGACAGTACCTTGGCGAACTGTCATGACCAGCAGGTTATGAGGGCATTGGCAACGGCGAGCCGTTCGGGCGGCAGTGTCCGAACAAGCTCTGTCGGAGGCAGCGCAGGCGTCTCCGCAGGCATCCGGAACCATCTTAATGTGCGCCTTCAGACGTACACCCGGTTTCCGCATCTTTTCCAGGATGGCGTCGTCGTGATTACAAACCCCTTGAACGACAATCTGTTTACCGCCGCCGCGCACGCGCCGCCGAATACCGTCGTCTTCGTTGCCGCGGGGAATCTCGGTCCTCAAGGAGCGGATAATGCGCGTATGCTCAGTAGTACGGATCTGGGCGCTTCCGGCAGGTGGGTGGTGGTTGCCGGCAGTTCCCCGGACCCCGACCCTCGGGGCCTGCACGAGGGTTCGGTAAGCTGCTCCCCGGTGGAGAGTTGGTGCCTGACGGCGCCGTTCACGCTGCACCGTTGGCCGTCTTCCTTCCGGGGCACGGACGGCAATCCCGTGTCCCCTGAGGAGACTCTTCAGGGCACCAGTTTCTCCACGCCCATCGTCGCCGGCGTCGCCGCGACGATTTGGGGACTGTGGCCCACGGAACTCACCGCCGAGGAAATCCCGCGGTTGCTCTACCAGTGCGCGGAGGGCGGCAGCGCCGACCTCGGTCACGGGCATCTGAACTTGCGCTGCCTGCTCGCCCCGGCCGATGGCCTCGAACTGCCCAGCGGCTATAGCACG
Source organism: Gammaproteobacteria bacterium (assembly GCA_028817305.1). Taxonomy (GTDB): domain Bacteria; phylum Pseudomonadota; class Gammaproteobacteria; order Porifericomitales; family Porifericomitaceae; genus Porifericomes; species Porifericomes azotivorans. The sequence goes on along the minus strand of JAPPPX010000142.1, from coordinate 1,934 downwards.
ACCGGCCTTGCTTTTGCCGGGGCGCTCTCGCTTCCGCATGGCGCCCGGTTGACGGCCGGCTCCGCCGTGGTGGGCCGCGACCGCTTCGGACGCTCGTTCCGCATCCGGGTCCCTTACCGCAACGATGCCGAATGGAGTTTTGCGCGGGAGTTTGCCGCTTTTGCGCAAGATTTCGCCGCCGCCGGCGCGCCGGCGACAGATTGCCCGGATATTTCCTTCGGGGACGGTTTCGCCGGGCGCCGTTTCCGCGCCTCGGTTCCCGCGGGGGCCTGCGCGCCAGCGCGGTTCTTCAGCTGGGGGCAGGCGACTCGCGGCGAATCTTTGCTGCTGGCATATGGGACCCGCCTCGTCCTGCGCGAGCGGACCTGGCTGAGCCTGATCGTCGGCGCCGCGGCGAATCGGGGTTCCGCGCATGGCGGCAGCATTGTCGGCAACGGCCAGCTGCGGGTCGGCGATGGCTGGGATGCGCTTGCCGGCGCCCTGCTTACGCGCGCTTTCACGCGGCGCTTCGGGATATCCGCCGGTATCGGCGTAGTGCGTAGCGAGCAGTTGCGGCCAGCAGGCGGCTCCGCCATCCGCGGCCTCCGCGCCGGGAACGGCGCCGCGCACATCGGCGCCTCATGGCAGAGCGGCGACCTGTCCCTGTCCGCGATGCTGACGCGCGAATCCGGCCTTGCCGGGAGCATGAACCTGGGCGGGCGCCGTGTGCGCTTTGACGGCAGCGGCGACTCCAGGGCGGATCTGCGCCTGGAGTTGCGCTTTTGAGCGCGTAACCGTTTCTTCGTAGGCAATACCGTGCAGAGAATTTTCGCAGCCCAACGAACGATGCCCGGGCCGGGGTTCTACGGCAGTCCGGGCAGGTGCGGGAGCCGAGGGTGAGGCAACGGCGCAAGGATCGTCGCAGGCGCTGCCCATGGGCCGAGACCGATGCCCTGACCATGGAATACCATGATCGTGAATGGGGCGTCCCGGTGCACGACGACCGCCTGCTGTTCGAGTTCCTGATTCTGGACGGGGTGCAGGCAGGGCTGAGCTGGAGCCTGGTTCTGAAGAAGCGAGAAAACTACCGCAAGGCATTCGATCGCTTCGATGCCGAAAAGATCGCCCGCTATAGCGACCGCAAGGTCGCCCATCTGCTTGGCGATCCGGGCATCGTCAGGAACCGCCTGAAGGTGCTCGCCGCCGTTGCCAACGCCCGCGCCTTTCTGGCGGTGCGCAACGAGTTCGGCAGTTTCGATTCCTATATCTGGCGGTTCACCGATGGCGCGACTGTGCGGAACCGGTGGCGCCGGAGTTCCGACATCCCCACCAGCACGCCCGCCTCCGAAGCCATGGGCCGGGATCTGAAAAAGCGGGGCTTTCGCTTTGTGGGCGGCACGATTTGCTACGCCTACATGCAGGGGGTGGGGATGGTAAACGACCATCTCGCGGCTTGCTTTCGTCATAAGCAGCTGGCGTAGCGGTTCCCCGTATCGGTTCGCAAACGCATGGCGCCCCTTTCAAGCCGTTACGCAATCTGAAGGGAAGCAAAGCGGCGCTCTCTTATCCGCCATTCCCGCGCAGCAGTTCGTGCAAAAACTGTCTTCGGCACTTTTTTCTGTCATTCCGGGGTTTTTATTTTTCTGTCATTCCGGCGAAACAGCCTGTGTAAAAACTCCGAAAATCCAGAACCGCACGAAAACATTTCCCACTGGCATGGCACACTCCGCCATTCCCGCGCAGAGCTTGCCCCTGGCTTGAACAGGGGCGGGAATCCAGCGCAAATACAGCGCGGAACGCGCACATTCGCGCGATGGCGCCGGCAGGCGACAGCGCGAATCTTTGGCCGTCCGCCTTTCCCTCGATCCGTCATGAAGGAGCGCGAAGCGCGCGCTTTATACGCTGGATTCCCGCCTGCGCGGGAATGGCGGGGTGGGGGCATGGGAATGGCGGAG
>JAPPPX010000185.1 GCA_028817305.1 Gammaproteobacteria bacterium | reverse complement strand
CAGGGAAACGGACTATGCGACGAAGGATGCAATCGGCCTTCGGCATAGCGCGAGGAGCGGAACGGCGCCAGTAGCCGGCTCGGTTCGCCTCCGATCTCTTCGGCAACCAGTTTGCCCACGCCGAGCATCTTGTAGCCGTGGTTGGAATCGGCGATGACGTAGCAGTTCTCACGGAATACGTCGAACACGGGGAAATTGTCGGGCGTGAAGGCGCCAATACCGCCGGAGGGTTCGTCCCGGTACTTGGGCAGGGCGCCCTCGAAGCGGCTGTGGCAGTGCGCTAGTGCCGATACCCACATCCGTGCGAAATTGCGGTCCACCACGTAGTCTGGCGACTCGACGCCGTAGGGATCGATGCGCACGTCCTCCGGCGCTTCATCCAGGGCACAGGGAGCCGCGCCCCCCTGTATGCCGCCGCAGTGGAAGTCGGGTTTATAGTAGATGCCCCACATGCATTCTTTAATGATGCTGCCGTCATCGTCAGCATACAGGGGGGCATTGGAGTCCAGGTGAATCACCGGAGGCATCGCGCCGTCGTTGGTTTTCAAGCAGTCTGGAGGCATGTCCAGCGTCCCTTCCTGCAGGGCCCAGAACTTCCACATCGGGCGCTCGCGTAGCTGGCCCTGCGCGTCCCGCACAGGCACGGAAACAGGCAACTCCAGCATTTGCCACAGCCTGGGGACCCAAGGCCCGGCCCCGATAACGACGTAATCGCAATGAATTTGGCCGCGGTCCGTCTTCACTGCCGTCACTGCTCCGCCGTTGCTCGCAAAGCCCTGCACCGTCGCCCCGGAAAGGATCTCCACGCCCTCCGAAACAGCCTTGGCGGCAAGCCCCTGCATAGAGCGCATGCTGTTGGCATAACCGCCGCGCTTCTCATGCAGGAGAGCGCAGATCCCCTGCGCTCGCCAGTCGTGGAAGAGCCCCTTCATGTACCGGGCACAGACCCGCTCTCCTTCCACAAAGGCTGATTCATAACCGATCTCCTCCTGCTCCCGGGCAATGCCGGCGATGTCCTCACGCATCGCCTTGGGCCCCAGCTGGATATAGCCTACCGGATGATAACTGTATGCCTCGGGATCGCTCTCCCACAGCTGCACGCTATGTGCCATCAATTCACGCATGGCAGGCTGATAATAATTGTTGCGGATCACGCCACAGGCGATTCCCGACGCCCCCGCTGCGACACCCCGCTTGTCCAGAATTACGATGTCGCGCCCGTCGCCGCGGCCTTTGGCCTTCAACAATTGCGCCAAGTGATAGGCAGTGCTCAATCCATGAATGCCCGCACCTACGATCACATACTTTCTGCGGCTGGGGAACATGGAGCTGTTGAAGCTACTCGAACTTGGAATATGCCTTGCGAAGTTCCACCAGCGGATGCTTCCGCGACATCTGGAATTTGACCAGCAATTCGCGCGCGAGCATATCACGGTCCTGTTGCTTGTCTGGCAATGTCATGCCATCGGGAACGGTGATCCAGCCGTTAATATTGCGATCAAAAACCGCGGCGCGGCCTTCCTCATAACCCATGTGCACATCCTCCAGCCAATTCAGGTCCTGCCAGCCCATAAATTCAATATACCGCTTGAGGAAGGGCCTGAGCCGGCCCATATCCGGCACCAAATTGACGTCATAGCGGTAACCGATGTGCTGACCGATCTCGGCTTCGCGCTCGGTCTCGAGCCCCTGGCCTTCGAGGTGGCGGTCCACCTCCTGCGGGCGATTGGGTGCGTCGTTGTCGGACATGACCCTAGAACCGTTTCATGTCGGGGCGCCCGACCGTGTATTGGGAGCCGGCCAGGGGCACTTGCGCCAGCGCCGACGCCTCCATCGTAAGCGCCGCCAGGTCTTCCGGCTCCAGCGAATGGACGTTGGTCTTACCGCAGGCGCGAGCCAGCATCTGGCACTCGATCGCCAAGCAGTGCAGGAAGTTATAGACGCGTTCGGCGGCCTTGTCAGGGTCCAGCCGGGCCCGCAACCTGGGGTCCTGAGTGGCGATGCCTACCGGGCAACGCCCAGTATGGCAGTGGTAACAATGGTTGGCAGGGACGCCGATTTCCTGCTCAAAGTCGGCCTCGGGGATATCTTTGTTGCAATTCAGCGCCATCAGTACCGAGTGGCCGACAGCCACCGCGTCGGCGCCCAGCGCCAGCGCTTTGGCGACGTCGCCGCCGTTGCGAATGCCGCCCGCATAAACCAGAGAGATGTCTCCGGACTTACCTACATCGTCCAGTGCGCGGCGCGCCTGCCGTATCGCGGCGATGCCAGGGACGCCGGTCTCCTCGGTGGCAATGTGGGGACCGGCGCCAGTGCCGCCCTCCATGCCGTCTATGTAGATGCTGTCCGGGCCGGTCTTGGCCGCCATGCGCACATCGTCATAAACGCGGGCCGCGCCAAGTTTCAGCTGGATGGGAATCTCCCAGTTCGTCGCCTCCCGGATCTCTTCGATCTTGATCGCCAGGTCGTCCGGCCCCAGCCAGTCGGGGTGGCGGGCCGGGGAGCGCTGGTCTATGCCAGCGGGCAACGAACGCATCTCGGCGACTTGATCGGTCACCTTCTGGCCCATCAGATGCCCGCCGAGCCCGACCTTGCAACCCTGCCCGATAAAGAACTCCACGGCGTCGGCAAGCCGCAGATGCTGCGAGTTAAAGCCGTAACGGGACTGAATACACTGGTAGAACCACTTCTCCGAGTAGCGCCGCTCGTCGGGGATCATGCCGCCCTCGCCCGAACAGGTGGCGGTCCCCGCCATGGTCGCGCCCCGCGCCAGCGCGGTCTTGGCCTCGTAGCTCAATGCGCCGAAACTCATGCCAGTGACGTACACCGGGATGTCCAGCTCTAGCGGCCGCACGGCCTTGGGGCCGATCACCGTTTTGGTGACGCACTTCTCGCGGTAACCCTCGATCACGAAGCGTGTCAGCGTGCCCGGCAAAAAGGTCAGATCGTCCCAAGTGGGGATCTTCTTGAAGATGGAAAACCCCCGCATACGGTAGCGACCGAGTTCAGACTTCACATGGATGTCGTTGATCACCTCGGACGTAAACAGGAAACTTCCGCCCAAACGGTGTCTATCGCCGGGTTTATCCTTTGGCCCTGTCATCGTCGCCTCCCGATATATGCCTGCAACGCCTGTAAAGTCCCGTCCCGCGCCAAGTTAGAGAATCAGCTTCTTTTCCGCCGGCTCCAGATTATCGTAATTCCAGAGTTGCTTCCCGGACACGACCTTGGTCATGTCTTCCACCCTGCCGGGCGGCGCCATGCCGTAGAGCGCCAGCTTGTGCCGCACCCATTCCGCCTCAAGCGCCGTCATCTCGTCCGCTACCGCGTCCACGCCGAGGCTGTGGATTCGGCCTGAGATGAAGATAGTGCCGTCGTACATGGAATCGCCGAGATTCTGGCTGGCGTCGCCAAGGATGATCATGCGCCCGCGCTGCATCATAAAACCGGTGAAGGCGCCGGTGTCGCCGCCAACGATAATGGTGCCGCCCTTCTGGTTGATGCCGGTCCGCGAGCCCACGCTGCCTTTGCAGACCAGGTCGCCGCCGCGGACCGCGGCCCCGAACTGCGAACCGGCATTCTTCTCGATTATGATCGTGCCGGCCATCATGTTCTCGCCGCAGGACCAGCCTACCCTGCCGCTGATCCGTACATTGGGGCCGTCAATCAGGCCGCAGGCGAAATAGCCCAAGCTGCCATGGAACTCAAGACGCAGGCGGTTCAGGATGCCTACCCCCAAGGAGTGTTTGCCCAGGGGATTGCGCAC
>JAPPPX010000099.1 GCA_028817305.1 Gammaproteobacteria bacterium | reverse complement strand
CGACTTCGGGCTGGCGCCCTCGTCTTGCCGACTCCCCCTCAAGGGGGGAGTGATAGGTATGAGCCGCTTTTCTTCCCTTCGATCGCGTAACGGCTGCCGCGCCCCTGGCGGGGCGATTTCGGCGGCGGCGCGGGGATTGCTAGAATAGCGGGCCGACGGCGGCAGCAGGGGAGAAACGATATGCGGGACGGGAAATATTCGCGGGTGGTGCTGGCCTACTCCGGGGGGCTGGATACCTCGGTCATCCTGCGCTGGCTGCAAGAAACCTACGGCTGCGAGGTGATCACCTATACGGCGGATCTGGGGCAGGGGGAGGAATTGGAGGCGGCGCGAGCCAAGGCCCAGGCGCTGGGCATCCGCCAGATCCACGTCGAAGACCTGTGCGAGGAATTCGTGCGCGAGTACGTGTTCCCCATGCTGCGCGCCAATGCCGTTTACGAAGGCGAGTACCTGCTGGGCACGGCGATCGCCCGGCCGTTGATCGCCAAGCGGCTGGTGGAGGTGGCGCGGGAGACGGGCGCGGACGCGATCGCCCACGGCGCCACCGGCAAGGGCAACGACCAGGTGCGCTTCGAGCTGGGCATCCGGGCGCTGGCCGGCCCGGATATGCGCATCGTCGCACCCTGGCGGGAATGGGATTTGCATTCGCGAGGCGATCTGCTGCGTTATGCGGAGCAACACGGGATCCCCGTAGAAGACAAGAAAGGGGATGCGCCGCCCTACTCCATGGACGCCAACCTGCTGCACGTTTCCTACGAGGGGGGGGAATTGGAAGACCCGTGGGCGCCGCCGCCGGAGGCGATGTGGCGGCGCACGGCGGCGCCGGAGCGCGCCCCGGACGCGCCTGCCGAATTGGAATTGAGCTTTCACAAGGGCGACGCGGTGGCGGCGAATGGCAAGCCCATGCGGCCCGCGGAGCTGTTGCGGGAGTTGAACCGCCTGGGGGGAGAGCACGGCATCGGGCGCGCCGATATCGTGGAGAACCGGTACGCGGGGATGAAGTCGCGGGGCTGCTACGAAACTCCCGGGGGCGCCATCCTGCTCAAGGCGCACCGCGCCATCGAGTCCGTCGCCCTGGACCGCGAGTTGGCGCACCTGAAGGACGGGCTGATGCCGCGCTATGCGGAGATGATCTACAACGGCTATTGGTGGAGCCCGGAACGGATGGCGCTGCAGCAGCTCATTGACGAGTCGCAGGGGGACGTCAGCGGCGAGGTCCGGCTGTCGCTGTATAAGGGCGGCGTAACCGTAAGCGGGCGCAAGGCGGAAGGCGGCGGCTTGTACGACCCCGGCCTGGCCACCTTCGAGGAAGGTTCGGGATTCGACCGGCAGGACGCAGCCGGATTTATCCGTCTGAACGGCCTGCGGCTGCGTCTGAGCGAGCGGCTGCGGCGGCGCTTCCGCGGACCAGGACCTCGATAGTGGTGGCCTGCGCGAACAAGGTGAACAGCACGACGCCGTAGGCCATGGACTGGATCGTGTACCAGTAGTCCAGGCTAAGCGGCAGGGACAGGGCGAGCGCCAGGGTCACGACTCCGCGGACGCCGCCCCAGCAGAGCAGCGCCTGTTGCCGCGGCGGGAAGACGGGGCCGGCAGCGGGCAGCCTGCACAGCGGCGCCAGCAACGCGACGACGCACAGCAGCCGGGCCGCCAGCACCGCGGCAACGGCCAGCAGCATGGCCAGCCAGCGGTCGGCGAACATCTCCAGGGTGACGGTGACCCCGGCCAGAACGAAGATCAGGTTGTGGCTCAGGCGGGAGAGGAAATCCCATAATTGATCGCCGAAGCGGCGCACTTCCGCGGGCAACGTGGCCCCGCCCGGGTACCGCAACACCAAGCCGGCAACCAGCACGGCCATCACCCCGGAGGCGTGCAACAGCTCTTCGGCGGCCAGGAAAGAGGCATAGGAACAGGCCAGGGTCACGATGCCAAAGGCATAGCGGTCGTGCCAGCGGGCCAACAAGCCCCGGGCGAGCAGGCCGGCCGCCAGCCCGACGCACAGACCGCCGCCGCAGGCCAGCAGAAAGCTGTGCAGGATGAAACCGCCGGCGGCCAGGTTGTCCAAATCGTCCATGGCGGTAGCCGCAAGGATGAGAACGCCGAACAAGAGAATCGAGCTTACGTCGTTGAACAGACTCTCGCTTTCCAGGATGTTGCGCAGCCGCCTCGGGATGCCCGCGGCGGCGGGCAGGGATAAGACGGCCGCGGGGTCGGTGGCGGCCAGCAGGGCGCCGGCGATCAGGGCCGCCAGCCAGGGGAATCCGCCCGGCGAACCGACCCCGTAGTAGAGGACGGCGGCAATGATCGCCACCGACAACAGCGCCAGCGGCAGGGACAGCAGCAGGACCGGGAACAGGTTGGCGCGCAGCATGTTCAAATCTATGCGCAGCGCGGCATGAAAGATCAGCGCCGGCAAAAACAGGTAAAAAATAGCGAAATAAAAATTTTGCCAGCGGATGCCAGTGTCTATGCCGAACCCCACCAGCAGCTCGGAGCTGAGGAAGCCCAGCAGCAGCAGGAAGACGCCGGGCGGGACGCGGAGGCGCCGGGCCAGCCTCTCCAGCGGCACGGCAAGCAGCAACAGCGCCAGGAAATACAGGATGGCGGGCACGGACAACATGGCTGGCGCTATGCCTCCTCCCGCCGACCGGCACAGCCGGCAAACGGACTAGGGCGCGGCGCCGCCCCGGCCCGGCCGCCGCCCTGGCCCCGGGCGCCCAGGACTCGAGCGCCTAGGACGAGTCGCGGAACTTGCGGGCAATCCAGTAGTCCGCGCTGAGGAACCTGCCGCCGCCGGCAAAGAACAGCACCAGGAGCATGATGAAATAGGTGGCGGCGAACTCGATGCCGTTGCCCAGAATGGCGAAATTGCCGTACTCGGTCAGCCATTCGTAGTCGCCGTGCTCCTGGAGGATGTCCTTGGCGCGATCCAGACGAACGCCGATCTCCTCGGAGCTGGACTGGGCAATGGCGTACCAGCCGTCTTCCCAGTGCACCGCGAAGGCGGCCACCAGCATCGTGATCATCAGCGGGATGGAAATCCAGCGGGTGGCAAAGCCGAACAGCAGCAGCACGGCGCCCACCGCCTCGGTCAGCGCGGCCAGCCAGAACATCAGCGTGGGGAAAGGCAGACCCAGGCCCTGATCGAACCAGGCGATGACGTGCTCCGGGGAACTGAGTTTGCGGGTGCCGCCCATCCAAAAAGGAAAAAACAGGTAGATGCGCATCAGGAGCAGTCCCAGGCCGTCGGCAATTCGGCTCTGGTCCAGCAGGTCCTGCAAGCGGTTCATCGCGTTCAGAATAATAGGCATGGTCTTTTCCTCCTGTTTTCAGCGGGCCGGCAACGAAGCGCCGCTGCCGCCGCCGCTGTCAAAATACCGGTGCGTACATGTCTGTCGTTCGCTATTCGCCATTCGCCGTTCGCCCCTGCCGCCCCCGTTGCGGCAGCGGTGCGGCGGCAACCGGCGGAAGCGCCTCCGTCCTTCATGCCGGGGCCGCGCGCGACTGCCCGCCGCCGCCGTCCACGTCCGGATGCAATTCGTTCAAGGGCACGGAGAGCCCGTTGCCCACCACGACGCGGGCATGGTAGCGCCGCAAGCGGCGCGGCGCCTTGACGCCGCAGGAGTGGGCGATGATCCCAACCTCCTTGACCATATTGAGCGCATAGTGCTTCACCCGTTGGGCCTTGTCTTTCGGCACCAGACCGCGCTGCAGATTCACGTCATGCGTGGTGATCCCCGTCGGGCATGTGTTCTTGTTGCATTGCAGGGCCTGGATGCAACCGAGCGCGAACATGAAGCCGCGGGCGGTGGTGACGAAATCCGCCCCGAGGCACAGCGCCCAGGCGACATCGCCCGGATTGACCAGCTTGCCCGAGGCCACCACCCGAATCCGTTCGCGCAGGCCGTATTCATGCAGCTTGTCCACCAGCATGGGCAGGCTCTCGCGCAGGGGCAACCCCATTTCGTCAATCAGGGGCAGCGGCGCCGCGCCCGTGCCGCCGTCGGCGCCGTCCACGGTGATGAAATCCGGCGCCGCGTCTTCCCCGCGGTCACGAATCTCCTGGAACAGGGAATCCAGCCACCCGTAAGCCCCCAGCACGGTCTTAAAACCCACGGGCTTGCCCGTCACCTCGCGAATATGCGCGATCATTTTCAGGAGCTCGTCGTTGCTCTCGATATCCGTATGCCGGTTGGGGCTGATCGAGTTCTGGCCCGGGCTGATGCCGCGGACCCGGGCGATCTCGTCCGTCACCTTGCCGCCCGGCAGGATGCCCCCCTTGCCCGGTTTGGCGCCCTGGCTGAGCTTGATCTCGAACATCTTCACCTGTTCGTGGCCGGCGACCTCGCGCAGTTTGTCGTCGTTCAGGTTTCCTTGCAGGTCGCGCACGCCGTACTTGGCCGTGCCGATCTGGAAGACCAGATCGGCGCCCCCTTGCAGATGGTAGGGCGAAAGCCCGCCTTCGCCCGTGTTCATCCAACAGCCCGCCATGCGCGCGCCCTGGGAAAGGGCCAACACGGCAGGCTTGGAGATCGCTCCGTAACTCATCCCGGAGATGTTGACCAGCGAACTGGTGACGTACGGCTGCCGGCAATGCGGGCCGATCTCGATAATTTTGGGCGCCACCCCGTCCTGGCCCAACGTCGGGTAGGGGCAATTGACGAACAGCACGGTGCCCGGCGGCCGCAAGTCACGGGTGGAACCGAAGGCGACGGTGTTGTCCAGGTTCTTGGCGGCCCGGTAAATCCAGGAGCGCTGCGCCCGGTTGAAGGGCAATTCCTCGCGGTCCATGGCAAAGAAGTATTGCCGGAAGAATTCCCCCAGGTGCTCGAATAAATAACGAAAATGCCCGATGACGGGATAGTTGCGGCGGATCGCCTGCTGGGTCTGGCTGATATCGAGGATATAGACCACGACGATCGCCAGAAAGACGATGCCGACCGCCATGATGAACAGCGCGGCCATGAATTCCATGGCCCCGAACAGGAAAGACTGTACCGTCATCTCACAGCACCTCGCCTTGCCGGGGAACCGCTGCCATTCTGGCAGCTACCACTCCGGCGAACGAAATACTAGCATTTTCTCCACCTGCATGTCCCGCATGGTATGGGGGATGCCGCCTACGCCCAGCCCCGATTGCCGCAGCCCGGCGAAGGGCATCCAGTCCACGCGAAACGCAGTGTGATCGTTGATCATCACGGCCGAGGCATCCAGCCGTTTCGCCGCCCGCAGGGCGCGGTCCAGGTCGCGGGTGAAGACCGCCGCCTGGAAGGCGTAGGGCAAAGAGTTGGCGCGAACCAGGGCCTCGTCCATGTCCCGGTAGCGATAGACGCAGATCACCGGGCCGAAGATCTCCTGGCAACTGACACGCGCCTCGGGCGGCGGGTCGGCGATCACGGTGCAGGCATAGCAGGAATCCGAAATGCGCCGGCCGCCGCCGAGCACGCGCCCTCCCTGCGCGGCCGCTTCCTCCACCCACTCGGCGACGCGCGCCGCCTCCGGGTGGCGGATCAAGGGGCCCACGTCCGTGTCCTCGCGGGTCGGGTCGCCGATGCGCTGCTGCCCGGCCAGTTCCGCCAGGCCCTCGGCCAGCCGGTCGGCGACCTTTTCGTGGGCGAATACCCGCTGCACCGAGACGCATACCTGGCCGGCGTGGTAGAAGCCGCCTTTCGCCAGCAACGGCAGCAGCGCCTCGAGGTCCGCATCCTCGGCTACGACGACCGGCGCGGCGCCGCCGTGCTCCAGGGCGCAACGGGCGCCCGGCGCCAGCTGGGAGCGCAGCATCCAACCTACCCGGGCGCTGCCGATAAAACTGAAAAACCCGACCCGGGAGTCGGACGCCAGGCGGGTCGCCACCGCAACCTCGTTTACCGTCAGGGCCTGGCACCATTCCTCGGGGAGCCCGGCCTCGCGCAACAGGCCGACGAAACGGAAGCAGGACAGGGGGGTGTCTTCGGACGGTTTGACGATGCAGGGGCAACCGGTTGCCACCGCCGGCGCCACCTGGTGAACGATCAAATTCAGGGGATGGTTGAAGGCGCTGATCGCCACTACGACGCCGATGGGTTCGTGCACGGTCACTGCCAGGCGCCCCGCGGAGGCGGGGTTCAGGCGCATGGGGATTTCCTTGCCGGCATGGGTGCGCAGGGTTTCCACGCACTCGCGCACTCCGTCAATCGCCCGCGCTACCTCCACCTGCGAATCCGCCAGGGGCTTGCCGCCTTCGCGGGCTGCCTCTACGGCCAGTTCCGCGCTCTGCCGGCGCATGAGTTCGGCCGTGCGCTCCAGGATCTCGAGCCGCCGCCAGGGCGGCAACCAGGCGTCCCGATCGCGGGCGAGCCCGTATGCGACCTCGAGGGCGCGATCCGCCGCCGGCCCGTCGGCCGTAGCGACCGTGGCGATCGGCTGTCCGTCGTAGGGCGCGCTTACCTCCAGCCGCCCCCCGGTGTCCTCAGTGCCGGCAACCAGCAGTGGAAAATGGGCGCCAGATGCGGCGGCCGCCGCTTTCATATCAGGCACACCAGTTCGCCCAGCTTCTCGGTCAATTTCATGTTCTCGCGGTAATCCACCGGGCAGTCCACCACGGTCACGGTGTCCTCCGCCAGGGCCTGCCGCAATGCCGGCAGCAGTTCTTCCGCCGCCGTCACCCGGTACCCCTGGGCGCCGAAACTCCGGGCATACTGAATGAAATCAGGGTTGTTGAAGGAAATGTTGGAGGGGCGGCCGAAGCGGCGCAACTGGTGCCACTTGATCAGTCCGTATTCCGAATCCGACCAGATCAGAATCACGAAGGGAATTTTATGGCGCAGCGCAGTCTCGATCTCCTGGGAGTTCATCAGAAAGCCGGCATCCCCGGTAACGGCGACCACCCGCCGCTCGGGAAATGCCTGCTTGGCGGCAAAGGCGCCGGGCACCGCGATCCCCATGGAAGCGAAGCCGTTGGAAATAATGCAGGTATTCGGCCGTTCCGCCTGGTACATGCGCGCCATCCACATCTTGTGGGCGCCGACATCGCTAATCACGATATCCTCGGGGGCCAGCGCCTGCCGCAAGTCCCACATGATCTTCTGCGGCTTTACGGGGAACCCGCTATCCTCCGCGCAACGGTTGTTCTCCTCGACAATGGTCTCGCGCAGGCCGGAAGCCAGGCACTCCTGCCGCGGGCTTCCCAGTTCCGCGAGCGCGCGCAACGACGCCCCGATATCCCCGACCAACCCGGTCTCGACGATATAGTGCTCGTCCACCTCGGCGGGCATGGAATCTATATGGACGATCTTGCAGGACTTGTCCTTGTTCCACAGGTGGGGATGGTACTCGACGATATCGTAGCCTACGCAGATCACGATATCCGCCCGATTGAAGCCGCAGGATACGTAGTCGCTGGCCTGCAAGCCGACGGCGCCCAGGGACAAGTCATGGGAAAAGGGCAGCGCGCCCTTGGCCATGAAGGTGGTCGCCACGGGGATGTTCAGCTTTTCCGCGAATGACACCAAGTCGGCGGCCGCCTTCGCCCGCACCACGCCGTTGCCGGCCATTACGATCGGGAAACGGGCGTCGGCGATCAACGCGGCGGCCTGCTTTATCTTGGACTCCGGCGGGGCGGGAGGCAGGGCCCGCTGAACCTTGAGCGGCTCGCCGCCGTTCGCCTCATCCCCGGCAATGTTTTCCGGAAAGTCTATAAAGCTGCAACCGGGCTTCTCCGCCTCCGCCACCTTGAAGGATTTACGCACTATCTCGGGAATGATCCGGCCGGCGCGCACCTGAGTGCTGTATTTGGTAATCGGCTGGAACAAGCCGACCAGATCGAGGATCTGGTGGCTTTCCTTGTGCAGCCGGGTCGTCGCCCCCTGCCCGGCAATCGCGACCACCGGCGCCCGGTCCATGTTGGCGTCCGCGACGCCGGTCACCAGGTTGGTGGCGCCCGGCCCCAGAGTCGCCAGGCAGACGCCGGCCTTGCCGGTCAACCTGCCATAGACATCCGCCATGAAGGCGGCGCCCTGCTCGTGGCGGGTGGTAACGAAGCGCACGCTGCTCCCCAACAGCGCATCCATCACGTCCACATTCTCCTCGCCCGGGATCCCGAAAATGCATTCCACCTCCTCGTTTTCCAGACAACGCACAAACAATTCGGCTCCTTTCATTTTCCCTCCCTCCTGTTCCGCTCCCTCTATCCGTTCCTGCCGGCAACCGAAGGCGCCCGTTCCCGATACCCGTCTGCCGTTCCCAGCACGACGTCCCGGTCCCGCAGGCTTTGCAAAAGTTCCCGCCCGAACCGCAACAGCTGCCCGGAATCGCCCCCCTTGCCCAGTTCGGCTGCGATCGTCTTCAGCAGCTCCCGGCCCGTAGCGCCCGGGCGCTCCCGCAACAGGTCCAGCAGCCGGGCCGAGGCAATGCTCAACTCCAGAAAGCGGACGCGGTCGTCCCGGTCCCGGCAGACCACCAGGCAAAGCGGTACCGCAAGGGGCTCCCGCGGCAGAAAGTCGGGGCGAATCCGGTGCACCGGGTAACGGTAACTGAGCAGCCGCGCCAGGGGATTCAATACCGGTGCGCCTGCGACCAGGTCGCCGTCCGAATCCACCCCGGCCAGGGAAATCTCGCGCGGGTCGAACGATGCCTCCTGCTCCACCCACTCGTAGTGGGCAAGTTCCTGCAGGTACGGAGGATCCTCAGGCGCCCGTTCCCGGGCCGTCTGCAGGTACTGCAAAAATTCCCGCGACAACATCGGGTACAGGGGGGTGCGGGAGGCGTGGTCGCGGAAATACCCCCGGATCAGGGAATGCCAGTACTGGTCCGAACTGATTTTTCGCAATACCGGAAAGCCGCCCGCCAACAACCCCTCCACGTTGCGGTACAAGAGGTCGCGGTAGATCTGCATGCGGCGGTCTTCTACATCGGACGGCGCCGGGCAACTGTGATCGCGTATATGGCGGGTAAAGCGCCGCTGGACCTCGGCGAAGGTTTCCTGTTCAGGCCCGGATGGACTGCGAACCGCCATGTTCGACACTGTGCTTGCGCTGAAGCCCCTCTACGACGGCAACTTCCCGGACCAACTCCCCAAGCGGCGGAATATTGAAGTCCCGCTCGACCAGGGTCGGGAACACGCCGAAATGACGATAACTTGCATCGAGCAGCCGCCACACGGGGTCGCTTACCCCGGCGCCGTGCGTATCCACCCGCACCCCGTCGCTCTCCCGGTAGTGGCCCGCCACATGGGCATAGGCGATACGTTCTCCCGGCAGAGAGCGGAGAAAATCTTCGGCATCGTAACCATGGTTGCGGCTGTTAACGCAAATATTGTTGACATCGAGCAGCATCAGGCAATCGGCTTCCTCAATGACCGCCCGAATGAAATCAATCTCCTCCATACGCTTTCCCGGCGCGGCATAGTACGAGACGTTTTCGATCGCGATCCGCCGCTCCAGAAGCTCCTGCACCTGGCGGATGCGCCCGGCCACATGGCGCACGGCTTCGCAGGTAAAGGGTATGGGCATCAAATCGTACAGGTAGCCGCGCTCGTCCGCACAGTAACTCAGGTGCTCGCTGTAGCAGCGGATGCGGTGCTCGTCGAGAAACTTTTTGACCCGGCGTAAAAAGGGCTCGTTCAAGGGCGCCGTGCCGCCGAGATTCAGAGACAGGCCGTGACAAACGAAGGGATACCGCTCGGCCAGAGAACGGAACCACCGTCCGAAGCGGCCCCCGACATCAATCCAGTTCTCGGGAGCGACCTCGAAAAAAGAAATGGGCGACGGGACCGGGGCGGAGAGCGAGCCCCGAAAGGCCCGCCTCAACCCCAGTCCCGCACCGGTTACGGGATAGTCAGCCACCGAAAGCGGCAGTCGCAAGGGACTCACCGCACGGAGACTTTAGTGCCCGCACTTGCCCTCGCCGCATTTGCCCTCGGCGTCCTTGGACTTGGCTTCCTTGCCCTCGCCGCACTTGCCTTCGCCGCACTTGCCCTCGGCTTCCTTGCCCTCGCCGCACTTGCCTTCGCCGCACTTGCCTTCGGCTTTCTTGCCCTCGCCGCACTTGCCTTCGCCGCACTTGCCTTCGGCTTTCTTGCCCTCGCCGCACTTGCCTTCGCCGCACTTGCCCTCGGCTTCCTTGCCCTCG
>JAPPPX010000158.1 GCA_028817305.1 Gammaproteobacteria bacterium | reverse complement strand
CGGCGGCGGCAGCGCCAGCGGCAGCGGCAACGCGGTGGTGACGGTGAACTTCCGCCCGGCCGCGCACGCCATCTCCTTTGCCAACCCGGCCACCAGCATTGCCGAAGGCGAAAGCGCCACCTACACCGTCGCCCGCACCGGTCCCGCAATCACCAGCGGGGCAAACATCGCGCTGCGTTGGGGCTACGCCGCGGGCACCGCCAGCGCCGCCGACTTCGCGGGCGGCACGGCCCCCGCCGGCGGCACGCTGACCTTCACCGGCAGCGAGACCGAAAAGACTTTCGTCATCGCCACCGCGGAAGACGCCGACAGCGAAGCCGGCGAGACCTTCACCCTGTCGCTGCGCGCCGACGCCTCCGTGCTTGCCTCCGAAGGCGGCGTCGCGCTGCCCGCCGACCTCGCCGTCACCATCGGCGAGAGCGACCGCCCGGTGACCCTGCGGGTCGAGGCGCCGGGCAGCGCGCTGGAAGAGGCGCTGCGCACCGTCCAGTCCGGCGCCAGCGGCGCCTTCACCATCCGTTTTGCCGAGTCCGTGGTCACCACCGCGCCCATCCAAGTCCAGTGGCGGCTGAGATTCCCTGCCGCCGTGGCCGGCCCGGACAGCACCCGCGTGGTGCCGGCCGAGGCCGCCGACTTCGCCGCCGCCACCCGTAGCGGCACCGCGCGCATAGACGCCGGCAGCAACAGCGTGGCCGTCGCCATCACCACCGCCGCCGACCTGATTCAGGAGCCGGTGGAAACCTTTCTCGTGGAACTGCACGGCACGCCGAGCGGCGGCGGCGCCATTGTCGGCAGCGGCCTGGCCATCTCCGCCACCATGGGCGAGGACACCGCCACCATCGCCGCCAGCGACGACGGCGGCCCCAGCGGCGTCATGACCGTGGACCTGGCCGCCACCGCCATGGCGACGCAGAATGTGAACGAAGGCTCCGCTGCGACTTTCGGCGTGCGGTTGGTTCGCGGCGCTTCCACGCCCCCGGATCTCGCCACCGGCAGCACGGCGATGCCCAGCAGTTCGGTCGCGGTGGACGTGTCCTACACCGTGACCATCACCACCCAGCAGGGCGGGACCATGGCGGACAACACGCTGGCGAATCTCGACATCGAAGGCGTTACCGACTGCGCCGGCGCCGCCGTCACCTACGCCGATGCCGCGGACGGCGCCGCCATCGCCACCGGCTGCGTGCGCATCCCGGCGGGCAGCAGCAGTCAAAGCTTTACCATCGGCGCGCGCTTCGACAGTCTGGACGAGGGCAGCACCGCCGAGGAAATGGTCGTCCAGCTCACCAGTGTCAGTGTGCCCATGAACAGCGGCCTGATGGCGCCCGAGGTATCCGCCACCGCCGCCGACACCCGCCGCGCGGCCAACATCGCCAACATCAACGCCGCCCGCGCGCTGGCCATTGCCGCCACCACCGCCACCGCCGACGAGGGCGGCGACCTGGTGTTCGCGGTCAGCGTCACCGGCGCTGCGATTAGCGAGGCGTTCGATGTGGCCTGGGCGGTCACCGCCGGCGACGGCGATGTGGACGCCCCCACCAGCGGCACATTGCGTTTCGATGCCGGCAACATGAGCCGCGCCATCACCCTTACCGTCACCGACGACGACGTCAGCGAGGGCGTCGAGACGGTTACCGTGACCCTCACCGACCCGTGCCCGGCCAGCGGCGTGTGCGCGGTGGGCGGGCGCGGCGGCATCGGCAGCGCCCAGGTCCCGTCCCTGCGACTGGCCGGCGCCGCCGCCAACGGCACGATCAACGCGAGCGACCGGGCGGTGATGCTGCAAATCGCCGCGCCGGCCGGCAACCTGAACGAGGGCACGGCCGCCAACTTCACCGTGAGCTTCGCCGATTTGGTGACCACCACCGAGGCGGTGACGGTGGACTGGGCCATCTCCTTCCCCACCGCCGCGCCGTCGGTGGTCCCGGCGGCGGCGGCCGACTTCGCCGCCGCCAGCGGCACGGTCAGCATTGACGCCGGAACGATGAGCGCGAATCTCCCCATCGCCGCGCGCGCCGACAACCGCAACGAGGCTGCCGAGCGCTTCACCGTCACCCTGAGCAATCCGAGCGGCGGCGGCGCCATCGCCACGCCGAGGCTGCACGCCGCATCTTCGGTCAACGCCGCCATTGCCGCCAGCGATCCGGTCACGGTCCGGATCGCCGCGCCCAGCCCGGCCGCCGTGAGCGAAGGCGGCACGGCGCGCTTCCCCGTCACGCTGAGCGGCGCCAGCGCCGGTTCGGCGGCGGCCGTCACCGTAAGCTACACGGCCGGCGGCCTCTCGGTCACGCCCGAAGACGCCAACGGCGGCAGCATCGAGATTGCGGCAGGCGAAACCGCCGGCACGATCGCGCTGCGCATTCCCTTCACGCAAGCCCTGGACGAGGGCAGCCCGGCCGAGACGCTGGCCGTAACCCTGGGCGCCGTCACCGCAGGCACGGGCGGCGGCAGCGCGACGGCGGCCGGCGCTCTCAACAATCGAGCGGCGGTGACGGTGAACTACATCACGGCCACGCACACGGTCGCCCTGGCCGTCGCCAACCCGTCGTCCGTCGCCGAGGGCGCTGCCGCCAGCTTCGCTGTCACCCGCACCGGCAGCGTGGATTTGATGACGCCGATAGCGGTAACCTGGACGGTCGGCGTCACGGCCGCCAGCGACGACACCGACGTGGCCGCGGCCGACTTCGGCGGCGCCTTCCCCAGCGGCAGCGTGATGTTCAGCGGCAGCGAGACCACGCAGCGCTTCACCGTGCGCCCCGCCGACGACAACCTGAGCGAGGCCCGCGAGTCCTTCGCCATTACGCTGAGCGCGAGTGACACGGTGCTGGTCTCCAACGGCCAGGTGGCCCTGGGCAGCCCGGCCACCGTGACCATCACGGACGACGACGAGATTCGGGTGTCGTTGAGCGGGCCGGCCACGGTGCGCGAGGAGACGACGGCGGAGTACCGAGTAAACCTGAGCGCGGCGCCTACGGGTTCCGCGGTGACGCTGAGCTGGACCGTGGCGGCGGGCATGGCGTCGGGCGCTACGGTAGCGGCGCGGGCGGGAGACTTCGCGGGCGGCGTGTTCCCGACGGGGAGCGTAAGTTTCGCGGTGGACGGCGCCCTCGCGCAGAGCATTACCTTCGCGACCAGCGCCGGCGCCGCGGGCGCGGACGGCAGCACGGACAACACGCCGGACCGCGCCTTCGCGCTCCGCCTTAGCGACATCATGGGCGGCGCCGGGACGACGAATCGGATGCCGCCCGCGCCTTTGGCGGCGACCATCCGCGAGGACGACCCGGCGGCGCGGACCGTGCGCATGGAGCAGGCGGCGACGGCGCTGAACCGGGCGACGGCGGCGCTGTCGGTGCCGGTGATCGCGCGCCGCCTCGATCCGGGGCGCGGTCTGGCCAGTCCGGGCCTGGCGCTGAACCTGGGCGGCCAGCAGGTGCTGTCGCCATCCTCCGGCGGCGGCGCGGACAGCGCGGCCACTGCCGCCGCCGCCGCATCCGCCGCCCCGGCGATTGGCCTCCCGCAGGACCTTGCCGCCGCCGTGTCCACCCCGTCCACCCCGTCCACAGCGTCCACCCAGTCCACCCAGTCCACTCAGTCCACCGCAACCCCAACAACCGCCCCCGGCGCCCCCGTTACCCCCGCCGCCACCACCCCCCTGGACCTATCCGCCCTGGCCCAACTAGCGGCAACCCAACTCCAGAGCCTCGACCCCGCCTCCCCAGCCACCGGAAGCCGCTCGTTGCTGCAACTCCTGGGCAGCTCCGGCTTCTCGGCCACCAGCCAGCGGGGCGGCGGCAACACGCTGTCCCTGTGGGGCCGCGGCAACTACAGCTCGCTGGAGGGCGAACCGCTGGCGGGCGGCACCCGCTACGACTATGACGGCGACAGCTACGGCTTTTACCTGGGCCTGGACAGTCGCTACGACGATTACCTGGCGGGGGTGGCCGTGGGCTACACGGCGGGCGATGTGAGCTTACGCGCGGCGAGCGGCCCGGCGGCGGGAGCGGCGGGGGACCGCAGCGATTTCGAGAGCGAGCTGGTGGCGGTGTATCCGTATGCGGCCTGGCAGCCCTCGGAGCGCGTAAGCGTGTGGCTGCTGGCGGGCTACGGCCAGGGCGAGCTGGAGATCGAGGAACGGGCAGGCACGACCAGGCGCAAGGCCGCCAGCGACACGGATCTGCTGCTGGGCGCGGCAGGGCTGAGCTGGCGCCGCCCGACAGGCAATGCGGAGATTTTTTTGCGCCTGTCGGGGACGGTGTTGCATGGCGAGACGGACGGCGGGAGCTTCGACGACGACACGCCCTACGCGAAGACGGAGACGGACGCGCAGCAGCTGCGAGGCGAGGGAGAGTTGGGCCAAGTCTTTGCTTTCGGCGACGACGGGCGTCTGCGCCCCTACCTGCGGGCGGGGATGTCTTACGACTTCGGCGACGGCGCGCGCGACGCGGCGACGGGCGAGTTCGGGGCGGGCATTCAGCTGCACTGGCCGCGGCTGGGCCTGGAGATGGAGTGGGAGGGCGAGGCGCGACTGGCCAGCAAAGACGGCCGCGACTACCGAGAATATGGAAGCACGGGCACGTTGCGCTACGACCTGGGCGGCGACCGCCGCGGCCTGTCTGTGGCGTTGCGTCCGGAATTCGGCTGGGCGCAGGGTGCGGCGGACGGAACCGCGGGCGTGGCGCCGCTGGACGGAGGGGCTTTTGGCGGCGTTTCCTCCCCGGGTGCCGGGGGGCGCGGCAACGGCCAGGGAAGCGGCCTGGGTCTGCGCAGCGAGTTGTCGTATGGCATCGGCGGCGTGCGGCTGGCGCGGGCTCTGCCGGGACTGTTGATGCTGTACGGCGAGAGCGGTTTGGCCTCAGGCGCGAGCAGCTACGGCGGCGGGCTGCGCTTCGAGGCGGAGCGTTTCTCGCTGGATGCGGGGTTGCGGCGCGAGGGCGGCGCCGACTCCGACAGCGAGTTTTTGCTGGACGCCACCCTGCGCTTCTAAGGACGATACGGGAGAGGCGGCAAGGCCGCGCTTATGGATTGCGGGCGGTTTTCTTCTGTAGTTTGTCGCGCATACGCATCCCGCTGCCCCGGCGGCGAACCAGGACAATTTCGCTGATGACGCATAACGCGATCTCCTCAGGCGTGCGCGCGCCGAGGTCCAGGCCGGAAGGCGCCATGACACGCTTGCGCTGCTCGTCGTCGTAGCCTTCCTCGCGCAGGTATTCCAATACCAGGGCGGAACGTTTGCGGCTGGCAATTAAGGCGATATAACCCGCTTGCGAACGCAAGGCCCGGGTCATGGACTCATGATCGCCTTTATGCTGGGTGGCGATGACAACGAAATCGTCTGCCGTCGGGAGCAATTGTTCGTAGCGAATGTCGTCGCCGATCAGGCGCGACGCATTCGGGAAGCGCTCCCGGTCCACGAGGGGATCGTTCACCACGACCTGCAATCCAACCAGGTCTCCCAACAGGCACAAACACTCGGCAATGCGCCCGTGCCCCATGATCCAGAGCGTGGGATTCGGCAGTACGGGTTCGATATAGACCCGCATATGGCCTCCACAAGGCATTCCAGCGCCCAGCACCTCGTCATCCAGGTCAATATCAACGACCGTTGTCCGGGCGGCTTTGATGCATTTCAGCGCCGCATCGCAGGCCGTAGATTCCGCACATCCGCCGCCGACCCATCCGGCGACCACTTTCCCATCATGGGCGATAACGGCCTTGGCGCCGGTTTTTGCCGATACCGAACCCACGGTTTCGACTACCGTGGCAACCGCATAGGGCTGCCCCCGGGTCCGCATCTTTGTCAAAACGTCGAGTATGTCTTCTGCCATGGCGCCAAGTTTTTCACATTGCCCGTTCGTTGCCTTGCATCCCCTGAAAGGCAAGGTAGTCCTGACGGGTATCCAGGTCAACCACGACGTGGTCGGTATCCATCGCAACGGTGGTTACCAGGTCCGGGTTCTCCTGGAGGAAGCGCTTGCAGCCGAGGTTGCGATTGCCATTCAGGATCTTCTCCCTGTGCCGGTATGCGAGGATGATCGGGTTGCCGCGCCTGCCCCGGTAGGTCGGCACCAGTACGCAACCCTGGCGGCGCCTGGCAAAGGAATCAATGAGTCGGTCTATGTCCGCGGGCTCCAGCAACGGCTGATCCGATAAACAGATCATGATCCCGTCGCACGGCCCGGACAGGGATTCCAGCCCTTTATATACGGAAGTCATTTGTCCTTCCCGGTATGCTTCGTTGACTACCACCTCCAGGGGCAGGTCCTCCAATAAGGGCCGGCTTTGCTCGGCGGCGTGTCCAAGCACGGCGATTACATGTTGCAGCCGGGATGCCAGCAGCGTTTGCGCCGTGTGGCGCAGCAACGGCACGCCATGGATATCCAGCTCCAGCTTGTTTATCCCGCCCATGCGCCGGGATTCGCCGGCGGCGAGCAGAATGGCGGCAACACGGCTCATGCCGGCGCTTCCGCAGCCGGCGCGCCGCCGGCCCGCTGGCGGCGCGTCTTTACCAACCCGGCCAATACCGACAAAGCAATTTCCTCCGGAGTGACCGCGCCGATCTCTATGCCGGCCGGGGCGAGAATTGCATCCACCTTGCCTTGCTCGTGTCCGCGTTGCCGCAGACGCCGCTTGATTTTTTCGCCCTTGCGCCCGCTGGCAATGAACGCGATGTAGTCGGCGCCGGACGATAGCGCGGCCTCCAGGGCCAGTTCGTCGCTCTTGCCCTGGGTGGCAACCACGGCGAAAGCCGGGACGCCGCAACGCAGTGCCGACGCATCCAGGGAGGCAACGATTTCCACGGCATCGGGATACATGTTCGCGTCGGCGCCGGGGAACATCGCGGTCACGGCAAAGCCGGTGCGGTGCGCGAGCGCCGACAATGCCTGCGCGCTTGGCGCCGCGCCGATAATAAGCAAAGCGGGCCTTGGAACGACCGGGTCAATAAAGATATCCATGGTGCCCCCACTGTGACATGTCATGCCGAAACCGATGACGCCTTTTTCCGGGGATGCATTCTTATCCGGGCTTACGCGAATCAGCCGCGCCTGGCCGTCTTGCAAGGCTTTTTTGACGGTGGCGATCACGGCCGGCTGGGCGCATCCGCCGCCGATCCAGCCTTGAATCGCTCCCTGTTCGTCCACGATTGCCTTGGCGCCCGGTTTTGCGGAAGCCGGCGACTCGCAACGCACCACGGTGACCAGGGCAAAGGGCCGCCGCCGCGCCTTCCATTCGCCGGCTTGCGTCAGTATGGCGTCGGTTTCCAGCATGATCCGCCCCTATTACCCATTACCCATTACCCATTACACCCCGGCCAGTTCCGCCTCCAATGCGCGAAGGCTCGCCAGATTGTGCACCGATGCAAACAGGTCGAGGTAAGGCAGTGCCGCCGACATGCCGCCGCTCCTGGGTTCGTAGCCCGGCCGCCCCAGCAGGGGGTTCAACCATATCAGTTTTCGGCAGCGGTTTTTAACCGTTGCCAGATGTTGCCCAAGCAGTTCCGGGTCTCCCGTTTCCAGACCGTCGCTGACGATCAGTACCAGCGAACGGGAATTCAGGCGATGCCCGTATTGGGCAAGAAAGCTCCCGACGCATTCGCCAATCCGTGTGCCTCCCGACCAGCCCGCGGAGATCAATGCCAGCCGCTGGCCGGTCTTTGCCAGATTCGGCTGCTCCAGGGCGTCGGTGATGCGCACCAGGCGGGTGTGAAACGCAAAGACGGCGGCGTCGCGGAACGCAGCGACAATACCGCGCGCGAAGCGTAGAAACAGGTAGCTGTACAGCGACATCGAACGGCTGACATCAACCAACAGGAACAGGCGCGGTTGCCGCTCGCCGGGGCGTCGCAATGCCAATTCCAGCGGCACGCCGCCGTATTGCAGGCTGTTGCGAACGGTGCGGCGCAAATGCACCTGTCTTCCCCGGCGATGGATTTTCTGTCTTCTCGCCATAAGCCGCCGCATTCTTTTGGCCAGGCGCCCCACCAGTTGCTCCATCTTGTGCATCTCATCGGCATCCGTAATGAAGCGAAAATCGGTTCGCGCCAGAAGCTCGCGCTTGCTTGCCCCGCCACGCGCGCTGCCGCCGCTGTCGGCGTCTTCGCCTGCCTCTTGTCCGGCCCGGTCCACGTCGCAGGCGCTTCCCTGCCAGGCGCCGGCGCCCGGCGCCAGCGACGGGCGCCGGCCGACGGGCGCCGCGGCGTCCGATTGCGTCCAGATTCGCTGGACACTCTCCGGTTGCCAATAGGCATCGAAGAGTTGGTCGAAGCGCCGCCAGTTATTGTGGTCGCCGCAAAGCAGGCTGCGCAATCCCCAGTGCAAACGCTGCATATGGGTCAGGCCGCAGACACGGGCGACCCGTAGTGCATCGAGCGTCTCGGCAATACCGGCCTGAAACCCGTTATCGCGCGCCAGCCGCACGAATTCTACCAGTCTTCCTGGCAGCGTTTCCGCCAGCGGCGGGGGGAGCGTTGCGTCTGCCGCGGCGGGTTTCATACCACTTTCGCCGCCAGTCGTTCGATTTCCGCGATGCCCAGCGTCTCGTTGTCCTCGCGGGTCTTCAACAGGCAGGCCAGGGAATCTTTGATGGTTTGCGGGTCTTCGTCCAGCGAAGCGATGTTCAGTTGCGTCAATGCCGCAAGCCAATCCAGAGTTTCCGCTATGCCCGGATTTTTGCGCAGGCCAGTGCGGCGCAGATTTTGCACGAAGGCGACCACCTGGTGCGACAGTCGTTGGCCGGCGCCTGGCAGGCGCGCATTGACGATGCGCATTTCCCTGGCAAAATCGGGATAGTCCACATAGTGATAGACGCAGCGCCGCCGCAGCGCATCGCTCAGTTCGCGGGTGCCGTTTGAGGTAAGAACGACGTATGGCGTGCTGGTGGCCTTCAGGGTGCCAAGCTCCGGCACGGTGATTTGGAAATCCGACAACACTTCCAACAGGTAGGATTCGAATTCGTCGTCGGCGCGGTCAATTTCGTCAATTAAAAGTACCGGCGCTCGCGGTTGGCTGATGGCCTGCAACAGAGGTCGTTTTAACAAGTACTTGTCGCTGAAGATATGCTGGTCGGCACTTTCCGGGTTGAACTCGCCCTGCTCCAATGACTTGATTGCCAGGAGTTGATGCTGATAATTCCACTCGTAAACCGCGGTATTGACATCCAGTCCCTCGTAACATTGCAGGCGAATCAACGG
The DNA here is from genome assembly GCA_028817305.1 of Gammaproteobacteria bacterium. Classification (GTDB taxonomy): domain Bacteria; phylum Pseudomonadota; class Gammaproteobacteria; order Porifericomitales; family Porifericomitaceae; genus Porifericomes; species Porifericomes azotivorans. The sequence continues at coordinate 1,013 of JAPPPX010000158.1, read as the reverse complement.
GCAATCGAAGATGCTGGCCAGCGTGCGGCCGATTTCCGTCTTGCCGACGCCGGCCTCGCCTTCCAGCAGCAGCGGACGTTGCAGTTCCTTGACCAGCACCAGGGTGGCAGCCAGGCTGCGTTCCGCGATATAGCCCGTCTCCGCCAGGCGCCGCTGAAATTCGTCAATTTGATTTGTCTGGCCGTCGCGTTTCCGTCCCCTGTCTTCGTTACCCGCCATTGCAGAATCGGGGAGTCACTGGGAACGTGGTGTTTTTTTGCCGAACAAAGATTTGCAATAGCCGACAATTACGGACCATAAAAACGCCAGTCCATTTAATTCTTTCGGTTGCTCGCTGACCTTTGCGGCGGCTTCCTCGGCGGCCACGCCCTCGCCCATGGCGATGACGTTGTTGATAAAGTTTTTCCCGAACTGATCGAGGATTCGATCCGCCACCTGGACCATCATGCGGCCGCCGAAGTTGGCCGCCTTGCCGGTGACCGTAACCGTTGAGGTGCCCACCAGCTCGGTCACGCCGCCTTCCCCGGTACGCACCGAGGCCGTCAAATCCATTTCCGCGGCCGATGTCCCCTTGTTGTCCTGCCCCTTGCCCAGCATGCGCAGCGTCCGGTTTTCCGGATCGGTCTCCAGGATTTCGATGTTGCCGTCAAAGGCCAGGGTGGCCGGCCCTATTTTTGCCTTTACCTTGCCCTGGTAATGGGTTGCGTCCACTTGTGCGGTGATTTCCGCGCCGGGCATGCAACCGGCTACGCCCTTGATGTCTTGCAGAAAGGCCCAGGCATTTTCAGCCGGGGCGTTCATTGCGAATACTTTGCTTAGATTGACTTTCATGTCTGCTGCTCCAACCGACGCCTTGGCGAAGGCTTCCTAACCCCGCCATTCCGGCGCAGGAGTCTGTGTAAAAACCCCGAAAATCCAGAATCGCCCGAAAAACTACCCACTGGCATGGCAAATATCCGCCATTCCCGCGCAGAGCTTGCCCCTGGCTTGAACAGGGGCGGGAATCCAGCATA
>JAPPPX010000116.1 GCA_028817305.1 Gammaproteobacteria bacterium | reverse complement strand
ATGCGATTGGGGTAACATTCTGTCACGGCGGAACCTCCCTGGTGTTTGGGTTTAAGTGCTTACATTATCGGGGATTTTCCGCCGTTTCGCTATCCCCTTCGTGCAATATCCGGGCTAGACAACTAGACAGCAGGCTAGACAGCAGGCGACTCCCGGACGACGCTCAGGGCTTGCCCCGCCAGGCGCCCCGCGACATTTCCGGCCCGGCTTCCCGCCCCGCCTCCGGTTCCGACATCGGCACCGGCTCGCCGCACCGTTGCAGCATCCGCTCCCAGCGATTGACCATGGTGCAGAACAGCTGCGCCGTGCGCTCCGCGTCGTAAAGGGCGGAATGCGCCTGCGACTCGTTCCAGGCCAGCCCCGCCGCCTGCACCGCCCGCGACAATACGGTCTGGCCGTAGATCAGGCCGCCCAGGGTGGCCGTGTCGAAGGTGCTGAAGGGGTGAAAGGGACAGTTGCGAATACCCGTGCGGTGCACGGCGGCCTTGACGAAGGAGAGGTCGAAAAAGGGATTGTGCCCGACCAGAATGGCGCGCTGGCAGGCATTGCGGCGCATCGCCTTGCGCACGACCTTGAATATCTCTTGCAGCGCCTGATGTTCCGACACGGGATAGCGCAAGGGGTTGTACGGGTCTATGCCGGTGAACTCCAGCGAGGCCGGATCCAGGTTGGCGCCGGGGAAGGGCTCCAGATGGTGGTGGCTGGTTTCTTCTATTTCCAGGCCCTGTTCGGCGATGCGCAGGGTCACCGCCGCGATCTCCAGCAGGGCGTCGGTCTGCGCGTGAAACCCGGCCGTTTCCACATCCACCACTACCGGCAGGAAACCCCGGAAACGGCGGTCGAAGGGCCTTGCCGCTAACTGCGTCACGGGGGGGTCACGCCGCGCGCAGCTGCCAGTGGCAGGGCTGCCCCGCCCGCAGGGGCACCAGGGTGTCGGGGCCGAAAGGCAATTCGGAGGGCACCGTCCAGTCGGCGCGATGCAGGACGAGCCGCTGCCCGTTGCGGGGCAGGCGGTAGAAATCGGCGCCGTGGAAGGCGGCGAAGGCCTCCAACCGCTCCAGGCGTCCGGCCGCCTCGAAGACCTCGGCGTAGAGTTCCACGGCCGCGTGGGCCGAGTAGATGCCGGCGCAGGCACAGCCCCGTTCCTTGGCGGGGCGCGAATGCGGCGCGCTGTCGGTGCCCAGAAAGAAGCGCGGATGCCCGCCGGTGGCCGCCTCGATCAGCGCCTGCCGGTGCTGCTCCGCCTGCGGCACGGGCAAACAATAGTGGTGCGGGCGCATCCTGCCCTGCGCGAACATGGCGTTGCGGCTCAGCAACAGATGTTGCGGCGTGATCGTGGCCGCCAGGAGTTGCGGGCCATCGCGTACGCATTGCACCCCCTCGCGGGTGCTGACGTGCTCCAAAACCACGCGCAGGCCGGGAAAGCGCCGCAACAGCGGCAGCAGTACCCGTTCGATAAAGAACGCCTCCCGCGAGAAGACATCCACCTCGGGGTCGGCCAGTTCGCCGTGCACCTGCAAAGGCAGGCCGCGCTTCTCCATCTCCTCCAGGACGGGATAGACCCGTTCCGGCGAGCGTACGCCGAATTCGGCGCCGGTGGTGGCCCCTGCCGGGTAATACTTCATCCCCAGGACGAAGCCGCTGTCGCAGGCGCGGGCGACCTCCCGGAGCGGGGTTTCTTCGCTCAGGTACAAGGCCATCCAGGGCTGGAAGGAGGTCTCCGCCGGCAGGGCGTCGAGGATTCGGCGACGGTAGCGCCCCGCCTGCGCTACGTCCAGGATCGGCGGCGCCAGGTTCGGCATGACCAGCGCGCGGGCAAAACGGCGGGCGCTGTCCGCGGCCACCGCCGCCAATTGCGCGCCGTCGCGCAGGTGCAAATGCCAATCGTCCGGCCTGGTAATCGTGAGGGTTTGCCCCGTTTCCACCCCTGCCTCCAACCCCTGCCTCCATTGCCCGTCCCAAGCCGCGGGCCGTGCCGGAGAATGCGCTAGTGCCGTCTGAAGATGATGATGCTATAATCATACACGAAACAGTGGCGGGAAACGGGGATTCAGAACCCGGGAGGATGAACGCATGGCACTGCAACTTGGAGACACCGCGCCGGATTTCACGGCGGAAACCACGGAAGGGAGCATACGGTTCCACGAATGGATTGGGGATCGATGGGCCGTCCTGTTCTCGCACCCCAAGGACTTTACCCCGGTGTGCACTACCGAACTGGGCGAGGCATCGCGGCTGAAAGGGGAATTCGAGAAACGCGGCGTAAAGCTGATCGGGCTGAGCGTGGACGATGTGAACGCTCATCGCAAGTGGGCGGAAGACATCCGCGAGACCCAGCGCCAGGAGCTGAACTTTCCCTTGATCGGCGACAAGGGCGGCGCCGTCGCCGATCTGTACGGCATGATCCATCCCAAGGCGAACGACACCCTGACGGTGCGCTCGGTATTCGTGATCTCGCCCGACCGGAAGATCCGGCTGATGATCACCTACCCTGCCAGCACCGGCCGCGACTTCGACGAGATCCTGCGGGTCATTGACTCGCTGCAACTCACGTCCCGGTTCCAGGTCGCCACCCCGGTGAACTGGAGGTCGGGAGAAGACGTGATCATCGTCCCCAGCGTATCCGACGAGGAAGCGCGCAAGAAATTCCCGGAAGGCTGGGAGGCGCCCCGGCCCTACCTGCGCATCGTCAAGCAACCGCGCTCCTGAGCCGTCGCAATCGGCGGCAACGCCAGGGAGACAGAAAGGGGAACGGAGATGCAATATCGCAAGCTGGGCGCGACCGACCTGGAGGTAAGCCTCATCTGCCTGGGCACCATGACCTGGGGAGAGCAGAACACCGAGGCCGAGGCGCACGCGCAGATCGAAATCGCCCTGGAAGCCGGCGTCAACTTCATAGACACGGCCGAACTCTACCCGGTGCCGCCCAAGGCCGACACGCAGGGCCTGACCGAAAGTTACCTCGGCAACTGGCTGCATAAAAATCCGGCGCGCCGGGAGCGCTTGGTCATCGCCACCAAGGCGGCGGCGGCAGCCGACTGGATCTCCTACCTGCGTAACGGGGAGGCGCGCCTGGACGAGGCCAACCTCCGCACTGCGCTGGAGACCAGCCTGCAACGCCTGCGTACCGACTACGTGGACCTCTACCAGGTGCACTGGCCGGAGCGGGCAACCAACTTCTTCGGACGCCTGGGATACCGCGAGCACCGGCCGGAAAAGGACGGCGTGCCGATCGCCGAGACCCTGGAGGCGCTGGCCAAACTGGTGCAGGAGGGCAAGGTCCGCCACATCGGCATATCCAACGAGACGCCATGGGGGGTGACGGAATACCTGCGGCTGGCCCGGCAGCACGATTGGCCGCGGATCGTATCCGTGCAGAACCCCTATAACCTGCTGAACCGCAGCTTCGAGGTCGGCCTGGCCGAGATCGCCTGCCGGGAAAGGGTCGGCTTGCTGGCCTACTCGCCGCTGGCCTTCGGCGCGCTGAGCGGCAAATACCTGGATGGGGCACGGCCGTCCGGCGCCCGCCTGACCTTGTTCACCCACTTCACCCGCTATCTGAACGACCGCGCCACCGCGGCGACCCGCGACTACGTGCAGCTGGCGCAACGCCACGACCTGGACCCCGCGCAGATGGCCCTGGCTTTCGTCAACGCCCAGCCTTTTCTCACCAGCAACATCATCGGCGCCACCCAGGTAGAACAACTGCGCACCGATCTGGCGAGCGCCGAGGTCGCGCTCTCCGCGGAAGTGCTGGAAGAGATCGGCAAGGTCCACGACGCCAACCCCAATCCGGCGCCCTAGCCGGGCCCATGCC
>JAPPPX010000128.1 GCA_028817305.1 Gammaproteobacteria bacterium | reverse complement strand
GCAAGCCTTATCCTTCGTCTTATATGTTGCTCTGTCTGTCATTCCGGCTTTTTTTCTGTCATTCCGGCCTCCTCCATGTCATTCCGGCCTCCCTCCTTGTCATTCCGGCCCCTCCATGTCATTCCGGCGAAAGCCGGAATCCCGCGCAAATAGAGCGCGGAACGCGCACATTGCAGAACCTGACGGCCCGCTCCTGCCTTCATCGGATATTCCTGCAAAGGAGCGCGAGGCGCGCGCTTTCTATGCTGGATTCCTGCTTTCGCAGGAATGGCGGGAATAGCAGGGATTCCTGCTTTCCAGTTCGTACAAAAACCGTCTCCGCCTCTTTTTTCTGTCATGCCGGGTTTTTTTCTGTCATTCTGGCGCAAGCCGGAATCTCATAGGGGATGCCGAGTTCGCAAGAGGGATTCCGGCTTTCGCCGGAATGACAAGGAGGGAGGCCGGAATGACACGGGGGGAGGCAGAACGACACGGGGGGAGGCCGGAACGACAGAGCGCTGTTTCCCTACTTCCAAAGCGACATATGAATGGCAGCTTATTCCCGAACGCATCTCGGTTCCAGGCGCGCCGGGCGCCCGGCGCGCGGCAGGGGAGTTCAGGAGCGGCCGGCGCGGCGGCGAAGGCGCTGGATGGTCTGCCATTGGGCGACGGCCTCGGCAAGCTGCGCCTGGGCCAGCGCATAGTCCACTTTGGCCTCGCGGTCGTGGAAGGCGCGCTCGGCCATTTGCCGCGCTTCTTCGATGTCGGCTTCGTCCAGGTCTTCCGCCCGCACCGCCGTGTCGGAGAGCACGGTCACGATGTTGGGCTGCACCTCGATGATGCCGCCGGAGACGTAGAAGGCCTGCTCTCGTTCGCCCTCGGCGCTGCCCTCGGGCAGCTGCACCCGCACTTCTCCCGGCGCCAGCAGGCTGAGGAAGGCGGCATGACCGGGGGCGATGCCGACCTCGCCCAGCTGGGCGGGGGCGAAGACCATCGCCGCCTCGCCGGAGAAGATCTCCCGCTCGGCGCTGACGATGTCCACGCGGATGCTCTTGGCCAACGGCTGCCTCCCGCTTACAGCGTCTTCGCCTTCTCCACGGCGTCCTCGATGGTGCCGACCATGTAAAAGGCCTGTTCGGGCAGGGCGTCGTGTTTGCCCTCGGCGATCTCCTTGAAGCCGCGGATATTCTCCTTGAGCGGCACATAGACGCCGCTTTGCCCGGTGAACACCTCGGCGACGAAGTACGGCTGCGACAGAAAGCGCTGGATCTTGCGGGCGCGGGTCACCAGCCGCTTGTCTTCCTCGGACAACTCGTCCATGCCCAGGATGGCGATGATGTCGCGCAGCTCCTTGTAGCGCTGCAGGATGTTCTGCACGGCGCGGGCGGTGTCGTAATGCTCCTGGCCGACGACCAGGGGATCCAGCTGCCGGCTGGTCGAGTCCAGGGGGTCCACCGCGGGGTATATGCCCAACTCGGCGATCTGGCGCGACAACACCACCGTCGCGTCCAGGTGGGCGAAGGTGGTCGCGGGCGAGGGGTCGGTGAGGTCGTCCGCCGGCACATAGACCGCCTGGATGGAGGTGATGGAGCCGGTGCGGGTGGAGGTGATCCGTTCCTGCAGTTTGCCCATCTCCTCGGCGAGGGTGGGCTGGTAGCCGACGGCGGACGGCATCCGCCCCAACAGCGCGGAGCATTCCACGCCGGCCAGCGTGAAGCGGTAGATGTTGTCTATGAACAGCAGCACGTCGCGGCCTTCGTCGCGGAATTTCTCCGCCAGGGTCAGCCCGGTCAGGCCGACGCGCAGGCGGTTGCCCGGCGGCTCGTTCATCTGCCCATAGACCAGCGAGACCTTGTCCAGCACGTTGGAGTCTTTCATCTCGTGGTAGAAATCGTTGCCCTCGCGGGTGCGCTCGCCCACGCCGGCGAACACGGAGTAGCCGCTGTGCTCGATGGCGATGTTGCGGATCAGCTCCATCATGTTGACCGTCTTGCCGACGCCGGCGCCGCCGAACAGGCCAACCTTGCCGCCCTTGGCGAAGGGGCAGATGAGGTCAATCACCTTGATCCCCGTCTCCAGCAGTTCCGTGGCCGAGGTCAGTTCGGTGAATGCGGGGGCGTTGCGGTGGATCGGCAGCCGCTCTTCCGACTCGATGGGTCCGCGCTCGTCAATCGGGTCGCCCAGCACGTTCATGATCCGGCCCAGGGTTTTTTCGCCCACGGGGACCTGGATCGCGGCCTGGGTGTTCTCCACGCCGGCGCCGCGGCACAGGCCGTCGGTGGAGCCGAGGGCGATGGTGCGCACTACGCCGTCGCCCAGCTGCTGCTGCACTTCCAGCGTGGTGGAGGCGCCGTTCGAGCCGCTCTCCACCTGCAGGGCCTGGTAGATCCTGGGGATGGCCTGCGGCGGAAATTCCACATCCACTACGGCGCCGATGATTTGGACGACTTCTCCCCGGTCCTTTGCCGCCGCTTTCTTTTTCCCTTTCTGCTTGCTGCTCATATGGTCACCTCGGTTCAGGCAACGGCGGCTGCGCCGCCCACGATCTCGGATAGCTCCTGGGTAATGGCGGCCTGCCGCGCCTTGTTGTAGATGAGTTGAAGTTCGTCTATCAGCTTGCCGGCATTGTCGGCCGCGCTCTTCATCGCCACCATGCGGGCGGCCTGTTCGCAGGCGATGTTCTCCACCACGCATTGATAGATCAGCGATTCCAGATAGCGCCGGATCAGGTGGTCCAGGACCTCCCGGGCGTCGGGTTCGTATATGTAGTCCCAGTGAAACTTCATTTCCTCGGCCTCGCTGGGGGGCAGCGGCAGCAGCTGCTCTACTTCCGGCGACTGCGTCATCGAGTTGACGAAGCGGTTATAGACGATGTACAGCCGGTCAATCTTCGCCTGTTCGTAGGCGTCGAGCATGATCTTGATCGTGCCGATCAGCTGCTCCATGGAGGGCTCGTCTCCCAGGCGCACGGCGCGGCTGAGAATGGGGGCGCCGATCAGGGAAAAAAAGCCCACGCCCTTGGAGCCGATCGCGCACAGATCCGCGACGATTCCCCGTTCGTCCCATGTTTGCATCCGGCGCACCACTTTGCGAAACAGGTTGGCGTTCAGCCCTCCGCACAACCCCCGGTCCGTGGACACGACGATCAGGCCGACGTGGCGGTTGTGTTCCCGTCTCTCCAGAAAGGGGCTGCGGTACTCGCTCTTGGCGTGTTCCAGGTGCGCGATCACGTTGCGAATCTTTTCCGCGTAGGGGCGGGCGGCCCGCATGCGCTTCTGGGTCTTGCGCATTTTGCTGGCCGCGACCATCTCCATCGCCTTGGTGATCTTCTGCGTGTTCCGGATGCTGCCGATCTTGACCCGGATTTCCTTTGCCGCCGCCATGGCAGTCCTCCCCGCGCCCCCCTACCAGGTGCTGCTCTCTTTGAAGGCTTTGAGGCTGTCCGCCAGGGAGGCTTCGGTTTCTTCGTTGTACTCGCCGCTGCGGTTCATCTTCTCCATTAGCTCCTTGCGCTCCCGGTTGAAGAAATCGTGCAAGGCCGTCTCGAAGGAGCTCACTTTCTCCAGGGGGACGTCGTCCAGGTGGCCGCGGTCCGCGGCGTACAGGCTGACCGCCATCTCGGCCACGCTCAGGGGCGAGTACTGCTTTTGTTTCATCAACTCCATCACGCGCTGGCCGCGTTCCAACTGTTTGCGCGTGGTTTCGTCCAGGTCGGAGGCGAACTGCGCGAAGGCGGCCAGCTCCCGGTACTGCGCCAGGGCCAGACGCACCCCGCCGCCGAGTTTCTTGACGATGGGAGTCTGGGCGGCGCCGCCGACGCGGGACACCGACAGCCCGGCATTGATCGCGGGGCGGAACCCCGAGTTGAACAGGTCGGTCTCCAGGTAGATCTGGCCGTCCGTGATGGAGATCACGTTGGTGGGGACAAAGGCCGACACGTCGCCGGCCTGGGTCTCGATGATCGGCAGGGCGGTGAGCGAACCCGTCTTTTTCTTGACCTTGCCGTTCGTGGCCCGCTCCACGTACTCGGCGTTGACGCGCGCCGCGCGCTCCAGCAGGCGGGAGTGCAGGTAAAAGATGTCGCCCGGGTATGCCTCGCGCCCCGGCGGGCGGCGCAGCAGCAGGGAGACTTGGCGGTAGGCCCATGCCTGCTTGGTCAGGTCGTCGTAGATCACCAGGGCATCCTCGCCGCGGTCGCGGAAGTATTCGCCCATGGAGCAGCCCGCGTAGGGGGCGATGTACTGCATGGCGGCCGATTGCGAGGCGCTGGCGGCGACGATGATCGTGTGCTCCATCGCGCCGTGCTCCTCCAGTTTGTGAATCACGGTGTTGATGGACGAGGCCTTCTGGCCGATCGCCACGTAGATGCATTTGATGCCCGTGCCCTTCTGGTTGATGATCGTGTCTATGGCCACCGCCGTCTTGCCGGTCTGGCGGTCGCCGATGATCAGCTCGCGCTGCCCGCGCCCGATGGGCACCATGGAGTCCAGCGCCTTCAGGCCGGTCTGCACCGGCTGGCTGACGGATTGCCGGGTGATCACGCCCGGGGCGATCTTCTCCAGCGGCGCCGTCTCGCCGGCCCCGAGCTCGCCCTTGCCGTCAATCGGGGTGCCCAGGGCATCCACCACGCGGCCCAGCAGGGCCTCGCCGACCGGCACTTCGAGGATTCGCCGGGTGCAGCGCGCGGTGTCCCCCTGGGAGACCTTCTGGTAATCGCCCATGATGACCACGCCCACGGAGTCCCGTTCCAGATTCAGGGCCAGCCCGTATAACTTTCCCGGGAACTCGATCATCTCGCCCTGCATGACGTCGCTCAGTCCGTGGATGCGGGCGATCCCGTCGGTCAGGCTGACCACCACGCCCTCCGTCCGGGCCTCCGTCTGCAAGTCCAGTTCCTGGATCTTTTTCCTGAGCAGTTCGCTGACTTCCGCTGCGCTTATTGCCATTCGTTCCTCCGCGTTCCGTTTTCCGTCTGCACGATGTCCTGTCTGTGCCTGCCCGCGCCGTCCGCCTACGCCAGGGCCTCGGCCAGGCCGTTCAGTTTGTTGCGCAGGGAGGTGTCAATGACCGTATCGCCGATCTCGATCCGCACCCCCCCGATCAGGGAAGCTTCGATCAGTACCTCGCTCTCCACCCGGGTGGCCAGGCGCTGCGCCAGCGATTCTTCGATCTGCCGCCGTTCGCCGTCCGTCAGAGGATAGGCGGAAAACAGGCGGACGCTGGTCCGTCCCTCGAGGCGGCGGCGGCGCTCCTCGAAGAACTGGTGTACCGCGTCGGCAAGCTCCAGGCGGCGCGCGCGCACCAGCAATTCGACGAACCTTTCCTGGGTCGCGCTGTGCAGGACGGCGGCACAGACTTCCCGCGTCAATCGCAGCAAGCGCTCCGTCCCCACCCGCGGGTCCGACAGCAGGCGTCGCATCAGCGGCTCGCGCGCCACGATGGCCAGCGTCCGCAACAGCTCGGACCAGGAGGCCAGCGCTTCCTCCGCGCGCGCCTGCTCGAAGGCGGCGCGGGCATACGGCCTAGCGGCGCCGCGTTCCCGCATGGCGGCTTTCGTTCCTGACGCTCTTCGCGTATCTCGTCACTGTAGGAGGCGTCACTGTAGGCGTCACTGCGGGCCCAACTCGGCTTTCAGGCCCTGCAGCGTCTTTTGGTGATCCTTGGGCGACACCTCGCGCTGGAGGACCTGCTCGGCGCCGGCAATGACCAGCGCCGCCAGTTTGGCGCGCAGCTCTTCGCGCGCCTGCGCCTTTTCCTGCTCGACCTCGGCATGCGCCGCAGCCAGGATCCGCTGCCCTTCCGCTTCGGCGGCGCGTTTCGCCTGTTCCACCATTTCGTCGCCGCGCCGCTGGGCCTGGTCAATCAGCTCGGCCGCCTTTTTGCGGCCCTCCGCCTGCAGCTCGTTCGAGCGCTGCGTCGCCTGTTCCAGCTCGCGGCGCCCTTGCTCGGCCGCGGCCAGGCCGTCGGCGATCCGTTTCTCCCGCTCCGCCATCGCCTGCAACAGCACGGGCCAGATGAAGCGCATGGCGAACCAGATCAGAAGGGCAAACACGATCATCTGCCCGATCAGGGTCGCGTTGATGCTCAAGGCCGGCCTCCGTTCATCGTCCGCATCGTCAACCGCCCAGGCTTTGGCGCGCGGCTTCCAGCGCCCCCGCGAAGGGGTTGGCAAAAGTGAAGAACAAGGCGATGCCGACGCCGATCATGGTGACCGCATCCAACAGGCCGGCGACAATGAACATCTTGATTTGCAGCATGGGAACGATCTCCGGCTGGCGCGCCGCGCCCTCCAGAAACTTGCCTCCCAGAATGCCGAAACCGATGGCTGTCCCGGCGGCGCCCAGGCCGATCAACAGGGACACGGCAATGGCGGTCATTCCCTGTACTTGTGAGAGATAACCTAGAAATTCAGCTTGCATCATATCCTCCTTTGCGACTTCGACAAGAACCTTTGCCCGCGCTCAATGCGTCTCGTGAGCCAGGCTGAGATAGACGATGGTCAACATCATAAAGATGAACGCCTGCAGGGTGATGATCAGTATATGAAAAATAGCCCAGGCCAGTCCCAACAGCAGCTGCGACAGGAACAGGGCCCAGGTCCCCAGGTGGAGAAACTCTTCCAGCGTCCGCCCCAGGGAGAACAGAGCGATCAGAATAAAGATCAGCTCGCCCGCGTAGAGGTTGCCGAACAGGCGCAGCGCCAGCGAGATCGGCCGCGCCAATTCCTCTACGGTCTTGAGGATGAAGTTCACGGGCGCGAACGCCCAGTGGTCGAAGGGATGGAGCAGGAACTCCTTGGCGAACCCGCCGGCGCCCTTGGCCCGGACGCTGTAGATCATGATCAGCGCGAACACCGTCAGCGACATGGCGAAGGTGGCGTTCAGGTCGGTGCTGGGGACCACCTTGAGGTAGGGGATGCCCGCCAGCCCGGCGAGCCAGGGCAGCAGATCCACCGGCACCAGGTCCATGAAGTTCATCAAAAACACCCAGACGAAGATGGTCAGCGCCAGGGGAGCAATGAGCCGGCTCTGGCCGTGAAAGGTCTCCCGCACTTGCTTGTCCACGAACTCTACCAGGATCTCGACGAAGTTCTGCAGCCGCCCCGGCACCCCGGCGACGGCCCGCGCCGCCACCCGCTGAAAGAGCAGCAGGCACCCCAGCCCCAGAAAGACGGAAAAAAACAGGGTGTCGAGGTGCAGGGTCCAGAAGCCCTCCCCCACCTGCAGGTTGTGCAAGTGATGGAGGATGTACTCCGTTTGGCCGCCCCCCGTATCCGGCGCCGCTGCCTTCACGACCGGGCGCCCTTCCACTTGTTGCCGAGCGCCCCCGGCAGCATCCACTGGGCCGCCAGGGCGAGGATGAAAGCGAGCAGCAGTATGGGCTGCTGTATATCCGCATAAACCAGCGCCAGGAAAAACAACACGCCCGTCAGCGTCAGCTTGAGGGCCTCTCCTATGTAGAATCCTCTCAACATCGCCTGCGGCGTCGCATGATTTACGGTAAACATATATGTGCCCAGCGCCAAGTTTCCCACGGTGCCGATTCCTCCCCCGAGCAACGCGGACCATGCGCCTCGCTGGCCCATCGTCGCCAGCAACAGGCCGCACAGCGCAAGGGTCACTATGATCTGCCCCCCCGCGCTTGCCAAAGCCATGCGCCAGCCCTCGCGGTTCATCGCCGATTTTTCCCCGCTATTGCCCTGCCGGCTGCGTCGGGACGTCGGCGGTACCGCCTTTGCTGCCCGAGCCGGCAACGAGGGCGCAGTATAAGCGATGCCGGTTGCGGCAATCAATCGGCTGGCGGCCCGTCCCCAGCCGTTACGCAATCGAAGGGAAGAAAAGCGGTTCTCTATATATATTCCGCTTTCCCCTCATTTTTCCCATCACTCCCCCCTGGAGGGGGAGTCGGCAAGACGAGGGCGGAGCCCGAAGTCGCGCCGGTGGGGGGCATAGCGGCGCCTCCTTCCCCCCAGCGGACACGGAAATCGCAACCGCCGCTTCCCCCCCCCTCCAGGGGGGAGCGATGGGAAAAATGAGGCCGCAGGCTTGCCCCTGGCTTGAACAGGGGCAGGAATAGCGGGGTAGGTTGGGCGGCGGGGATGGGAATCTTTCATCCCCGCCGCCGCGGACGGTTGCCGCTTGGTTCCCAAGCGCCGGCAGTGCCCCGTAAAATTTGACATGGAGGCGCTTACATGCTTTATTTTGGCAAATAATGTCATTATTTGGCAATAAAAGGAGTATAAGGATGTTAATCGAGTTTCGCGTCGCCAACTTCAAGTCTATCCAGGAACGGCAGGTCCTGAGTTTGAGGGCATCGAAGGGCAGGGAATTGACCGACTCTCACACCTTTGGCGTTCCGCTGGTAGCGGGCGGGCCCGATATGAAACTGTTGCGTTCGGCGGCCCTTTACGGCGCCAACGCGGCAGGGAAATCCAATTTCTTGCAGGCTATGAGGGCAATGCAGGCGATTGTGTCGGGTTCTGCCCTGGAGAAGCGCCGGGGGGACCCTCTTCCGGTAGCGCCGTTTCGGCTGGATCCCGGGGCGCGGGATGCGCCCAGCGAATTCGAGGCGGCGTTCTTCAGCGGCGGTGTGCGCTACCAATACGGCTTTGCCGCTACGACGGAGCGCATCGTGGAAGAATGGCTGTTCGCGTATCCCAGGAATCGCGCGCAACGCTGGTTCCGGCGCGCGTGGGCGCCGGCCCAGAGCGGATACGAATGGGAACTGGGGGCCTTTTTAAGCGGCGAGAAGGCCCTGTGGCAGAAGGCAACCCGCGACAATGCCTTGTTCCTCTCGACCGCAGTGCAGTTGAACAGCCGGCAATTGCAGCCGGTATATGACTGGTTCGCGAAGACCCTGCACCTTGCCAATGTTTCCGGTTGGTCGCCGATCTTCAGCGCCGAGCTTTGCGGAACGGAGCGCAAGCGGAAGGTGCTGGATTTTTTGAAGACCGCGGACCTGGATATTCATGAGTTGCGGGTCAGGAAAGAGCCTTTCGACCCGAAATCTCTGCCTGACGATATGCCGGCGTCAGTCAAACAGATGATTTCCAAGGAAATGGAGAATGAGGAGATCTATACAATCCAAACGGTTCACCGGGATGCCGAGGGGAAAGAGCAGAACTTCGGTTTTGACGAGGAGTCGGACGGCACGCAAAAGATGTTTTCTTTTGCCGGCCCCTGGATTGACAGCCTGCAAAAAGGCTATGTGCTATTCGTGGACGAATTGCACGATAATCTGCATCCGCAACTGGCCAGGTTCCTGGTGCAACGGTTTCATGGCAGGGAGACCAATCCCGGCAACGCGCAGCTGCTGTTCACTGCCCATGAGACCTCGATCCTGAGTCAGGACCTGATGCGCCGCGACCAGATTTGGTTTTGCGAAAAAGACCGGCGTCATGCGACGCGGCTTTACCCCTTGACGGATTTTCATCCCCGCAAGGGCAGGGAAAACCTGGAGTTGGCGTATCGGTCCGGCCGTTATGGCGCCCTGCCTTACATTCGGGAAGCGCAGGGATAGATGAAGGATGGGCACGGATGCCCTGTTCCACAAGCGCAAAGCGCGGCGCACCAAAGATTTGGCGCGCCGCAAGGCCAGCAGAGCCCCCTATGCCAAAGTGCTGATCGTTTGCGAGGGCAGGAAGACCGAACCCAACTATTTTACGGGGCTCAGAGATGATTACCGTTTAAACAGCGCCAACGTGGAGATTACGGGGGAGGGCGATTCCACTCCCGAGGGCGTCCTTGCGCTTGCCCGGGCGCGTTATCAACAAGAGCAAACAGCGGGCGACCCTTTCGATACAGTCTTCTGCGTATTCGACAAGGACGACCACGCCGGCTATTCGCGGGCTTTGGCGCTACTAAGCAGCATTAGACCCAGGGGAGTTTTTCGCGCGATCGCTTCGGTACCCGCTTTCGAGTATTGGCTGCTGTTGCATTACGAATACAGTACCAAGCCATATCGGACGCGACCGGGCAGAACCGCGGCGGAACAGGTGTTGGCCGATCTGAAAAAGCACTTTCCTCAATACCGGAAAGGCGACAGGGACATATTCTGCGTCTTGCGGGAAAGGTTGGAGACAGCAAAACAACATGCAACGAGATCGCTGAGGGCCGCCGAGAGGAGCAATACCGACAATCCCTCCACCAAGGTGCACCAACTGGTGTGCTACTTGCAGAAGATTAGGCGTTGAATCATGCCATACCGTTGAGAGGCAACCGGTGTCTAGCCCGGATATTGCACGAGCGCCGGTTTTCCGCCGGAAGTGTCGTTGTCTGGGACGG
>JAPPPX010000114.1 GCA_028817305.1 Gammaproteobacteria bacterium | reverse complement strand
CGGAATCCCGCGCAAATAGAGCGCGGAACGCGCACATTGCAGCGCCCGACGGCCCACCCCTTCCTTCATGGGATATTCCTGCAAAGGAGCGCGAAGCGCGCGCTTTCTATGCGGGATTCCGGCTTTCGCCGGAATGACGAGGTAAAGGGCGGGAACAGCGGAGTGGGCTTTATTCGCTGGATGCCCGCGGGATTTTTGCACAGACTGTTTCACAGGAATCGCGGGTTTTTTGTTCACGGTGCCTCTTTCTTGGCGACAAACGGCGCCAATTTTCTTCCCTTCGATTGCGTAACGGCTAGTGGCCGCCTACCCTGCCGGGCCGCGCGCCGCCCCGGCGCCTAGACTACCTGCAGGCTCACCAGGCGCGAGTAGAGCCCCTGGCGCCTCGTCAACTCCTCATGCCGGCCCATGGCGACAACCTGTCCCTCGTCCAGGACCACGATCCGGTCCGCATGCTTTGCCATGGACAAACGGTGGGCGATCATCAGGGTAGTGCGGCCGGCCATGATCCGCCGCAGGGCCTGTTGCACCATGTACTCGCTGGCCGCGTCCAAGGCGCTGGTGGCCTCGTCCAGCAACAGGATCGGCGAATCCTTGAGAATGGCGCGCGCGATGGCGATACGCTGCCGCTGCCCCATCGAGAGCTGCAATCCCCGTTCGCCGAGAAAGGTATCGTAGCCATCGGGTTGCTGCTCCACGAATTCGTGCACGTAGGCAGCGCGCGCCGCCGCCAGCACTTCCCCCTCGTCAGCGTCGGGGCGCCCGTAGCGAATATTGTCCAGCACGGAGCCGGTAAAAAGCGCGATCTCCTGCGGCACCAATCCGATCCGGGCACGCACCTCGCTGGGCGCCAACAGGGAGGCATCCACGTCGTCGAGCAGAACGATCCCGGAATCCGGCGAATAAAAGCGCAACAGGAGACGAAACAGCGTGGTCTTGCCGGCGCCCGAGGGCCCCACCAGCGCCACGGTCTCCCCCGCGGCGATCTCCAAGGAAAAATCCTGCAAGGCGGCCACCCCCGGCCTGGCGGGATAACGGAAGCTTATGTTCTGGAAGGAGATCTTGCCGCCGCCGCCGGAGCCGGTCAGTTCCATGAGGCGCTGCGGCGCCCGGGCGCGGGTCTCCGGCACGATCGCGATCAATTGCAACAAGCGCTCCGTCGCCCCGGCCGCCCGTTGCAACTCCCCCCAGATATCGCTGAGCCCGGCCGTGGAACCGGCCACCAGGATCGCGTACAGCAGAAACTGCCCCAGCGTACCGCTGCTCATGCGCCCGGAGATCACGTCCTGCGCGCCCAGCCACAGCACCAGCACCACCGAGCCGAACACCAGCAGGATCACCAGGGCGGTGAGCACAGCGCGGGTGTGGATCCGCTGCCGGGCGGCGATAAAGGAGCGCCGGATCAAGTGCGAGAAGCGATCGGAGGCGCGCTGTTCCAGATTGAAGGCCTGGATCGTCGTCGCCGCGTTGAGCGTCTCGACCGCGAGGCCGCTGGCGTCGGCCACCCGGTCCTGGCCAATGCGGGACAGGCGCCTGACCCGGCGCCCGAAATAGACCAGCGGGAAAACGACCGGCGGCACCAGCAACAAGATCGCCCCTCCCAGCCAGGGGCTGGTAGCGAACATCAGCGCCAGGGCGCCCACCAACACGATCAGGCTGCGCAGAGCCACCGACAGGTTGCTGCCCACCACAGTCTGGATCAGAGTAGTATCGGTATTCAGGCGCGACAGCACCTCGCCGCAACTCACCGACTCGAAGAACGGCGGCCCCAGACGAATCACGTGAGCGTATGCCTCCCGGCGCAGGTCGGCCACCACCCGTTCGCCCAGGGTAGTTACCAGGTAATAGCGCATCGCAGAGGAAAGGGCCAGCAGCGCGGCAAGCAGGAACAGCAGCAAGAAGTAGCTATGCACGGCAGCCGTCTGTTCGGCCAGGATGCCGGCGTCAATCACCAGGCGGATGGTGACCGGCATGGCCAGGGTGGCCGCCGAGGCGGCAAACAGGAAAAAGACCGCCAGTGCCACCTGGGCGCGGTAGGGGCGCAGGAAACGCCGCAAGTCCCAAAGCGCGCCCAGTCCCCAATCCCGGCGGCGGCGCCGAGGGGGCGCCTGGGCCCCATCCGCCCCCCCCGGAATCGTGGTGTCGGCGCGGGGCGGCGGCGAACGGCTCCGCGACCAGGCGCCGCCTACCGTACCCGCGTCACTCCTCTCGGCGGCCCCCCCCGGCGAAGCCTGGCGGCTCATGCGCCGCCTGCCGCGCCCTGGCAGCGGCACCTGCCCAAGCTACTTCCCCCGGCCGGCAAGCATCCCTTTGATCGCCTCCTGGAAATCAGCGGGCAACACCACGAATTTACCGTTGGCGGACTCCGACAGCTCCTTGAGCGCCCGGATATAGCGCTGGCCCAAAAGGTAAGTAAGCGGCAATTCGGGGCTGTCCGTAGTCTCCCGGATCAGGTTGATCGCCAATTTGGACGCCTCCGCCAGCGTCACCTCGGCTTTGGCGTCCCGCTTGGCGGACTCCAGCCGTCCCTCCGCCTCCAGGATGGCCGACTGTTTGGCGCCTTCCGCGCGCGTCACCATCGCCTTGCGCTCGCGCTCGGCGGCAGCCTGCTGCTCCATCGCCTGCTGCATAGACTCCGACGGCTTAATGTCCTGGATCTCCACCGACTTCAAGGTAATCCCCCAATCCTGCATGTCGGAAGCAAGCAAATTGCGCAGGCTCGCCTTGATCTGCTCGCGCGAGGACAGCGCTTCGTCCAGACTCATCCCGCCGATGATCGAACGCAACGAGGTTTGCACCAGGTTGCGCACCGCCAGCGCAAAGTCCACGACGCCATACACCGCCGCCATCGGGTCCGTCACCTTGATGAAGGCCACCGCGTTGGTATGGATCACCGCATTGTCCTTGGTGATCACCTCCTGGCGATCCACGTCCAGCACGATGTCCTTGGTCACCAGTTTGTAGGCGACCCGGTCGAAGAACGGCACGATAAAAGAAAGGCCGGGCGGCAGCGTGCGCCGGTATTTGCCGAAGCGCTCCACTACCCACTCCTCGCCCTGCGGCACCGTGCGGATGCCGTTGGCAACCGCAACCAGGATCAGGACGAAGACGGCAAAGCTGACCAACAAAAATGCTCCTTGCATAACTAGTTCTCCCCTCCCGGATTCAGGAACTTCTCTCCAACTTCAACTCTCCGTTGGCGGCAACCCCGGCCACGACGGCGCGCTCGCCCACCTTAAATGCCTGCGCGGTCTTGAACGGCCACACGTCACGCCCGCCATAAGGCTTCTGAAAGCGCACATCCCCCTGCCCGCCTGCCGAGCGCACCACGATGCCGGCGGCGCCCACCAACTCCCGGCGCGCCTCGGCGCGGCGGCGGCGGTCGAAATGGGGCCGGAAGTAAAAAATCCACGCGGCCAGCGCCGCGGCGGAAAGCGCCGCCCACAACAGGACCTGCGCCCACAAGGCGAACCCGGGCGCCAGTGCCAGCAGTGCGCCCACGACCAAAGCGCCGAGTCCAAACCAGAGGATGCAGTAGGAATTAACGAATACGATCTCAGCGACCAGCAAGACGACGCCGAAAACGATCCAATGCCACCATAACAGAGTCATTGCGCCCGGAATACTAGCACACCCCGCATTGCAACTGCACCGCACAGGGCGGGCGCCAAGCCGTTACGCAATCGAAGGAAAGCAAAGCGGCTCTCTTATTCCGCTATTCCCTCATTTTTCCCATCACTCCCCCCTGGAGGGGGAGTCGCGGCAGCCAAGCCGTCAGGCGCCGGCTGCTGCGGTGGGGGGGGAAGCGGCGGTTGCGATTTCCGTGTCCGCTGGGGGGAAGGAGGCGCCGC
>JAPPPX010000088.1 GCA_028817305.1 Gammaproteobacteria bacterium | reverse complement strand
CCGCCGCCGGTAGAGCCGCCGCCGGTGGAGCCGCCGCCGGTGGAGCCGCCGCCGGTGGAGCCGCCGCCGGTAGAGCCGCCGCCGGTGGAGCCGCCGCCGGTGGAGCCGCCGCCGGCGGAGGATTCCAGCTCCGAGGGCGCCGGGTTTCTGGATAACTTGATGGGCCGTGCGAGCGCCATGGCCGGGCCCGTGAAGGCGATGGCGGCGCAGTATGCGCTCCCGGCGGGCGGCGGCCTGGCTGTACTGGTGATTGCCGGGGTGGGTCTGCTGTTGTATCGCCGGCGCAAGGCCGCCTCGGACGAGGAGATCCTGGACGAGGAATGGATGGAAGATAGCGAGGTAACGCAGGTTGCTTCCGGGGCCGATGCCGAAGTCGAGGGCGAGGCCGACACCGAGGCCGATTTCGACAGCATCGAGGAAACCGGGACGCCGGCGGCGGAGATCGCCGACGAAGAGCAGGGTCTGGAAAGTACGGAGATCGAGGAGTTGCCGCTGGACGAGGCGGCTAGTCTGGATTTCGAGGTGTCCGACGACGATGAGGCGGAGATCGGCGCGCGTCTTGCCGAGGTCAACGTGCTGCTCGCCTACAGCGAGTACGACAAGGCGGCGGAGTTTATCCATTCCGCGCTTGCCGAGGACCCGGAAAATCTCAATTACCATCTCAAGCTGTTGGAGATATACGGCGCGCAGAACGATCCTGCCGCCTTCGAGAAGGCGGCGGGCGCTCTGCACGAGAAGACCGGGGGCGAGGGAGAACAGTGGGAGGCCGCCGTCAATATGTGGCAGGAGATGGGGGTTGGCCGCGCGTTGTTCGAGGCGTCTGCGGAAGGGGAGGTCGCTGCCGTCGAGGCCACTTCGGCAAACATTGCCGCCACCCAGCGTCTGCCCAGGGAGGAGGCGGAAAAGGCTCTTGCCGAGGTGGCGGCGGGCGGGGATGCCGCGGCGGTGGACGATACCCAGGCCGAGGAGACGGGGGAACTTATGGAGGCCCTGGATTTCGACCTGGATCAGTCCGCGGGCGAACAAGGCGACACGGAGGATGCCACCGAGTTGCTTGTCGGGGGCGAGGAGCCGTCGCCGGAGGATGCGCTGGATCGGACATCCGCGCTCGAGCCGGGGGAGATCCAGATTCCCGGCGAGGAATCGCCGCCACCGCAGGAGGCCGTAGCGGGCGAAGCTGCCGATGAGGAGTTGTCCCTGGACGATGTGGGCGAACTCGATCTCGCGGTGCCGGGCGGCGGCGAGGGCGGCGAGGAGCTGTCCCTGGACGAGGGCGGCGGCGTGGAGTTGGCGGCGGCAGGCGAAGCGGGCGGCGGCGAGGGCGGCGAGGAATTGTCCCTGGATGCGGCGGGCGGCGACGAAGGCGGCGAGGAGTTGTCCCTGGACGAAGCGGGCGACGGTTTGGATTTGACGCCTGCGGGCGGCAACGAGGCCGCCATGCCCCCCGGGAAGACGCTGGACGAAATTGCCCGCAATGGAGTCCAGAGCGAGGATTCCGCCGCGGGCGGGGAAGCTGCCCCCGAGGCGGAGGCCGCCGCCGATGCCGGCGCCGGCGACGACTCTATCGAGTTGGCCCTTGAGCTGGAAGAAGGACCCGATGCGGCCGCGGCGCCCGAGACCACGGAGACGGGTCCCACCACCTCGGTGTCCGATACTCCCGCCAGCAAGCTGGACCTGGCCCGCGCCTATATCGAACTCGGCGACATGGATAATGCGAAATCCGCTTTGGACGAGGTCATAGCCGAGGGCGACGAGGCGCAACGCAAGGAGGCGCAGCAATTGCTTTCCCAGGCCCCGCAATAGCATTCCTTTTCTCCTTGCGGCTGCAGGGGTTACGGCTGGAGGAGTTCGAACCATGCACCCGGCTGTGCGCATTGCGAATGTGCTCGTGCTCGCCATGTTTCTCGCCGCCGGCAATTGGGCGATACTGACGGGCGTTGCGCTGTTGCTTGCGATGGTGCGGTCGCGGGCGGTCGGGCGGCTGTGGAGTTGGCAGCCCTTATGGCGCACGCGCTGGCTGTTTTTGGCTATCTTGTTGGCTCACCTGTGGATGTATGCGCCGTCGTCTGCGCCGCAGGGCTCCTGGCGCCCGGCACTGGATGCCGCCCTGCGGAATTGCCTGGGCTTGGCGCTGCTGGCGCTTGCGGTTGACACCCTGCGTCAGGCCAGTTCCCGTGAGGAACTGCTTGCGGGGCTGTTGTGGTGGTTGCGGCCGTTGCGCCGGGCGGGAGTTCCGGGGGAGCGGTTGGCGGCGCGGTTGTGGTTGACCCTGGAGTGTCTTCCGGAGGAACAGCAGCGGCTTTCCCGTTTGCTGGCCGGGCGCCGGGTCCCGGCCCCCCGGCCGCGGGCTGGCCCCCCGGCCGCTGCCGGGGCGCGCCTTCTGGAGGAGGCGATGGGCGTCCTGATGCAGCGTTGCGCCCCCTCCTCGCAAGACCTGCCGCGGCGTTTGCGCCTGCCGCCGGACCCGGGCCGGCCGCGGCCCCGGGAATGGCTTGGCGTCCTGTCGCTGTTCGCCCTGTTGGCTGCCCTGGGGCGCTGGGCGTGAGAATCGCACTGGCACTGGAGTACTGCGGGGTGCGGTTCCGCGGCTGGCAACGCCAGCGCGGGGAACGCACCGTCCAAGCCTGCCTGGAGGATGCCTTGTCTTCCGTGGCGGGGCGCAGTATCTGCGTACAGTGCGCGGGCCGTACCGATACCGGCGTGCACGCGAGCTACCAGGTGGCGCATTTCGACGGAGAGGGCTGCGCGGGCCGTCCCTTGCGCGCCTGGACGCTGGGCTCGAATACCCTTTTGCCAGCCGATATCGCCGTGCTGTGGGCGCGTCCGGCGCCGGCGGAGTTCCATGCCCGCTATGCGGCCCAGAGGCGCTGTTACCGCTACTTGATCCTGAATCGCCCGGCGCGTCCGGGGCTGCGCGCCGCTATGGTGGCCTGGGAGCCCCGGGAACTGGCCGTGGCGGCCATGGGCGAGGCAGCTGCCCACCTGGTGGGCGAATATGATTTCACATCGTATCGGGGCGGCGGCTGCCAAGCAAAGAATCCCCGCCGCACGATCTATCGCCTGCAAGTGTGGAAACGGGGCGATTTGGTTATCCTGGAGGTGGAGGCGAATGCCTTTCTCCAGCGTATGGTGCGCAATATTGCCGGGGTGTTGATCATGGTCGGGCTGGGCCGGCGCAAGCCGGCATGGGCGCGGGAAGTGCTGTATGCCAGGGACCGTTCCCGGGGCGGCTTCACCGCCTCGCCCGCCGGTTTGTACCTGGCGGACGTGCGCTATCCCGCCGAGTACGACCTGCCCCGGCCGCTATGCTATCCGGGGGGGGCGCCGCCTTGAACGGGGCCGCGGGCGGCATGTGGATTAAATTTTGCGGGCTCGCCCGCCCGGAGGATGCGCGGCATGCCGCCCGGCTGGGGGTGGATGCCGTGGGCCTGGTGTTCTACCCGCCGAGCCCGCGGGCGGTGGCGCTGCCCCTGGCTCGCGAGATCGTCGCCGAGTTGCCTGACTCCGTGACCCGTGTCGGCCTGTTCGTGCATCCCCGGCCCGCGCAGGTGGAGGAAGTGCTGGCCGCTCTGCCCCTGGACCTGTTGCAGTTCCATGGCCGGGAGACGCCGGAGGCATGCCGGCGCTACGGCTTGCCCTACCTGAAGGCCGTGCACTGCGCGCCGGGCGCGGATCTCGAGCGGGCGGCCACTACTTTTTCGGATGCCTTTGGCATACTATTGGATAGCTTTCGGCCCGGGGCCTGGGGGGGCACGGGACAGGCCTTCGATTGGTCCCGGATCCCGCGTTTGCGCGGGGCGCGGATCGTCCTGGCGGGCGGATTGCGGCCGGATAATGTCGCCCAGGCGATCCGGCAGGTGTCCCCCGATGGAGTAGATGTCAGTAGCGGCATCGAATCCGCTCCCGGGGTCAAGAGTTCGGAGCGGATGTCGGCCTTTGTCGAGGAGGTGCGCGGTGCGGAGCATGAAGTCGGTTTCTCCTGAGCCTTCCGGGGCGTTGCCGGACGCGCGCGGCCGCTTCGGGCCCTACGG
Organism: Gammaproteobacteria bacterium; assembly: GCA_028817305.1. Taxonomy (GTDB): domain Bacteria; phylum Pseudomonadota; class Gammaproteobacteria; order Porifericomitales; family Porifericomitaceae; genus Porifericomes; species Porifericomes azotivorans. Next base: position 30,714 of record JAPPPX010000088.1, on the reverse strand, counting down.
GGGGCGCTACGTCGCGGAGACCCTGGTGGCGCCTCTCGAAGAGTTGGAACTGGCTTGGCGGCACTACCTGTCGGAAGACGATTTTCAGCGGGAATGGCGGCAGGAGTTGTCGGCTTACGTGGGCCGGCCCTCGCCGCTGTATTGCGCCCGTCGTTGGAGCCGGGAGTTGGGCGGCGGGCGCATCTATCTCAAGCGCGAAGACCTGAACCACACCGGCGCCCACAAGATCAATAATACCCTGGGCCAGTCGTTGCTGGCCCGGCGCATGGGCAAGAAGCGTCTGATCGCCGAGACTGGCGCCGGGCAGCATGGCGTGGCTACCGCCACCGTCGCCGCTCGTTTCGGGATGGAATGCACGGTGTATATGGGTACCGAGGATATGCGCCGCCAGTCCAGCAATGTCTATCGCATGCGGCTGCTGGGCGCCGAGGTGGCGCCGGTGCGCTCGGGTTCCCGCACCCTCAAGGATGCCCTCAATGAGGCGATGCGGGACTGGGTGCGTAACGTGGACGATACGTTTTATATCATCGGCACGGCCGCCGGGCCGCATCCTTACCCGGCTATGGTGCGCGACTTCCAGTCGGTGATCGGCCAGGAGGCGAGGCGGCAATTCCTGGAACAGGTCGGGCGCCTGCCGGATGCGTTGGTCGCCTGCGTCGGCGGGGGCTCCAATGCGATCGGGTTGTTTCATCCCTTTCTCGAGGACGCGCAGGTGGCGATGTATGGCGTCGAGGCCGGGGGCATGGGGTTGGCCACTGGCCGCCACGCCGCCTCGCTCAATGCCGGCCGCCCGGGGGTGTTGCACGGCAACCGCACCTACCTGATCGAGGACCCGCATGGCCAAATCCTTGCGACCCATTCGATTTCGGCGGGGCTGGACTATCCCGGCGTGGGCCCCGAGCATGCCTGGCTTAAGGACACGGGCCGCGTACATTACGTGACGGTCACCGACGAGCAGGCGTTGGCCGCCTTTCACGAGCTTACCCGGGTCGAGGGCATTCTCCCCGCGCTGGAATCCAGCCATGCCCTGGCCTATGCGGCGCAGTGGGCCCGGGATGCAGGCGACGATGCGGCGGCCGTCGTCTGCCTTTCCGGTCGGGGCGACAAGGATATCGAGATCGTCGCGGCTCAGGGCGGGGGCATCCTGGAACCCGTGGCATGACGCGCCGGCTCCGCAGTGCCGCTATCGGCATCCGCCCCGTCCATAGCTATGGCAATGAACCGCATTGAGAACTGTTTTCGGGGGCTTCGCGCCCGCAACCGCCGGGGGGTGATCCTCTTTATCACCGCCGGGGATCCGTGCCCTGAGCATACCGTGCCGCTTATGCACGCTCTCGTGGAGGGCGGCGCCGACCTGGTCGAGCTGGGCGTGCCCTTCTCCGACCCGATGGCCGACGGGCCGGCGATTCAGCGTTCCAGCGAGCGCGCCCTGGAGCACGGTACCAGCCTGTCGGACGTACTGCGGATGGTGGCCTGTTTTCGGGAGCGAGACCGGGTCACGCCGGTGGTCCTGATGGGGTATCTCAATCCGGTGGAGGCTATGGGGGTGGCGGCTTTCGGCGCGGCGGCGGCCGCTGCCGGGGTTGACGGCGTCCTGCTGGTCGATCTCCCCCCCGAAGAGGCGGCGGAGGTCTCGGAGGAATTGCGCCGCCGCGGGCTGGACCAGATCTTTCTGCTTTCCCCCACCACGGGGGAGCGGCGGCTGGAACGGATCTGCCGGTCCGCCCGGGGATTCCTCTATTACGTGTCGCTCAAGGGGGTGACCGGCAGCGAGCACCTGGAATTGAAGGAAGTGGCGACGGCCTTGGATCGTGTCCGGCACAGCAGTTCCTTGCCCGTGGCGGTGGGTTTCGGGATCAAGGATTCGCGCGCCGCGGCCGGCGCCGCCGGCTTGGGCGATGCCGTGGTGATTGGCAGCGCCCTGGTGGAGCGTCTTGCCGCGGTTGCCGGGGAACCTGGCCGCCTGCCCGAGGTCGCGAGCGGTTTCGCGCGGGAGATCCGCATGGCAGTGGACGGCGCGGGGCTCCCGGGGTGAACGCGCCGGCGGCGGAACGGAGGCGCTGGTGGTGAGTTGGTTCGAGAAGCTGCTGCGCCCGCGCGTTAAGAGCAAGAATGGCAACCGGCGCCAGGTGCCCAAGGGACTGTGGACCCGTTGCGAGCGCTGCAACGAGGTCTTGTATCGCCCGGAATTGGAGCGGTGCCTGCACGTCTGTCCGAAATGCAGTTACCATATGCGTATCCCGGCGCGCCTCCGCCTGCAATTTTTTCTCGACCCGGACGAAAAAAAGGAAGAGGTGGGCGCCGGCTTGCTTGCCGTGGACCGACTGAAATTCAAGGACCGGAAACGTTATCGCGATCGCTTGCAGCAGGCGCGGCGCAGTACCGGCGAGACGGACGCGTTGGTCGTGCTGGCGGGGCGCGTCAAGGGGATTCCCCTGGTGGCCTGTGCCTTCGATTTCCATTTCCTGGGCGGTTCCATGGGTTCCGCGGTGGGGGAGCGCTTTGTGCGGGCCGTGCGGCATGCGCTGGAGCGGGAGCTGCCCCTGGTCTGTTTCTGTGCCAGCGGCGGCGCCCGTATGCAGGAGGGGTTGGCTTCGTTGATGCAGATGGCCAAGACCAGCGTCGCCCTGGCCCGGTTCCGGGAGCGCGGCCTGCCCTACCTTGCCGTGTTGACCGACCCGACCATGGGTGGCGTCTCCGCCAGCCTTGCCTGGCTGGGCGACGTGATAGTCGCGGAACCGGACGCCCTGATCGGCTTTGCCGGGCCGCGCGTGATCGAGCAGACCATACGCGAGCCGTTGCCGGAGGGCTTTCAGCGCAGCGAGTCGTTGCTGGAGCATGGGGCGGTGGACATGATTGTCTCCCGTGGGCAATTGCGGGATCGGATCGCCTCTATGCTGGCCCTGATGCTGGGCCTTCCGATGCCGCCGGAGGAGCGGGCCATGACGCTGCTCGAAGGAGCGACGCTGTGAGCGAGCCGGCGACTCTGTTCTCCGGCAACGGCCTGCCTGTCGCCGGCAACCGCAGCCTGGAGCAGTGGCTGGCCTGGCAGCAGCAGATCCATACCCGTGCCGTGGAATTGGGTTTGGACCGTTGCCGCCAGGTTGCCGCGCGCATGGGTTTGCTCGCTCCCGGCTACTGCGTGATCAGCGTGGCCGGCACCAACGGCAAGGGTTCCAGCGTGGCGGTGCTGGAGGCGGTGTTGGGCCGCGCCGGGTATCGCACCGGCGCGTATTATTCTCCGCATCTGGTGCGCTACAACGAGCGCATCCGGGTCGCGGGCCGGGAGGCGACGGATGCCGATTTGTGCCGCGTCTTTGCCCGCGTCGAGGAGGCGCGTTGCGGCACCGTGTTGACCTATTTCGAGTTCGGCACCCTGGCCGCTCTGCAGTTGTTCCGGGAGGCCGACGTGGATGTGGCCTTGCTTGAGGTTGGCCTGGGGGGCAGGCTGGATGCCGTAAATGTCCTCGATGCCGACTTGGCTCTGGTAACCTCCGTCGCCATGGATCACCAGGAGTGGCTTGGGGACGACCGGGAAGCGATCGGCAGGGAGAAGGCGGGCATCTTTCGCCCGGGTGTGCCCGCGGTGTGTTCGGACCCGGCGCCGCCCGCGTCCCTGGTCGCTTGCGCCCGGAGATTGCGGGCGCCGCTCAGCATTCTCGGGCGCGATTTTTCCTGCGAAAAAAAAGAGGATGGGACCGGGTCGTGGTGCTGGCGCGGGGGAGGGCGCGAGTACGAGGGACTGCCCCTGTCGTACCCCTATGGCAGTTGTCAGGTGCGCAACGCCGCGGGCGCGTTGATGGCTCTGGACCGGCTTGCCGGCCGTTTGCCGGTGCCGGAGTCCGCGATTGTCGAAGGGTTGAAGTCCTGCCGGCTTGCCGGCCGTTGCCAGGTAGTGCCGGGGCTGCCGCCGCTGCTCCTGGACGTGGCGCACAACCCTCAGTCGGCACTGGAGCTGCGCCGCGGCCTCGCCGATTTGCCGGTGTCCGGCGCCACCCACATGGTGGTCGGCATGCTCCGGGATAAGGATCACCGTGCCGTGTTTGCCGAACTCGATCGGGCCGCGGATTATTGGCACGTGGTGGGATTGCCGGGGTGGCGCGGCGCGTCCGCCGCTACGTTGCTGGCGGAGCTGCGCCCGGTAACGGATAAGCCAGTGCGGGTCTATCGCCATATCTGGGGCGCGCTGGACCGCCTGAGCCATTCCGCTTCCGCCGCCGACCGGGCGGTGGTGACGGGCTCTTTCCTGACTGTGGGAGGCGCCTTGAACTGGCTGAATTGCGGCGTGGGCGCGGGGCGCGCGGCCTGGCGCGGCCTGGACGGCGGCGAGTTGGCGTCCGGGGCGCTGGGCGGGCGCTGAACGGACCGGCGGGACGCTTGTGGAGCGGCAACTGCAGGAACGGCTGACGGGCGCGGCCATACTGGTGGTCTTGGCGGCGATCTTTATCCCCCTGATTCTGGACGAACCGGTCACGGAGCTGCCGCCCGTGGAGCCTCCCCCGCCGCCGCCGGCGGTGGACTTCGATCCCGGTTTCCAGCCAGCGAAGGATGCCGCGGAGGAAGTGGCGGGAGAAGCCGGGACGGCGCCGCTGAAGGGGGTCGTGCTGGATGGCCTCCCCGAGGTGCCGCCTTCGCCGCCGCCGTCCGCGGCAGCCGAGCCGCCGTCGGCGGCCGTCAAGCCGCCTTCGTCGCCGCCGTCTGCGGCAGCCAAGCCGCCGCCGGCGGCCGTCAAATCGCCTTCGCCGCCGCCGTCCGCGGCAGCCAAGCCGCCGCCCTTGTCGCCGGCCGCCGCCGGCGAGGGCACAGGGGCGCCGGATGACGGCGATGCCTGGGTAGTGCAGATGGGCAGCTTCGCACGCCGGAAAAATGCGGACGCCTTGCAGGATCGGTTGCGCAAGGCAGGTTATCGCGCCTTCGTCAGCCAGCATGACAGCGGCGGCGAGGCCGTTTACCGTGTTCAGGTGGGGCCGGAGCTGTCCCGCCGAACGGCGGCGCGGCAGCGCGACGAATTGCGGCAGAAGCTCAAGATCAAGGGTATAATCCAGCGCTATCCTTAGCGCGTCGCGACCACGGGGAGTCGGAGGTTCACTTGCTTGGTTTTGCTTCCGGAGGGGTAACGCTCGGGTTGGGCCGTGCGCGGCCGCCATTGCCTTCCCTGCAGCGGCGCGGCCTGTTCCCATCATGTGCGGACTGATCGGTATTGTCGCCCAGGGGCCGGTTAACCAGGCCCTCTGCGAGTGCCTGACGGTGCTCCAACACCGGGGGCAGGATGCGGCCGGCCTGGTGACCTGCGAAGGCAATCGTTTGTTTCTGCGCAAGGGGAACGGCTTGGTGCGCGATGTCTTTTCCGCCGAAGACATGATCCAGCTGCGGGGCAGGCAGGGGATCGGCCATGTACGCTACCCCACTGCCGGGGGGTTCTCGGCCGCCGAAGCGCAGCCGCTCTACGTGCGGCTTCCCTACGGCATGGTGCTGGCGCATAACGGTCAGTTGACCAACAGCGCGGAGCAGCGGCGCGAAATCTCCCGCGGGCGGCCGGATCGTTTGCGCACGGGCTCCGACTCGGAAGTGCTGTTGCACGTGTTGGCCGACGAACTGCGCCGGGCGGACCGAACCCGTCTGGAGCCAGTGCAGATTTTCGAGGCGGTGCGGGGCGTACACCGCCGTTGCCGGGGAGGCTATGCCGTGGTGGTGCTGATCGCCGGTCACGGTCTGTTGGCCTTTCGGGATCCGCATGGCATTCGCCCGCTGGTCTTCGGCTGCCGCGAGAGCAGCGGCGGCAAGGAGTACGTCTTTGCTTCCGAGAGTGTCGCCATAGATATCCTCGACTTCGAGCGAGTGCGCGACCTGGCGCCGGGAGAGGCCGTGTTCGTTTCCGGGGACGGCGCCTTCCATTCCCGTTCCTGGCAAGGCATGTCGGCCGCCCCCTCTCCCTGCTTGTTCGAGTTCGTCTATCTTGCCCGCCCGGACTCGGTGATTGACGGCATTTCGGTGTACGAGGCCCGGCTGCGCATGGGCGAGGCGCTGGCCCGCGCGATCCAGAAGCGGTGGCCGGAGCACGACATAGACGTCGTCATTCCGGTCCCGGAGACCGGGCGCACGGCGGCCCTGCCTTTGGCGCGGCGCCTGGGCGTCGAGTACCGGGAGGGCCTGGTCAAGAACCGCTATGTGCCGCGCACCTTCATCATGCCGGGGCAGCGCGTGCGCAAACGATCCGTGCGCCAGAAGCTGAACGCCATCGGGGCGGAGTTCCGCGGCAAGAACGTTCTCCTGGTGGACGACTCGTTGGTGCGCGGAACGACCTCCCGCGAGATCGTCCAGATGGCCCGCAACGCCGGCGCCCGCAAGGTGTATTTCGCCTCCGCCGCGCCGCCGGTGCGCTATCCGAACTATTACGGGATTGATATCCCCTCGGTGGAAGAGTTGATCGCGCATGGCCGGGGCGAGCGGCAGATCTGCGAATTGGTGGGCGCCGACCGGCTGTTCTACCAGGGGCTGGACGATCTGGTGCAGGCGGTCAGGCAGGGCAATCCCTCCATATCCCGTTTTGACGCCTCCTGCTTCGATGGCGTGTACATGACCGGGGACCGGGGGCCGACGGCCGACGCGGGGGCGCCGCTCGCCGTAGCGGGCGACGGCGCATGAGCGCCGCCCCGGTATCTTCGCCGCATCTGCATGCAGGGACATCCGTTGCCGCGCTCATGCGCGAGGTGCTGGCTGCCCTGGCGCCTGGCCTGTTGCTGTCTTGTTGGCTGTTCGGTCCGCGTCTGCTGTTGCACCTGGCCGTCGCCAGTCTGACCGCCCTGGCCTGCGAGGCGCTGGCGCTACGCCTGCGCGGACTCCCCCTGCGGCCTGCCCTGACGGACGGCAGCGCCTTGGTCACTGCCTGGCTGCTGGCCCTTTGCATCAGTCCCCTGGCGGACTGGTGGCTGTCGGCGGCGGGCGCGGCCTTTGCGATTCTGGTCGTTAAGCATTGCTACGGCGGTCTGGGGCGCAACCTCTTTAACCCGGCCATGGCGGGCTATGTCTTCGTGCTGCTTTGCTTTCCGGTCCGGCTCTCCTTGTGGCCGGCGGCGCCCGGCCTGGATACCGTGAGCGGAGCGACGCCCCTGGGCTACGTGCAGAGCGGGCTGGCCGGCATGGCAACTCTGGAGGAATTGCGCGCCGCTCCGGTGTTCGGCGCGGTGGGCGGGCGCGGCTGGGAGTGGCTGGCGCCGGCCTGGCTGGCCGGCGGCTGCTGGTTGCTGGCGCGGCGGCTGATTGATTGGCGAATCCCCGCGGCCATGTTGCTGGCCCTGTTTTGCGTCGCCGCTTTGTTTTACCTGTACGACGACCAGCGTCACGCTTCGCCGTGGTTTCACCTGGCGAGCGGCGGCGCCCTGCTCGGCGCCTTCTTCGTCGCTACCGACCCGGCCACCTCGGCCACCACCGCCTGGGGACGGGTGTTGTACGGAGCCGGGATCGGGCTGCTCGCCTGGAGCGTGCGCCGCTTTGGCGGCTTTCCTGATGGCGTGGCCTTTGCCGTTTTGATCATGAACGCCGCCGTGCCGCTGATTGACCGGATCACGCGGCCTCGCGTACTGGGGACGAGCGCTTGAAAGGCCCGGGTCGCCTGCTGGCGGCGCTGGTTGCCGCCGCCTGCCTGGGGCTGGCGCTGTCGTTGCATGCGCTCTCCCGGCAGGGTATGGAGGAACGGTGGCAACGGCAGGTGCTGCGCGTGATCGAGCAGGTGGCGCCGTTGTCCTACGACAACCGTCCGCACCTGGACCGCATGCATGTGGAAGAGCGGGTCTTTTTTTCTCAGCCTCAGAAGTTTCATGCCTATCGCTTGCGTCGTGCCGGGGAAGTGCTGGGAGTGGCCCTGTTGCCGGTCGTTGTGCGCGGTTATCACGGCGCCCTGGAGTTGGCGGTGGGAATCGAGCGCGACGGCACGGTGACCGGGGTGCGGGTGTTGCGCCATGAAGAGACGCCGGGGCTGGGCGGTGGCGTTGCCGCCCCGGGTTGGTTGGCGGCCTTGCGCGGCCATTCCCTGGAACGGTTGCCGGCGGCGCGCTGGGCGGTGGGCGGCGACGACGGGGCCTTCGATCAGGTGAGCGGCGCGACTGTCAGTTCGAGAGCGGTGGTTCTGGGGGTGCGGGACTGCCTGCGATTCTATGCGGCGCATCGCGCGCGGCTGCTCGACGAAGCGTCCGCCGCGCCAGCAGGCGCAGATCTTCGGCGGCCAGGCAGAGGCAGGGCAGGGTGATCAGGATCAATGGCGTCGCGCACAGCAGGCCGAAACCCAGGCTGACCGCCATGGGAGCCAGGAAGGCCGTCTGGCCGGTGGCGAAGAAAATCAACGGCGACAAGCCCAGAAAGGTGGTGATCGTGGTCAGCAGGATGGGCCGGGCGCGCATAAGCCCGGCGCGGATCGTTGCCTCGCGCAACGGCATTCCCGCGGCCCGCAGCCGCTTGCAGAAATCCACCAGGATCAGCGAATCGTTGATGATGATGCCGGAGAGGGCGAGCATCCCGATGACGGAAAGGAATTGCAGGTTGTACCCGAACAGCGCATGGCCCGCGATGACGCCGACGAAACCCAGCGGGATGGTCAGTAGGACCGCGAGCGGGTCAAGCAGGGAGCGGAACAGGGCGGTCAGCAGGAAAGAAATCAGGGCGAGGCTGATGAACAGCGCCTGGGAGATCCCGGCGAAGGATTCCCGCGCCCGTTTCTTTTCGCCCAGGAACAAGAGTTTATAGTCGGCCTCGGCGCCGGCGGGGGCGAAGCGCTCCTGGATCAGGGCGCTGGCCTCCAGGGCGGTGATGAATTCGGTATTGACGTCGGCGCTCAGCCGCGCCATGCGCAGGCCGTCCCGGTGGCGCAGGTGATTGGGGCCGCGAGCGGCGCGGATCTCGGCCACGTCGCCCAGGTACGCGGTCCTGTCCGAGGGCAGGATGATCGGCAGGCGGGCCAGGCTGTCGGCCTCGCGGCGCAGCTGGTCCGAGTACATTAACCGCACCGGGATCCGTTTGCCCTCCAGGGTCACGTGCGTGACCTTGCGGCCCAGGTAGCCGATATGCACGGCCTCGCTCAGGGCTTCCTGCGTGAGTCCCAGGCGGCGGCCCTTCTCGTTCAGGGTGTAATGGAACTCTACCTTGCCGGCTTCCTGGTCGTGTTGCACGTCGCGGACTCCCGGCAGCCGGCGCAGGAAGTCCTGGACCTCGTCGCTGAGGGCGCGCAGCCGTGCCGGGTCCCGGCTGACGATGCCCAGCTCGATGTCGTTGCCGGGGGGGCCCGCGTCCTGGCGCACGATCCGAAGCCGCCGGATGCCGGGGATCTGCGACAGCCGCTGGCGCACCGCGTCGCTGATGGCGTCAACGCTGCGCTGCCGCTTGCCGCTGTGGCCGGAGAAATCCAGGCTGACCAGCGGCGAGACCCAGCGTTCGATGAAGCCCCGCGGTGCCGGACTCTTCAGGTCCACCACAAGTTGCAACAGGTTGCTGCCCTTGCTGAAGCGCTGGAAGTCGGTAAAGCTGATCCCGATGTTGGTGTAGAGCGTGTCCAGCTCGTCTTCGTTTATCGCCTCGAAAATGGCTTTTTCGACGCGCTGTGCCAGTTGTTCGCTCTGTTCCAGGCTGTAGGTGTTCGGCGCCTCGATGTTGATAAAGAACTGGCCCAGATCCACGTGTCCGAACAGTTGGTAGGGGATGCGGGTCGCGGCGTAGCTGACGCTGGCGGCCAGCAGGCTGGCGGTCATGGCCAGCACCAGGTAGCGGCGCCCCGTAGCCCAGCGCAGCAGGCGCCCGTAGCCGTCCCGCAGGCGCCGCCACCCGGACCATCGGCGCGGTCGTTTGCGGGCGCGCAGCAGCAGCGCCGCATGACCCGGCAGGACGATGAAGGACTCCAGCATCGAGCCCAGCAGGGCGCCCGCGACGATCACCGGGATCGCCTGAATGAACAGCCCCAGCGTGCCCCCGATGGTGGTCATTGGCAGGAAGGCCGAGACGGTGGTGAGCGTGGCTACGACCACCGGGGCGGCCACCTCGCGCGCGCCTCGCAGCGCGGCCTGGTGCGGGGGCAGTCCCGCCTCCACGTGCCGGTAGGCGTTTTCGGTCACGATGATGGCGTCGTCCACGATCATGCCGAGTACGACCAGGAAGGCGAACAACGAGATCATGTTGATCGTATAGCCCAGGTAGTGCAGCAGGATGACCGCGAACAGGAAGGAGAACGGGATGCCGAAGGCGGTGATCAGGGCCACCCGCAGGTCCAGCAGCAGGCACAGGGCCAGCAGCAACAGCGTCAGTCCGATTAACCCCGAGGACTTGACGGTGTTGAGACGGGTTTTGACGTATTTCGACATGTCCGTGTGTACGCCAAGCTGTGCGCTGGGAGGGAGTTGCGGGCGCAGTTCCCGCACCAGTTCCCGTATTTGTCGGGAGACCGCGATCGTCGAGGCCTCCGCCGATTTGGTCACCGTCATGTTGATCGAGGGCTGGCCGTTGAAGCGGGCGTAAGTGGTCGCCTCCTCGAATCGCAGTTCGATTTGGGCCACTTCGCCGAGCAGCAGTTGCCCGCCGTCGTCGGTGGCGCGCAACACCAGCCGCTCCAGCACCCGGGGGTCGGAGGATTCGCCGCGCCCGCGCAGGCGGATGCCGCCCTCCGCCGCTTTGATCGTGCCGCCGGGCAGATCCTGCAGATTGTTGCGCAACGCCGCGACGATCTCCCCCAGCTGAATCCCCAGGGCGGATAACTGGTGCGGGTCCACGGTGACCCGCAGCTCCCGCTCCTGTTCGCCCGCGAGGCCGACGTTGGCGACGCCCGGCAGGCCCTGTATTTGCAGGCGTACCTGCTCGGCGATGTCGTGCAGCCGCTCCTTCGAGAGTCCGCCGTACAGGGTCAGGCTGATCACCGGAAAGTGGGTGCGGATGCGAGATAACCGCGGCTCTTCGGCTCCCTCGGGGAGGTCGCCGGCGAGCCCGTCCACCAGCGTGCGCGCTTCTTCCAGGAAGTCGTCCATGTCGCCGTCCGACTTCAGCTTCAGGTAGATGTTCGATACGCCCTCGATGCTGACCGAACTGATATAGTCTATGTCGCGGCTGTTCTCGAATTCTTCTTCGATCACCGCCGTGACCTGTTCTTCCACCTCGCGCGGCGCGGCGCCCTCGAACACGGTGGAGATGCTGGCCGTGTCCAGTTGCACCACGGGGAACATCTCTTGCGGCGTGGCGCGCCAGCACAGCAGGCCCAGGATCAGTACGAACAGCAGTCCCAGGTTGACCAGCAGGCGGTTCTCGATAAAGACGGCGAACAACCGGGCCGTCGCCCCGCCGGCTGCGTCTTTTCCGCCGCCTATGGGTGGGGGCGCCTCAGGGGGCGTTTCAGGGGGCGCTTCAGGGGGCAAGGCGAACTTCCTGGCCGTCCGCCAGGGCGGCCACGTTGTCGGAGACGATACGCGTCCCCGGCGCGAGGCCCCGCACCGCGACCTCGCCGTCGTAGGTTTTCAACGCCTCTACCTCCATGCGCTGTAGCCGCAGGTCTTCCCCGATGCGGAACACGTAGCTGCGGCCCTCGTCGCGCAGCAGCGCCGTGCCCGGCACCACTGGCACGCCGCGCAACGGCGGCACGGGCAGCACCGCCTCGGCGATCTGGCCGGGATACCAGTCCCCGGAGCTTTCCGCCCGTACCCGGAGGGAATGGGTATGGGTGTCCGCCGCCGGGGCGGGGGCCAGGGCGACGATGCGCCCCAGTCGTTTTTCCCGCGAGCCGGGATTGCCCGGGTGCCGGATCTGGATTTCCTGACCCAGGCGCAAGCCCTGCGCCACCTCGCCGGTGACCTCCAGATGCAGGTCCAGGTTGCGGGTGTCCACCAGTTCGACCGCCCGGATGCTAGGGGCCGCGCGGTCCCCCACATCCAGCTCCACACGGTTCACGATGCCGGCGAAGGGGGCGCTGAGCCGGCTGCTCTCCAGGTCGCGCCGCGCCTGCCGCAGCTCCGTTTGCAGGTTGACCAGCCGCTCTTCGGCTGTGCGTTCCTGGTGCTCCAGCCGGGCCAGTTCTTCCGCTTGCTGCAACATGCGCCGCTGGGCCTCTTCCAGGTTGGCCTTGGAGGCAAGGGAGTCGTACTCCAGCCGCTGCAGCCGCTCGGTCTCCCGTTGCAACAGCATGCCCCGTTCCCGGGTCAGTTCCAGCAGGCGGCGGTCGCGCTCCTGCGCCTTGCGTTCCGCATTCAGCATCGCCTCGGCGCGCTGCAGGGCGTCGAACCACTGCTCCTTGTGCAGCAGCAACAGTTGCGCCCCGGCCGCGACCGTGTGGCCAGGCTCTACCCGCCGCTCCGCCACGCGCCCGGAGATATCGAAGTGCAACCATGTTTGCTGCACGGGCTTCAGTTGCCCCTGGACGCGGCTGGCCGTGGCGAAGTCCCGCTCCCGCACCTCGAAGGGCAGCACGTGCACCGGCAAGGGCGTCAGCCGCGGTTGCTGCTTTTCCGGCGCCGAGAGGACCAGCGTCATGCTGATGCCGATGCCAGCGACCAGCGCCGCGAGGATGCTCAGGATATGGCGCAGCTTGCGTATGGCGACACGTATCATGGGCCCTGTAACGAGTGGCGCGAGTCGTTTCCGGCGCCGGCGCGGGAGTTGCGCTCCGGTTGCCGGCGGCGGTTGCCGGCCTTGCGCCCGCGCCGGCGGAAGGGGGAGCCGTTGTAGAAGGCCTTGTTCGCGTCCCGGCGCGGGGCGCAGCCGGCGGCGCCTGCCGCGCCTGGGGGGTGTCGCCGCATCTGGAGTACGGCCTGCCTGGCGGGCGCCGGGGCGCCGTCGCGGCAACGGATACCCGTCGCAGGCGGGAGGAAATCGCGCCTCTTGCCGCCCCCATGCCCGTCCTGGAGGCGCCTGTTAATGCCTTGTCCCTCTTGTCCCTGGGGCGCGTCGGCGGCGATGCCCCGGATGCGATTGCCGATGTAGAGATTGTTCATGGGGGATACCTTCCTGGAATGTCTTATGCAGGGCGTGACGGGAGGAATTATATACTTGACGGGCCGGGTACGGATGCCGGCTGTCCCCCGCCTCACACCGCTAACATCAGGATTTCATAGACCTTTTCGTGGCAATGATTGAAGTGGGGGCTCACACTCTTTCAGAGTGTAAGTAGAATATCTCGCGGCTCATGCCACCGAATTTGCCAAGCGACTTTTGGCGAACCCCCTAAAAGTCCTATATACCGTTGATGTGGATGCGCCCGCACGCGATCTCATGGCTTTAAGCATAATGTGGTTACATGGGAATAGACATCGTCTCCCCCGTTACCGGTGTAATGTTTCAGGCTGAAAACAGCTCCATCTGTCTGGGAATAGACGTTGTTTCCACCATTACTGGGGCAATGTCGGCAACGACGGGTCGGATGGGCTCGTTGTAGAGTAAAAAATCGTCAATTTCAGGTGGTGATGCCGTCTGCGACGACGTGAAACTCCCTCCCAAAGCATTTTTCCGCAACTCCATCAGCAAACGCCCCAGCACATTTTTTCCGACAAGAGTGTTGTCGTCCGCCGGCTTTGCGCCCCAAAAATCGTCTTTTCGGGAATACTCGACAATGTTCCGATCCCCTGTTTCACGCAACAGCCCGCTGAATTTCTCCCAGTTTTGGATGAGCTTCACCTGCAGACACCAACGCATAACTTCAACGCGAACACGCTCCCAATCCCGTCGCGAGTTAACGCGGTGCGGTTTGCTTTTCATTTTTGCCGTCATCGGACTCTTTTGTGCAATAATCTCTTTTTGCACCTTCGGCATCTTCGGGAAACGGCACGCTTGATAGAGCGCCTCCGACGTTAAGATGCGGACGCCATTCACGCGCAACGGGAAGCCGCCCGCCATGTTGGACAGCCCACCGAACCGCTCCCTCGTCTTGTGGAAGATGACACTATCGGGCCGGGAATATTGCCGTTCTTGGCTCAAACTCATTCGCTTCCCTCAAACGGAATTAAAGTGGATATAGAACGTATGTCCTCTGTCTGCCGGTTGGTTGTTCGCGGAAACAGAGGATACCACGGGTCAGCGACCCAAAGCGCTAAAGGCGCAGTGTTCGGGCAATTCCGGTAGGTGACGAAAAGCGAGCCAAAACCAAGCTCCTCAAGGAGCATGTTACCAAGAGGCCGCATATATTCACCCAAATTCGGGCACGTTTTGCGAATTTTTGCCCCTGCCTTAAGGAACTCTTGTTCAAGCAACGCCTTCCCTTCATCGCTTGAAAACAGTTTGTTTCCCCCGATATTTCCCGGGCTACGCATCGTTGGCTTATGGCGCATGCCCGCGACATACTCTCGCACATCGGGGTCGTCCGGAATAACCGTCGGCCGCAGCACATCCGCCCTGTCGCTGTAGGCTTTTCGTGTCTCTAATTTGAGGAAGGGACTCCATTTATCATGAATGGTTTTTCCCACACCGTCGGCAATGGTGTGAATCTCACGCGAGACATAATAATCCGCCCCCTTATGTAACACAATGGACACTATGTGGACGGTTGCTTTGCTCGGAGCATCTCCCTTAATCCAATTCTTGAGGTCTTTCAGCACACGGTTGCCCGTAAAAACAGCGTCATCAAGGTATATAAAATTATCGCCACCACCGCAACTCTCATTGCTATAGCCGCACTGCTCAATGAGCAGTTTATCGAACAATGTCAGCATTTCGCGCTGACTGTTTCCGCCCAATTGGATGTTAAGAAAATTAGCCCGCTTCCAGAACTCGCAAGGGTTATCGCCAGCCCATTTTTTGGTGGTAATCGCTGTCTTTAAAAAATCAGTAACTCTTTCGGAGGAGAAGTAGGTGCGTTTCAGCACAAAATCCATCTCCCGCAACAGCGGCACTTGGACGATCTCGTCGAATTGGCATACCCAACGGTCAACGTGGTCGGGCGTAGGCGCGAACGGCTTTCCGGCACGATAATCCTTAATCGTGTCGGCGATTAACGCCGTCAGGTCGTCGCGTTCGCTCATTTGCCTGCAATCTCCTCCAGTTTTTTGGCTCGTATCACCTGCTCATTGCGTTTGAACAAGCCGAACATGGCGGTTTTGCCAAATGCACCATGCCCGCTTCGGTCTTTGAGGCGACGGGCGCCGAAATATGATTCATCGACTTCAATTCGCCATTCATCGGCAATGTGGTCTGGTAACGAAGTTGATTTCTCTTTCTCCGGGCACCACGTGCGCGCGCAAGGCGTTCAGATAGAAAGAAAACAGGCCAGGCGCAAAATTCGGCGGAATTGCACCTCGGAAACTCGCGAATGGGAAACATAGCAATTCTTCCTTGAATATCAAAGAGTTACGCACTCTCTGAATGTTTTCAAGTTATCATGATCCAAAGCGAAACGCAAAAACATTCAAACTAAAGCGGTTCCGAAAACCGCACAAGAGCCCGGCGTTGTTCGGGCGGGGATGGCGGCGGCTTGCGGTATGATGCGCGGGGCGCGAATCCCGGCGCTGGCGGGCGGCGCTTGCGGGGCGCGAGATCGGGAGAGGCATTTGTTCGGCAGCGTTGCATGGAGGGAAGCGGGGGGGCCGGCAAAATGCCGGGACGGCAGGGCGGCGGCCGGGGGCTGCGGGGGCCGGCGCCTGCTGGCCGTCTGGTCGCTGGCGCTGGGGTTGTCGGCGTCTTCTTTGGCGGCGGCGCGGGGCTTGTGTCCCGCGCAATCGGTGCCGGAGGCGCCGCCGGCGGAGCTGCCCGCCGGGGAGCTGCGGCTGGAATCGCGGCGCGCGAATTATTTTGTGGGCGGGGAGGTCCTGATGCAGGGCGACGTGGAACTGGCCCAAGGTCGGCGGCGCCTGCGCACGGAGTCCCTGCGTTACGACACGCAGACCCGGCAGGCGTGGGCGGACGCGCCCCTGGAGTATCGCGACCCGGTGTTGCGCCTGCGCGGGCGGCGCGGCAGTTTCGATGCCGCCTCGGGCAGCGCGCGCTTTGAGGAGGCGCATTACTTGCTGCCGGCGACGGGCGGTAGGGGAACGGCGGATGTCCTGCAAAATGACGGGGACGTGACCCGCCTGGAGGGGATTGATTACAGCACTTGCGCGGGAGATGCCGGGTTCTGGCGCCTCCATGCCCGCCGCATGCGGCTGGATCGCGCCGCCGGGGAAGGGCGGGCGCGGCACCTGGTGCTGCGCCTCGGCGGCTTGCCGGTGCTGTACGCGCCGTTCTTTTCCTTCCCCCTGGACGAACGGCGCAAGACGGGGTTCCTGACGCCGCGTTTCGGCATCTCCACCAGCACGGGCGCGGATCTGCGCGTCCCCTATTACTGGAACCTGGCGCCCGACCGGGATTTCACTTTCGTCTGGCGCGGCATGGAGCGCCGCGGCCAGATGCTGAGCGCAGAGTATCGGCGCCTGTGGCGGCGCGGAAACGGAAGCCTGTACGCCGAGGGCTTGCCGCGCGACCGTAAGGACCGGGACCGCGGCCGGGGGCTGGTCTCGCTGCGCCTGGATTGGGATGCGGGGAGCGGCGACACGGGGACGAGGCGCCTGCGCCTGGACGCGGAGCGGGTTTCCGACCGGCGCTACCTGCGCGATTTGGGCGCCGGGATCGGGCTGAGCGCCAGCCGCCTGTTGCAGCAGCGCGCCGAGGCCGACTATCGCTTCGCGCATGGGGGCGCGCATGGCGGCTGGACGCTGCTGTTTCAGGGATACCAGAGCCTGGACGAGGACATCGCGCCCGCGGAGGAGCCCTACCGGCGCCTGCCTCGCTTCTTGTTCGACTATGGGCGGCAGGCGCCGCGGGCCGCCGGCGGGCCCGGTTTCTCGGTGCGCGGGGAGGGAGCGTATTTTGACCGTGAGGCGGGGCCCGCGGGCGCGCGTCTGGATCTGCGGCCCGCGCTGTTCTGGACGCGGCGCGGCGCGGCGGGCTTCCTGCGCCCGGAGGCGGCGCTGCGCTATACCCGCTACGCGCTGGATCGCAGGCAGGCAGGGACGCCGGCCGTGCTGGAACGCTGGCTGCCCAGCCTGGAACTGCGCGGCGGGATGTTCTTTCTGCGCCCCGTGCGCTGGTTGCGACGCGATTATCTGCAAACCCTGGAACCGCGGCTCTATTACCGCTACGCGCCGCACCGGGCGCAGGCCGCGCTGCCGGTCTTCGATACCGGGCGGACGGCTCTTTCGGCGTCGTCGCTGTTTTATCCGGACCGCTTCACGGGGGCCGACCGGGTGGGCGACGTCAATCGGCTGACCCTGGCCCTCAGTTCCCGCCTGCTGGCGGGCGACACCGGCGGCGAGCGGGGGCGCTTGACCCTGGGACAGGCGTATTTTTTCCGCGACCGCCGGGTGGGGTTGCCCGGCGAGGCGCCGCAAGACGCCGCCGTGTCGCCGCTGTTGCAGGCGCTGTCGCTGCGTCTGCCGGCAGGGTTCGAGCTGCGCCAGCAGTGGGATTGGGACCCGGAAGACGCCGGCACCGAACGCTGGACCCTGGGCTTGCGCTACCGGGATTTGCAGACGCGGCGCTTGTTGAATCTGCACTACCGGTACCGGCGCGCCCGCGCCGGCGGCATCGGCGGCGCGGCGGACCGGGACCTGCGGCAGGTCGGTCTTTCGTTCCGCCGGCCGTTGGGGGCGCGGTGGGCGCTGTTTGGCCTCTGGAATCACTCTCTGGCCGCGCGCCGCCCGCTGGAATGGATCGGCGGCGCGCAATATCGTTCCTGCTGTTGGGCCCTGCGCCTGGTGGGTCGCCGCTTCCTGACAGGAAAGGATCGGGAGTACACTAGCAATATCTTTTTGCAGTTGGAGTTGCTGGGCCTGGCCGGGATCGGTCGCGCCGGCGGCAACCTGCTGAGGCGGAGCATCCCGGGTTATGAAGACGACTGGTAGCAAGCGGCCAACGGTTCCCGTGCTGTTGGCGGGAATCCTGTTTTGCTGGGCGGGCGCGGGCCATGCCCAATCGGTGACCTTGGATCGGATTATTGCCGTCGTCAACGACGATGTCGTCTTGCAGAGCGAGTTCGAGAACCGCGAGCGCCTGCTTCAGGAGCGGTTGCGGAAGGAGGGGACGTATATCTCCAATCCTCTGATTATTAAGAAGCAGGTGCTGGACCTCCTGATCATGACCAAGCTGCAGTTGCAGCAGGCGACGGTCAGCGGCGTTACGGTGGAGGAGGGGGTGCTCGACCGCATGGTCGGCGATATCGCCGCGCGCAACGGCATGTCGGTGGACGGGTTTCAGCGGCTGTTGGAGGAGGACGGTTTCAGCTATGAGGGCTTTCGACAGGGAATGCGCGAAGAGCTGCTCGTTCGGCGGCTGCGTTCGCAGGAGATTGACACCCGCGTCTCCATCAGCGAGGAGGAGATTGATTATTATCTGACTACGCTGGAGAGCCAGGGAGGGATGGGCCGGGAGTACCGCCTGCAGCATATCCTGATACTTGAGGACGGTGAGCCGGAGGAGATGCGTCAGCGCGCCGAGGATCTGCGCAAGCGTCTGGAGGGCGGGGAAGATTTCGCCGCGCTGGCCGAGGAACTCTCGGACGCGGAAGATGCCGCCCAGGGCGGCGACCTGGGCTGGCGGCGGTTGCCCGAAGTGCCTACCGTTTTCCTGGAGCATGTGCCCAACCTGGAGGTGGGGGGTTTCACCGGCCCCTTCGAGGGCGGGGACGGTCTGCACTTTGTGCGGCTGGCGGAGGTGCGCGCCAGCGACCTGTTCATGGAGGAACAGACCCGGTCGCGGCATATCCTGGCGCGCGTGGAGGAGGGAAACGACGGCACGGAGGCTCGGGAACTCATTGCCGGGCTGCGCGAGCGGCTCGAGCAGGGCGAGGATTTCGCGGCCCTGGCCGCGGAATATTCCGATGACCTGGGCACTTCTACCGAGGGCGGCGCCCTGGGCTGGGTCGGCCGGGGGGCGCTGGATCCCGCTTTCCAGCAGGCCCTGGACGATCTGGAGCCGGGGGAACTCAGCGAGCCCTTCCGTTCCTCCTTCGGTTGGCATGTTGCCCAATTGCTGGAGCGGCGCCGCCAGGACCGCACCGAGGACGCGCGCCGGGAACAGGCCCGTGAAACGATACGCCGGCGCAAGAGCGAGAACGCGTACAAGTCCTGGTTGCATCAACTGCGCGACGAGGCATATGTAGAGTACCGCCTGGACTGGGGCGAGGAGCTCTAATGGCCGAGATGCCGGGCCGGATGCCGCGGCTGATCCTGACACCGGGCGAACCCGCGGGCATTGGGCCGGACTTGGCGGTGTCGCTTGCTGCCCGGCCGCCGGCGGCGGAGTTGGTCGTCGTTGCCGACCCGGAATTGTTGCGCGAACGTGCCCGGCGCCTGGATCTTGCCCTGCGGATCGCAGAGTTCCACGACGCCGACCCGCCCAGCCCGGCCCGCCCCGGCGTCCTCAAGGTTTGGCCCCTGCCGCTGGCGGCGGCCGTGCGTTGCGGCCGGCCTGACCCGGCCAACGCCCGGAGCTTGTTGCAGGCTTTGGAGCGCGCCTGCCGGGCTTGCCTCGCCGGGCGTTTTACCGCCTTGGTGACGGGGCCGCTGCACAAATCCGCGATCCGGGCGGCGGGCTTCCCTTTTACCGGGCACACAGAGTATCTCGCCGATCTGTGCCAGGTGCCGCAACCGGTGATGCTGCTGGCCGGCGGCGGCCTCCGCGTGGCCCTGGCGACCACGCACCTGCCCCTGGCCGACGTGCCCGCCGCGATTACGCCGCGGCGGTTGCGGGCAGTGCTGGTCGTTCTGTGTCGCGACCTCGGACGATACTACGGGCTCGCCGCGCCCCGCATCCGGGTCTGCGGGCTGAATCCGCATGCCGGCGAGGACGGGAGTCTGGGCGATGCCGAGCGGCGGGTGATCGCCCCCGTGCTGGACGAATTGCGCGCCGGCGGGATGCGCCTGGAGGGGCCGCTGGCGGCCGACACGGCCTTTGTCCCTGCCGGGAGCGGCGAGGCGGGGCCGGCCGGCGCCGGTGGCGCAGACGCCGTGCTGGCCATGTACCACGACCAGGGGCTGCCGGCGGTCAAGGCCCTGGGTTTCGGCGAGACGGTCAATATTACGCTGGGACTGCCGTTCCCGCGCTGCTCCGTGGATCACGGCACGGCGTTGGCGCTGGCGGGCACCGGTCGCGCCCGGGCGCACAGTCTCCGGGCCGCGTTGCGCCTCGCGATGGAGTTGTCCGCCGGTTGCGGGCACGGGCAGGCAGCTGCGCCTGCCGGTGCGGCAGCGGGCGTTGCGCCCCGTTTGCGGCAGGGAGAGGCCCGGTGAGGGCGGCCGGGCGGAGCCGCGCGCGCCGCCGTTGGGGGCAGCACTTTTTGCGCGACCCGGATGCGATCGCGCAGGCGGTGGCGGCGATCGCGCCGCGCCCCGGCCAGCGCCTGGTCGAGATCGGACCGGGGGACGGCGCCCTCACTGGCCCGCTGCTGGACGCCGCCGGCGCCCTGGACGCAGTGGAGAAAGATCCGGCGCTGGGGGACCTGCTGTGCTTGCGCTACCCTCCCGCCAGCGGATTGCGCCTGTACCGGGCGGACGCGCTGCGCTTCGATTACCGGCGCCTGTGCGTCGGCGGCGGCCGCTTGCGCCTGGTGGGCAATCTGCCGTATTCCATTTCCACTCCCCTGCTGTTTCTGCTGTACGACTTGCGCGAATGCCTGCATGACATGGTATTTATGCTGCAAAGGGAAGTTGCGGAACGGCTGGTCTCCGCGCCGGGCAGCCGCCGTTACGGACGGCTTTCGGTCATGATGCAGTGCCGTTTTTCCATGCGGCGGCTGTTCGATGTGCCGGCGGCGGCCTTTGCCCCGCCGCCGCGCGTGGAGTCTTCCATGCTGCATTTCGCGCCGCGCGCCGCCCCCCTGTGCGGCGCCGCCGACCCGGCGCTGTTCGCGGAGTTGGTGCGGCGCGCTTTTTCCGGCCGGCGCAAGCTGTTGCGCAATGCCCTCGCCGGGTTCCTGGATATGCAACGCCTGGAGGCCGCCGCCATCCCTGCCTCGGCCCGCGCCGAAGATCTGGCGCCGGAAGATTACGCCCGGCTGGCGGCACCGGTTGGCCTCGGCGAGCCGCGCCTTTCCGGGCGCTGACGGGATATGCCCCGCGTTGTGCACAGTCCGCGGCAATCCGGCAGGCCCGGTCGGGTATGGCCGTCGCTGTGGCGACAGACGGAACGGCTGGAGCGGGGCTTGGCGGCCATAGGAGATCGGGTGGGGCGGCTGGTGGCTTGGTCAATCCCGGCCATGGTGCTGGTCGTTTCCTACGATGTCTCGATGCGGTTCCTGTTCCACCGGGGTTCGGTGGCGCTGCAGGAACTGGAGTGGCACCTGTTTTCCCTGGTCTTCCTGCTGGGTGCGGCCCATACCCTCCGTTGCGGCCAGCACGTGCGCCTGGACCTGTGCTACCGCAGCCGGTGGCTGAACGACCGGCGCCGCGCCTGGATCGATCTGCTGGGAGGACTGTTTTTTCTGGTGCCTTTCTGCCTGTTGGTTATCGCCAGTTCCTGGAACTTTGTCTCGCAGTCCTTCGTGCATGCGGAGGTTTCCCCCGACCCGGGCGGGCTGCCCTATCGCTGGCTGCTCAAAGCGGCGATCCCGTTCGGTTTCGGTTTGCTGTTGCTGCAGGGGGTGGCGGATATCCTCGGCAATCTGCGCCGCCTGTTCGGCGAGGACCGCTGATGCAGACCTGGGCTCTGCTTATGTTCCCGGTGCTGTTTCTGTTGCTGCTGCTCGGGTATCCGGTGGCCTTTACCCTGGGGGCGGTCGCCCTGGTTTTCGGCTGGCTGTTCCTGGGGCTCGATTTTTTCGGGCTATTGCCGCTGCGCATCTGGGGGGTGATGACGAATTTCACTTTGTTGGCGGTGCCCTTGTTCGTTTTCATGGGAATGGTGCTCGAGCGCTCCGGGCTGGCCGCGGATCTTCTGGAAACCGCCGGCCGGTTATGCGGCAGGCGCAGGGGCGGGCTGGCCTTTGCCAGCGTGCTGATTGGGGGATTGTTGGCCGCCACTACCGGCGTGGTCGGCGCGACGGTGGTGACCATGGGCGTCATCGCCCTGCCTGCTATGCTCAAGCACGGCTATTCCCCGTCTCTGGCCTCCGGTACGGTAGCCGCCGCCGGGACGCTGGGGCAGATCGTCCCGCCGAGCATCGTCCTGATTCTGCTGGGGGATGTCATGGGCGTCCCGGTGGGCAGGCTGTTCGTCGGCGCCGTGTTGCCGGGGATGCTGCTGATATTCCTGTATCTGCTGTATATCCTGCTGGTTGCCTGGCGGCGGCCGCAAGCGGCGCCGGCGGTAGCGCCGGCGGCGGCCGAGGGGCTGGACGGGGACCTGGTGCTGCGTGCCGTCTGCGGCCTGTTGCCGCCTCTGCTGCTGGTGGCTGCCGTGCTGGGCTCGATCTTTCTGGGCATTGCCTCTCCTACCGAGTCGGCGGCGCTGGGCGCCCTGGGCGCCGTGCTGCTGGCTGTTGTCCGCGGGCGGCTGAACCTGGCCAGCCTGTACCAGGCGATGCTTCAGACCCTGCGCCTGACCAGCATGGTGTTTCTCATCCTGATTGGCGCCACGGCCTTCGGGCTCGTGTTTCGCGGCATCGGCGGAGACGCCGCCATCTTCGGATTCATGACCTCCCACTTCAGCAGTGCCGCCGGGTTTCTGCTGGCCAGTATGGTCCTGATATTTCTGCTCGGTCTGTTTCTGGACTTCCTGGAAATCTGTTTCATCGTGGTGCCGGTGCTGGCCCCGATCGGCGTCTATTTCGGGTTGGACCCGCTGTGGCTGGGCCTGTTGATCGCTTTGAATCTACAAACCGCCTTCCTCACCCCGCCGGTCGGGTTTTCCCTGTTCTATTTGAAGGGAGCGGTGCCGAGCCTTCCCCTGAGGGCGCTTTATCGCGGGATCGTTCCTTTTGTCTGCATACAAGTCGCGGTCATCGTTCTGTTGGCCTCTTGTCCGCGTTGCGCCCTCTGGTTGCCCGATCTGGCGGACCGCCTGCAGGGGCTGTAGCGCGGTCCCCGCGCGTCCGGCGCTCGCGTCCCCGGCGCAGGGCCTCCGCCACCGGCCGGGTATCGGGCCGGACGCCGCGCCACAGGAGAAATGCCTCGGCGGCCTGCTCGATTAACATGCCGAGCCCATCCTCGTTGACGCCCGCCCCCTGGCGCTCCGCCCAGCGCATGAACGGGGTGGGCTGGTCGCCGTAGGCCAAGTCGTAGCAGGCGCCTCCAGGCGCCAGCAGACCGTCGGCCAGGGGCGGCAGCCGGCCCTGAAGGCTGAGCGAGGTGCCGTTGACGACGAGCTCGAACTGCCGTCCCTGCAATTCCGGGTAGCCAACGGCCTGTACTTCCCCTTGCGCGGCAAAGGCCGTCGCCAGCCCGCGCGCGCGTTCCAGGGTGCGGTTGGCGATCACCACCCGCGCGGGGCGTTCGTCCAGCAACGGCCCCAGCACGCCGCGCACGGCGCCGCCCGCGCCCAGCACCAGGACCCGAGCGCCGGCGATGCAAAGGCCCAGGTTGTCGCGCAGATCGCGCAGCAAGCCGGTGCCGTCGGTGTTGTCGGCATAGCAGCAACCGTCCGGTCCGAACCACAGCGTGTTCGCGGCCCCCGCCCGCCGCGCCTGCGGGCCGGGGCTCTGCGCCAGCCGGTAGGCCTCGCTCTTGAAGGGCACGGTCACGCTCAACCCCTTGCCGCCGGCGCGCCGGAACTCGCGCACGGCCTGTTCGAAGCGGCCGG
Organism: Gammaproteobacteria bacterium; assembly: GCA_028817305.1. Classification (GTDB taxonomy): domain Bacteria; phylum Pseudomonadota; class Gammaproteobacteria; order Porifericomitales; family Porifericomitaceae; genus Porifericomes; species Porifericomes azotivorans. The sequence goes on along the minus strand of JAPPPX010000088.1, from coordinate 7,059 downwards.
GGCTTACCTCAATCGCCCGGTAGCGGATTGCCTGGTCCGTCTGCCGGGCAAACAGGGTGTGAATGTGGGGGGATTGGCTGTGCCCGACCGGATGCCCCATCACCGCATAGTCGTCGCGGACGGCGGGAGAGGGGCGGTCTCCAGGCGCGGCCATGGCGCCTCGCGCCTCCGCCTCTTTCATGTTTTGGTTTTTTCCAGACCGCCGCGCAGGCAATAGGCTTCCATGCCCTGCTGGTTCAACAGATAGGCCCCGGTGGAACTGCGGCGCCCGGAGTTGCAGTACAGAATGTATTTGCATTTCGGGTCCAGGGTGTCCGACTTCAAGCGCAGCATGATCAGCGGGATGTGCAGGCTGCCGTCGAACCCGTTTTCCTGGTGTTCTCCCTCCAGGCGCACGTCCAGCCAGCGGGCCCCGGATTCCTGCACCATCTTTTGCGCCTCGGTCAGATCCACCCATCGCAGCATGGGTTCACTCAGGAGTTGCTCGAAGTCCTTTTTAGAGAGGCGCATCAGTATGCCGTCGCTGAGCATTTTGACATTGGCGTTGCGGACGGCGCCCGAGAGCAGCGCCTCTTCTCCGAAGGACGCGCCTCGCTGCAATATGGCCAGTTGCATTTCCTTGCCCCCGGGGGCCGTGCGCGTCACCGCGCATTTTCCCTGGCGGATGAGGTAGAAATAGTCGCCGGGGTCGCCCTGCTTGATGACGAGGGCACCTTTCTTGTACGACACCTTCTCTATGCGCATGAACATGGCCTGGATGTTGGCGGGCGGCACCTTGATAAACGCCTTGGATTTCAATATCAGGGTCATCCAGTCGCCGGTTTGGTCCGAGTCGGGATCCTCGGATTCGGGCAGTTTGCCTTTCAAGTCCGGCGTTTGGTCCAGGGTCAGCGCGATGTCGAGTTGCTTCCTGTCAATTGCCATGACCAGGCTTTTTTCCCCGGCTACGGCAGTGCACCGCCGGGGTTGGAACGGGTGGACCGGCTTCTTGCCGGTTGCCGTGGATATCGAACCCGCGCGCAACACTTCTTCCCCTTTGCCGGTTTGCAGCAGGATGCTGCCCCTGAGCAGGTAGTAGGCGCTATTGTCCGTTTGATCCTTTTTAAACAGAACCTGGCCCTTGGGGACCATCAGCAATTTGGTGTGTTCGCAAAGTTTTTGCAGGAGCTTCGGCTGCAACTGATTGGGCGGGAAAGCCTGTTTTAATAGGGTGATGGCCTGGCGCTTGTCCATAGAACGGTTCTCTCCGGAACGCGCAGGCTCCGGTAATCATAGATTGTAGCCTCTTTCGTCATGCAGCACTATATCCAAACCTTCCGTTTCTTCCTCCTCGTTGACCCGCGCTCCCTGGCACAGCAACTTCGTCGCCCAGATGAAAACGGCGCTGAGGACGGCGCAATAGCCGATGGTGACGACGATGCCCGTCGCCTGGGCGGCGAGTTGTCCGCCGATGCTCTGAATGTCCGCTCCGAAGCCGTTTCCGCCCATGGACTCGGCGGCGAAGGGGGCGGTCAACAGCGCCCCGACGATCCCGCCCACGGCGTGTACGCCGAATACGTCCAGGGAGTCGTCGTAGCCCATGGCCCTCTTGAGGCTGACCGATGCGTAGTAACATGCGCCGCCGGCCGCCGCGCCGATAATGAGCGCCGCCAGGGGGTTGACGCTGCCTGCCGCCGGGGTAATCGCGACCAGTCCGGCAATTGCCCCCGAGGCGATGCCCAGCACGGTCGGTTTTCCGTAGCGCATCCATTCGCAAGACATCCAGACGAGCGCCGCCGCCGCTGCCGCCAGTTGCGTGACCACAATGGCCATTCCAGCCACGCCGTCGGCGGCCAGGCCGCTGCCGCCGTTGAAGCCCATCCACCCTACCCATAGCAGGGAGCCGCCCAACACCGTGTAGGCCAAGTTGTTGGGGCGCATGGAGATATTCGGGTAACCGCTGCGCTTGCCCAGCATGATCGCGGCGACCAGCCCGGCGACCCCGGCATTGATATGCACTACGGTGCCGCCGGCAAAATCCAGGACGCCGAGACCGCCCAGCCAGCCGCCTTCGCCCCAGACCCAGTGGCAGACGGGCACGTAAACGAAACTGAACCAAAGGGCAGTGAATAGCAACAGGGCCGAGAACTTCATGCGCTCGGCGACGGCCCCTACGATCAGGGCCGGGGTGATGATCGCGAAGGTCATCTGGAAAGCCATGAATACCGCCTCCGGGATTTCGCCTGCCATTGCCCCCGCGTGCAGGCCGTGGAGCAGCAGCCGCTCCGTGCCGCCCAGCAGGGCGCCCGTGCCCGTGAGCGCCAGGCTGTAGCCGTACAGTCCCCACAGGACCGATACCAGCGCGGCGAGGGCAAAGCATTGCATCAGTACGGAGAGCACGTTTTTGCTCCGCACCATGCCGGCATAGAACAGGGCCAGGCCGGGAAGGGTCATCAGCAGCACCAGCACGGTGGCGACCAGCATCCAGGCGGTGTCCCCCTTGTCAATTGCCGCTTGTGCGACGGCTGGATACGGGAGGAGGATTGCCGCCAGGAACGCGATGACGGACGCCAGATTGCGGCGCCCGCGCCGGGGTTCCGGCGACCGTCGTCCGTCTCTCCCGGTGGCGGCGCGCGCGGCGGTGGTCATGGCCGGCGCGCCAGCGCGCGGAACGGCTGGCAGCGGCGCGTGCAGACGATTAAATCGCTTCATTGCCGGTCTCCTTGGTGCGGATGCGAATCGCCTGCTCCAGAGATAATACGAAGATCTTCCCGTCTCCGATCCTCCCCGTGTTGGAGGCCTTGATAATCGTCTCCACCGCCGTTTCCAGCAAGTCTTCCTTGACGGCGAGTTCGATTTTGGTCTTGGGGAGAAAGTCCACCACGTACTCGGCGCCGCGGTACAACTCGGTGTGCCCCTTCTGGCGGCCGAAGCCCTTGACTTCGGTCACCGTCATGCCCTGGACTCCGATCTCGGAGAGCGCCTCCCGTACGTCGTCGAGTTTGAAAGGTTTGATGATCGCGATCACCAGTTTCATTTTTGCCTCCTGCGCCGGGGTTTATGGCGAACCGGCGCCGTCGCGTCCCCGGGAAACACGCGCGGCCACCCAATGTGGCCGCGGTTACGGTGCATTGAGAATGCATTTTGCGTGCCATTCGCTTCGCGCCCGCTGTTGCGGCGGGATTCGCGCGCTTTCCCGCACCGCCGAGTCTCCTGCCGTCCCCTGGGGTGCACCGCTACGGTGCAGCTGCGGCCCGTTTCTTGCCCGTTTTCTGGCCCGTTTGCGGGGAACGGTCCCCGGGTCAGACGCCCGGGTCCGACGCTTTGGCTGGCGCCATCCCGAGCGCGGATATAGCGGATCTCCGCGGCTAGTGGTCAGCGGCGGGCGGGCAATGGCAAAATAGCCCCGCTGGCACCTGCTTCGCCAGCGGGTTCGAAGGACGGTTTTATGAACGAAACGGCGGACAAGACCGATAACGGCGGTTTTTTTCGGCCCGGCGCCGGAGAAGACCTGCGGCGCCTGCGCAGCGAACTGGGACGTAATATGCGGGCATTGCTACAGGCTGGCCTGGTGCGCATGGAGTTGGTCACTCGCGAGGAGTACGAGATCCAGGCGCGGTTGCTGGCGCGCCTGCAGGAACGGCTGGAGCAGCTGGAACGGAGGGTGGAGTCCCTGGAGCGCCAGTTGCAGGGCGGAGACGGGGAACCCTGAAGGCAGCGGCGGGCGCCCCAGGGCGCCCCCAGGGCGCCCCCAGGGCGCCCCCAGTGCGCCGTTCGTTCGCGCGCGCAACCGCTCCGGGTTACGGCCCGGGTTCGGACGCCTTCCCCTCCTGGGCGCGCCGCTGACGCACGGCTTCGAACAGCGCGATGCCTGCGGCTACGCCGACGTTCAGGCTTTCCACACTGCCGCGCAGGGGGATGCGGGCCAATCGGTCGCAACAGAGCCGCGTCAGGCGGCGCAGCCCGGTACCCTCCGAACCCACCGCCACGACCAGGGGGCGGCACAGATCCAGGTCATAGATTGCGGTGGGGGCGTCGGCGTCCAGCCCGAGTAGCCACAACCCGGTTTCGCGCAGACGCTCCAGCGCTTGCCGCAGGTTGGGGACGCAGAACAGGGGCAGGCGCTCGGCAGCGCCGCAGGCCACCTTGCGGGCTGCGGGCGTCAGGGGGGCGGAACGGTGGCGGGGCACGACGATTCCGTCGGCGCCGGCGGCATCCGCCGCCCGCATGCAGGCGCCGAGATTGTGCGGGTCCTGTATGCCGTCCACCGCCAGGAGCAGCCGTTGGGACCGTTCGATGGCCAGCAGGGCCTGCAAGTCACGGGGGGAGGCCATCGGCGGGCGCCTGCGCAGCAGGGCCACGCCCTGGTGCCTGCCGCCGCGGCTCAGCCGGTCCAGGCGCCGCCGTTCCACTCGTCGCACCGTCACTCCCTGTCGCCCGGCCAATTCCAGGATGGCGCGCAGGACCTGGCGCGGGCGCCCGTCGTCGTGCAGCCACAGCAGGCGCACCGCTTTTGCGTCCGCCTCCAGAGCGTGGCGCGCGGCATGGACGCCGTACACGATCTCGCTGTCGTTCCGGCCGCTCACGATGGCGCGCCGGGGGCGAGCGTCAGATCCAACCGGCGGTTGTCCATATCTACCCGCAACAGGCGTACCCGCAGTTGCTGCAGTAGCCGGTAGGTCTTGCCGCGATGCTCGCCGCGCAGGTTCTGTCCGGCGGGGTCGTAGTGGTAGTAGTCGCTGGGCAGGGCGGTCACGTGCACCAAGCCGTCTATGCCGAGCCCCTGTAGTTCCACGAACAGCCCGAAGGCACAGACGCCGCTGACCGTGCCGTCGAACTCTTCTCCGCTCCGGTCGCGCAGGTAGTCGCATTTGCACCACCGGTCCATGTCGCGCTCCGCTTCTTCCGCCCGGCGCGAGGCCAGGGAACATTGTCCGGCCAGGGATTCGGGATCGGCATCGTCGTCGCCGCCGTCGCGGCGGCCCAGGTGGCGGTGAATCAGGCGATGCGCCCAGAGGTCGGGGTAGCGCCGGATCGGCGAGGTGAAATGCGCGTAGCTTGCGAAACCCAGGCCGAAATGCCCGCGGTTTTCGCCGGAGTAAAGGGCCAGTGACATGCTGCGCAGGATCATGGTCTGCGCCAGCTTGCCGGCGCCGCGTTTCTGCGCTTGGCGCAGCAGCCGGGCATAGTCCGCCGTAGTCGGCTTTTTCCCGCCCGCCAGGGTCAGCCCCATCCGGCCCAGGAAGGCGCGCAATTCCTGCAGCCGCTCCGTCGTCGGCGGGTCGTGTACCCGGTACAGCGCGGGCAATTCCTGTTCCTGCAGCAGCTGTGCCGCCGCCACGTTGGCCAACAACATGCATTCCTCGATGAGCCGGTGCGAGTCCCTGCGTTGCTGGGGTCGCACAGCGCATACCCGGCGGCGCTTGTCGAAGGCGAACTTCATTTCCGGGATGTCGAAGTCCAGCAGGCCGCTTTCCCGCTGCCGCCGGCCGCGGACGCCGCGGAACAGCTCGTACAGGGCGCTCAGATTCGGCAGTATCTCGGCGTGGCGCCGGCGCCGGGTTTTGTCGCCGTCTTCCATCATCGCGGCTACGTCGGCGTAGCTGAGGCGGGCGGCCGAGCGGATCAGGGCGGGGAAAAATTCCGCGCTCAGCACTTGGCCGTCCTGGCCGATGCGCAATTCGCAGCTCAGACAGAGGCGATCCTTCCCGGGGCGCAACGAGCAGAGATCGTTGGCCAGAGCCTCCGGCAGCATCGGCAGGACCCGGTTCGGGAAATAGACTGAAGTGCCCCGCCGGCGCGCTTCCCGGTCCAGCGCAGTGTGCGGACGCACGTAATGGGAGACGTCTGCGATGGCCACCCTGAGCCGCCAGCCGCCTTCCGGGCACGGCTCGCAATGGACGCCGTCGTCAAAATCCTTTGCATCCTCGCCGTCTATGGTTACCAGCGGGAGTCCGCGCAGGTCTTTGCGCCCGCGGTGCTGTGCCCGCTCCACCCGCGACGGGAGCCGGCTCATCTCCTGCCGCACTTCCTCCGGCCAGTCGCAGGGCAGCTCGCGCGAGCGGATGATGATTGTAACCGCCAATTCGGGTGCGGATTCGGCGCTCAATACCTCTACGACTCTGCCCTGTGCCGGCGCATGGGGCTCGGGTTGGCGCGTGATCTCCACGACCACGTAATCCGCCTCGGCGGCAGTGTGCTCCGCATGGGGGACGACGATGTCGGGCAGGCGATTGTTGTCCGGCACTACCAGGCCAATGCCGTCCGTCTGCCGGTAGCGCCCCACCAGGCGCCGGTTCGCGCGTTCCAGCACCTCGACCACCATGCCCTCGGGGCGTCCGGAGCGGCCCTCGCCGGTAATCCTCGCCAGGATGCGGTCTCCGTGGAGTACGCCCCGCATTTGGCGCGCCGGGAGGAAAAGAGATTGCTCCCCTTCGTCGGGGGCGAAGAAGCCGTAGCCGTCGGGATGTGCCTGTACCCTCCCTGCCAGCAGATCCATCTTGCGCACCGGGCCGTAGCCGCCGCGGCGGTTGCGCAGCAGTTGGCCGTCGCGGACCATGTCCTGCAGGAGGCGCGACAGCTTCCCCCCGCGGCCCGACGGCACGGCCAGCGCCTCGGCGATCTCTTCCAGGGTGCGCGGACGGGCGCATCCCTCCAGGTAAGCGAGGATGCGGTTACGCTCGGGCATGGCGGCATCCTTGTTTGGCGGGCGGCGGCCGGCGGCATGACGCCCGCAAGCCGTTGCGTAATCGAGGGGAAAAGATTCCCACCCCGCCATGGAGGGCAGATTCCTGCCTGCGCCTCATTCTTCCCATCACTCCCCCCTTGAGGGGGAGTCGCGGCAGGCAAGCCGCCAGGCGCCGCCTGCTGCGGTGGGGGGTAGGCGGCACTTGCGGCTCCCCTAGCCGCGGCGGCGTAGCAGGCGCTTTCGATGCTCCCCCCACCGGCGCGACTTCGGGCTGGCGCCCTCGTCTTGCCGACTCCCCCTCAAGGGGGGAGTGATGCACAGGAATGGCGGGGTGGGAATCTTTTCCCCTCGATTGCGTAACGGCTTGCCGGGCCTCCCGCTCCCTTGTCAAG
>JAPPPX010000101.1 GCA_028817305.1 Gammaproteobacteria bacterium | reverse complement strand
CTGTATTTGCGCGGGATTCCGGCTTTCGCCGGAATGACGGAAAAAAGCGGGAATGACGGGAAAAAAGGGAATGACGGGTAAGAGAGCCGCGTTGCTTGCCTGCGATTGCGTAACGGTTTGCAGGGGATGGCGCCCGATGTACAGCCAATTTACCCGGGAGAGGTTTTCCGCTACCATCGGCGCGACTTTGCGCCCGTAGCTCAGCTGGATAGAGTGCTAGGCTACGAACCTAGAGGTCGGGGGTTCGAATCCTCCCGGGCGCGCCAGGATTGCTCGGCGGGGCGAAGGGACGCAAAGGGGGCAAAGGGGCGGTTTTGCGGTGGCGGGGCGGCGGGTGGCGCGTCCCCTGCCAGCCAAGCCCCTTATCCCCCCCACAACAGTTTGCGTTTCGCTTTTTTCAAAGATTCCAGCGGGCCTAGCAACACCAGCACGTCGTCGCTTTGCAGCACGGTGCGCGGGTTGGGCGGCTCTTCCCGCACTGCGCCGCGCCGCAGGGCCTCTATGCGAATGTCTTGCGGCATCGGCAGTTCGCCGAGCCGCTTGCCGACGGCGTGGCTGTTGGAATTGAGCAGCACCGTCTTCAATCGTGGCGCGTCGTGTTCCTCGAGGCCGTCGCTTTCTTCGCCGCCAAAGACTCCTCGCAGTTTTCGGTACTTGTCGTGGCGAGTCTGTTCCACCAGTCCCAGCAGGCGCTCGGTGGGCACGTGCAGGTAGCCGAGCACGGAGGTTGCCAGCGTGGTCCCGGCCTCCACGTATTCCGGGACGATGTCGGTGGCGCCGGCCCGTTGCAGGCTCTGGAAGCGGCTGTCGTCGCGCAAGCGGACGATGATTGGCAGATTGGGTCGGATACTGCGCGCCCAGCGCACGATTTTCTCCGCCGCGGGCGGGTCGTCGAAACTGATCGCCAGCGCCGCCGCCTGTTCCACCCCGGCCGCCTTCAGCAATTCGGGGGAACTGCTGTCGCCGTAGAAGACGTTCTCTCCGGCTTCCCGGCATTGCTGCACGATGATGGGATCGATCTCCAGCGCGGCATAGCGCTGACCGGCGCCGCGCAGGAAGGTTGCCAGGTTTTGACCCACATGCCCGAAGCCGCACAGTAGCACGTGGTTCGCGGGCGGCTGTCCCTCGGTGTCGGCGGGTTCTCGTCCCTGTTGCCGCGGCGGAGGTTCCAGGTCTTTGGGGAACAGCCAGGCGATCAGCGCAGAGTCGTAGCGGATCAGAAAAGACGAGATCGCCATGCTGAGAATAATGGCGGCCAGGATCGGCTGCCCGTCGGCGTGAGTGACGATGCCGGATTGAATGGCCACGATCAGCACGGCCAGGCCGAATTCTCCCCCCTGGCCGAGCAGGATGCCCGTGCGCAGGGCGACCTGCGGGCGGTGTCCGGCGATAGCGGTCAGCAGGGCGATGAGCAGGCCCTTGCCGAAGATTAGCCCCGGCACCAGCAACAGCAGCCAGGGCCAGGTCTGCGGGATGACGCGGACGTCCAGCTGGATGCCAACGTGGATGAAGAACAATCCCATCAATACGTCGCGGAACGGCCGCATGTCGCTCTCGATCTGGTGGCGGTAGGCCGATTCGCCCAGCATGACTCCGGCAAGAAAGGCGCCCAGCGCGAGCGACAGGCCAAACAGATGCCCGATCCCCGCCGCCGCCAGTGCCGCGAACAGGGCGGTCAGAGTGAACAATTCGTTCGACCGTGCCGCCGCGACCCAGTGGAACAGCGGCCGCAGCAGCCAGTGTCCGGTGGCGTACACCGCCAGCACCGCCATTCCTCCCTTGGCGATCGCGCCGGTAAGCGCCAGTCCGGTCGGCTCCTCGCCGAGGAGGGACAGGGTGGGGATGACAGCGAGCAGGGGAATTGCGGCAAGGTCCTGAAACAGCAGGATGCCCAGCGCCAGCCGACCGTATTGTTGGTGGGATTCCATCCGTTCGGTGAGTTCGCGAACCCCGATTGCCGTCGAGGAAAGGGCCATGGCGCCTCCCAGCACCAACGCCATGGATGGGGTCATGCCCATCATCATGGCGATCGCCGCGCCGGAGATGGTGGAGATGGTTACCTGGGCCCCTCCCAGTCCCAGGATCGGCCCGCGCATCGCCAGGAGTTGCGAGAGAGAAAACTCCAGGCCGAGCATGAACAACAGGAATGCGAGCCCGATTTCGGCGAGCAGATCCAGCCCGGGCCCTTCGGGCAACCAGCCCAGGGCGTGCGGACCGACGGCGATGCCGACCGCCAGGTAGCCGAGCATGGGCGGCAGGTGCATGCGTCTCAGTGCGGCGATCATCGCCACCGACAAGCCGAGCAGCAGCAGCACCTGGGATAAGATTTGCTGTTCCAAGGGCGGGAACTCCTCCCCCGTCTCCGACGAACTCGGATTATAATGGCATATGCGGGCGGCGCTTCGGGTAACGGGAGGTTATGCGCCGTCCTTTATCGAGCTCCCGCTATGCGATACTGTGCGCTCAGGGGGTATTTCAGGGGGTATTTTGGATTTCTACGAGCCCAAATTGTGGGAGCAAATCCTGGTGGGAGGACTTGCGGTTCTGGTCGTAATGTGGTTCTGGCCCGGCATCAGGCAGGCGGTGCGCGAGAGCCAGGAGGCGGAGAATCCCGATTGGCGCAGCGCGTTGCTGGCGATCGGCGCGGTAGCGGCGTTCGTGGCCCTGCTGATCTTCCTGGCCGCGGGTTAAGACGGCGGCCGGTCCGGTACCGGCAAATCCTGAGGTTCTTCCGTCGCCGGCGGCGCGGTCTCCGGTTCGTCGGGGGCTTCGATGTCTTCCGTATTGGCGGACAATCCTTCCCCGGAATCCTCCCCGACATTTCCTGCGTCGGTCGCGTCCGGCCCTGCGAGAGAGGGCAGGGATTCGGTTTCCGCGGTTTCCGCCGGCGCCTCCTCCGGCAGGATGGGTATGGACGCGGTGATCCCCTCGTCTGCATCTGCCTCTGTAATCTCAGCGGGGATTTGCTGGTCAATGAGGCTTCCCTGCGTGAAGCCCTGTTTGGCAATGTAGGACAAGGCCAGACTGTTGGCCAGGAATACGGTCGCCAGGATGGCGGTCAGGCGGGTGAAGAAATTGCCCGCCCCCCGGCTGCCGAAAACGGTCGCCGAACTGCCGCTGCCGAAGGAGGCGCCGGCGTCGGCGCCGCGCCCGTGCTGCAACAGGATGATGGCGATCAGGGCGACGGAAACGATCCCCTGCACGATCGCCAGCAGGCTTTGTAATATGATCATGATGTCTCCTTCGTCGTTGCCTTACAAATGGCGATGAACTCGTCCGCCTGCAAGGAGGCGCCTCCAATCAAAGCTCCGGCCACCTCCTCCAGGGAGAAAATCGCGGCGGCATTTTCCCGCCGGACGCTGCCTCCGTACAGGATCGGCACTTCCTGCGCCAATGCCGCCTCCCGTGCCGCCAGCCTTCCGCGGACGAAGGCATGGGTTTGTCGAATTTCCCCCGCCGCCGCGCTTTGTCCGCTGCCTATCGCCCATATCGGCTCGTAGGCGATCACCGCCCGGCGCAAAGAGGAAGGCGGACACCGCTTCAGAACCGCGGCCAGTTGCGCGTCGAGCGTCTCTTCCGTAGCGCCGCTCCGCCTTTCTTCGCGGCGCTCGCCAATGCATATGATCGGGCGCAACCCGGCAGCCAGCGCGACCGCGGCCTTCTCGGCTACCAGGGCGTTGCTTTCGCCTTGCATCGTTCGGCGTTCGGAATGGCCTATGATCGCAAAGCGGCAATTATAATCCATGAGCATGGCCGCCGAAACCTCGCCGGTGTGGGCGCCGGCCGCGTGAGGCGAGAGATCCTGGGCGCCCAAGGCGATATCGCTGTCCGCCAGCCGTGCCGCAACTTCCGCCAAATAGACGAACGGGGGGCAAAGCGCGACTTCGGGCGCGACTTCGGGCGTGTCCTCGGCCGCGACCCTGGCGCGCTGTAGGCCGGCCAGGCCCGCGCGCACGGCATCGGCCAGCGGACGCACGGTCGCCAGAGTGCCGTTCATCTTCCAGTTGGCGACGATCAGAGGACGGCGGGACTGCATATCGCTTGCTCCGGTGGCAGGGCGGTTCACTGTTCCGCGTGCGCCTGGACGTGCCTTCGGGCCTTACCCGCGCGCGGCATCGCCGCCTGGCAAAAGGCCGCCTTGCGAAAGAGGGCTCATGTCCGCGCCGTTTTGCGCCGGCCGCCCCGCCGCACCGCCTCGTTCCCCACCTTGCCCCTTTCCGCTATGCAATGCCGGCAATCCTTTCGCCCGCTGCACTTTTCTTTGGAGTGGCGAACGATCAGCGCATGAAACTCGTTATAGAAAGCCGCATCCGCTTGCAGCGACTCCTCCACGCGCAGGCGCAGTATATCATAGCGCTCCTTTTGCCGGGCCCAGCCCAGGCGGGAAAACAACCGGCGGGTATAGGCATCTACAACGAATACCGGGCGCCCGCAGGCGTATAGCAGGATGTCGTCGGCCGTTTCCGGTCCGATGCCGTTGACCGACAGCAGGGATGCGCGCAACTCGTCCGTGGGTATCCGTTGCAGCGCCCGGCACCCTCGTTTCCCCAGCAACCATCGGCACAGGTTTTGCAGTCGGTGCGCCTTAACGCGGAAGTAGCCGCAGGCACGGAGCCTGGCGGCCAATTCGTCGTGCGGCAGGGACAGAAGCTTGCGGGGGCGCAGGCAGTCGGTTTCCCGAAGCTTGGCGATCGCCCGTTCCGCATTTTTCCAGCTGGTGCCCTGGGTCAATACCGCGCCTACCATGACCTCGAAGGGACTGTCTGCGGGCCACCACGATTGCGAGCCGTAGGCGCGGTACAGGCGGCGGTACAATTGGCGCAGGCGGTTTCGGTTTAAGCCGGTGCCTCCCGGCGGGCGGCGCCGGGCGGGGTTCTTGCGCCCGTTGCCGCCGTTGCCGCCGATCTTGTTCATTCTCGTAGAGACGGCTTCTTTCCCCGAAGCGATCTTGTGGGCGAACGCAGTCCCGGAAGACTCAGCGCCCGGCGGAAGAGTTTCCGGTTGTCGGCGTTTCTTCGGCGGGCGTATCGCGGTTATGCCCCGCTCCCGCGGGCGCGGTTTCCTCGTCTTCTATTTCGGCGTCGTTTCCCGTGTCCGCCGCCATTTGGATATTCGCGGCCTGGGTCCCATTCCCCTCCTCTTCCGGGGCGTCTCCTCGCAGTTCGGGCAGTGGCGGCAGCTCGCTCAGTTTTTTCAGGCCGAAGTAATCCAGAAAGGCGCGGGTCGTGGCAAGCAACTCCGGCCGGCCCGGCGTTTCCCGGTGCCCCACGCCGCGGATCCATTCCCGCTCCTGTAAGGTTCGAATCAGGTTGACGCTCAGGAGCACGCCGCGAATTTCTTCGATCTCCGCACGGGTAATGGGTTGGCGATAAGCGATGATCGCCAGGGTTTCCAGCAGCGCGCGGGAGAAGCGGGGCGGGCGCTCTTCCCATATCCGGTTGACCCAGTGGGCATAGCGGGATTGGATCCGGAAGCGGTAGCCGCTGGCGACTTCCTTAAGTTCGACTCCGCGGTCGGCGTACTCGTCGCGCAGGGTTTCCAGAGCCTGGCGTATCTCTTCCGGTGCGGGCGGCGCCGGGTCGGCGGCAAACAGGTTCCCGATCTGGCGCACACTGAGCGGGGCTTGTGTAGCCAGCAGGGCGGCCTCTACGATGTTCTTGATTTCGTTGCCGTCCCGGGAGGTTTCGCCGGCGGTTTCAGGCGGATTTGATGTGGATGGGTCCGTAGGCATCGTTCTGCACCACTTCGATCAACGATTCGCGCAACAATTCCAGCAGCGCCAGCAGCGTGACGACTACCCCCGCGCGCCCTTCTTCGGCCCGTAGCAGCAAGCGCCATTCCCGGCACGCATCCGGCGCCAGGGCAGTCAGCAGTTCGCTCATGCGCTCGCGCACCGAGAGCGTTTCGCGCTGGATGTAATGGGGGCGGAGGAGCCGGTTTCTCTCCAGCACCTCTGTGAGGGCGCGTACCAGGTCTTCCAGGACGACGACCGGCGGCGGGTGTATGCTCTGCCGGTCCGGGAACTCGGCTGTGGCCGGGAACAGGTCTCGTTCCATTCGTTCCAGCCGGTCCAAGTCCTCGGCTGCCTGGCGGTAGCGTTCGTATTCCGCGATCCTCCGCGCCAGCTCGGCGCGAGGATCGGCCTCGGCGTCTTCCTCCACCGCCGATTGCGGCAATAGCATTCGAGACTTGATCTCGGCCAGCAGGGCGGCCATTACCAGATACTCTCCGGCGAGCTCCAGTTTGAGCTCCCGCATCAATTCGATGTAGCGCATGTATTGGGCGCTGATCTTGGCGATCGGGATATCGAGAATGTCTATGTTCTGGCGGCGGATCAAGTGCAGCAACAGGTCCAGCGGACCCTCGAATTGTTCCAGAAAGACGCGCAAGGCGTCCGGCGGGATATACAGATTTCCCGGCACCTCGCGGCAGGGTTCGCCGGCGATCACCGCCAGCGGCCGGTTCCCGCTCACCCGCGGCTGCCCTTCCTCCGGAGGCCGCGGCGCCGCTTGATTGGTTGTCGTTTGTTCCATCGCGTGTCTCGCCCCGGCAGTGTTCAATGGCGGTCCAGGCCGGCCGCTTCCCGCACTTCCCGCAACGTGGCCCGCGCAATAGTGCGGGCATGTTCGCGTCCTTCTTCCAGAATACGCTGGATAGCCGTCGGGTCCTGCGCGTATTCCTGTCCCCGCTCCCGGATCGGCGCCAACTCGTCCTGAACCCGGTCGGTCAGCCGCTGCTTGCAATCCAGGCAGCCGATCGACGCGTTGCGGCATCCTTCCTGTACCCACTGGTGGGTTTCCCGGTCGGAGAATATTTTGTGCAACTCCCATACCGGGCACTTTTCGGGATCGCCGGGGTCGGAGCGTCGTATCCGGGCAGGGTCGGTGGGCATGATGCGCAGTTTTTTCGCGACATCGTCCGGCGCTTCGCGCAAGCCGATGGTATTGTCGTGGGATTTCGACATCTTTTGTCCGTTCAGGCCCGGTATGCAGGGCGTCTTGGTGAGCAGGGCTTGCGGTTCCGGAAAGAACATCCGGCCTCCCCCCTCCAGGTATCCCTCCAGGCGTTCCTGGTTGCGCAGGGAAAGATTCTGCTGGGATTCGATCAGGGCGTGTGCCTTTTGCAGGGCATCGGCGTCTCCCCGTTCCTGGTATTGCCGGCGCAGTTCATTGTAAATTTGGTGTTTTTTCTTCCCCATTCTGGCGGCGGCCGCTTCGGCCTTCAGCTCGAAGTCCGGTTCGCGTCCGTAGAGATGGTTGAAACGGCGCGCGACTTCGCGGGCCATCTCTACATGCGCTACTTGGTCGGCGCCCACCGGCACCCGGCCTGCCTTGTACACAATAATATCCGCGGCTTGCAAAAGAGGATAGCCAAGGAAGCCGTAGGTGGAGAGGTCGCGGCCCGGCAGCTTTTCCTGCTGCTCCTTGTAGGAGGGAATGCGCTCCAGCCAACCGAGAGGCGTAAGCATGGACAGCAGCAGGTGCAACTCGGCATGCTCCGGCACATGCGACTGGACGAACAGCCGGGTATTTCCCGGGTCGATCCCGGCCGCCAGCCAGTCAATCACCATATCGTTCACGTTTTCGGCGATGCATTCCGGGCGCTCGTACTCGGTGGTCAGGGCATGCCAGTCAGCGGCAAAGAAAAGGCATTCGTATTCGAACTGCAGTGCAAGCCAGTTTTTCAATACCCCGTAGTAATGCCCCAGATGCAGCTTCCCCGTTGGTCGCATGCCGGAGACCACCCGCCGGTTGCTGGCCGCAGTCAACGGTCCGTTCCCCCGGAAAAGGGGCGCGGCAAGGCCGAGCGACTTCCTAGCATGCGCGCTAGCATATCATGGCATGGCCGCTGTGCGGGCAGGCGGGCGGGGCGCCGGTCGTGCCCCGCTGGAGTCGGCGCCGCGGTTTCGGCTATTATGTCTCCGGCCCCATGGGTTTTTTGGGGGGATTTTTGGGGGTTTTTGGGGGGTTTTGCGGAGAAGCGATGAAAGCCTGGCTCGATTTTTTCCCCGTCCTGATTTTTTTCCTGGCCTATTACCTGCCCGAGGACCGGGAACATGCGCTGTACCTGGCGACCGCGGCGACGATGGCGGCGTCGGCGTTGATCGTCCTTGCCGGGCGCCTGCTCTACGGGCGCTATGACGGCAGGCAGGCGGCGGTGTTTGCGATCGTGTTGTTGCTGGGCGGCGCCACGCTCCTGTTGCAGGACAAAGACCTGTTCAAGTGGAAGCCTACCGTGGTCAATTGGCTGTTTGCCGCGGTGCTGCTGGGGGGCCGGTTCCTGGGGCGGCGCAACCTGATACAGGCGCTGCTCGCGTCTTCTTCCCTGCAACTCCCGGTGCCGGTATGGGAGCGGCTGAATTTGAGCTGGGCGGGGTTTTTCCTCCTGCTCGGCACGATCAATCTTTACGTGGCCCACCATTTCAGCGACGATGTCTGGGTCAACTTCAAGGTTTTCGGTATGATGGGTCTGACCCTTATGTTCGTGTTGGTCCAGGCACTCTACATCAGCCGGTTTCTTGAGACTCCGGGAAAGGGGGCGGATTAAGCTTTGTGGTACGCCATCCTGTGCGAGGATGTAGAGGATAGCCTGGCCCGGCGGCAACAGGCGCGCCCCAGGCACTTGGCGCGGTTGGAGGAACTGCAGGACCAGGGACGGCTGTTGCTTGCCGGCCCCTGTCCGCGGATTGACGGAGAAGACCCCGGACCGGAGGGCTTCAGCGGCAGTTTGATCGTCGCCGAATTCGCTTCCCTGGAGGCCGCCCGTGCCTGGGCCGAAGCGGATCCGTATATGAGCGCCGGGGTGTATCTGCGCGTCGTGGTCAAGCCCTTCAGGCCGGTGTTCTCGAATGCCCGTTGAGGAGCGGGTGAAGGACGCGGTGCGTACGCGCCTGCAATCGCTGCATCCTTGCCGTTTGCAGGTCATTGACGAATCCCATATGCATATCGGGCATGGCGCGCCCGGCGCCCATATCAGAGTCGTCATCGTTGCGGAAAGTTTTGTCGGAAAATCGCCGCTCGAACGCCACCGCTTGGTTTATAAGGCGATTGGCGACCTGCTCCCCGATACGATCCACGCCCTCGGCATCCAAGCGCATAGCCCCGAAGAAGAGAAAACCGCCGCCGTATGAGGCGGCGAGGCGCCTGTTCCGTCTCCCCCGGCCCGGTATTGCCGGGGGAGACGAACGGGCCGGACTGGCTGACTGACGAACGGGCGCGCCGGACTAACGACTAACACTAACCGCTAACGGTTGGTGACGACGAACTCCACCCGGCGGTTCTGCGCCTGTCCGCGCTCCGTTTGATTGCTGGCAATCGGTTGCGCCTCTCCGAGACCCCGGAGCTGCAGGCGGTTCTTGGAGATGCCTCGTTGCACCAAGTGGTTGTAGGCTGCTCTCGCGCGCCGCTCGCTCAGGCTTTGGTTGTATTCGTCGGTGCCGACGTTGTCCGTATGTCCCTCGATCCGCAGTTGGATGTCCGGCATGTCGCGGAGCACGGCGGCGGTCTCGTCGAGGACCCTTATCGCTGCCAGCGTCAGCGCCGCCTGGTCAAACTCGAAGTGGACGTTCTCCAGGGATACCAGGGCTTCTCCTTTCAGGGGGCAACCCTCGAGATCCACGACGGAATTTTCGGGGGTGTTCGGACAGCGGTCGTTTTCGTCCACGATGCCGTCGCCATCGCTGTCGGAGAGCAGAGGACATCCCAATTGATCCACCTGCGTACCGGGGGCGGTATTCGGGCAGATATCGATCGTGTCGGAGACGCCGTCGCCATCCTCGTCTCCCGCGACAACGGGTTGTGCGGGCTGTGCGGGTTGCACGGGTTGCGGCGCCACTTCCCTGGCCGGGACGGGGGCCTGCGCTACCTCTTCCGTGGCCCCGCACAAAACTGCGCTCAGGATCCCTCCGGTCGCAGCGCCGACGGCAATGTCGGCCTCGTCGTCGCTATCGACCGCGACCCCGGCGGCGGTGCCTATGGCCGTTCCCACCAGCGTACAGATCAAATAACTGTTCTGCAGGCGCGTATTGCCCGCGCATCCGTACAGGAATAACAGGCTAGTGCAGACGAACAGCGCGCGGGCGCGAATAATTCCCCTTAAAAAGTTTGAAAACATAGCGAGTTCCCTCATCTACCTGATGCTAAGATAATCCTATATCTGCAGAAGTCAAGGAATTGCGAGGTTCCCAAAAAATCCGCGATGGAAGCAAGTGGAGGGATTTTTCCCGTGCGGAAGGGGTGCCGACCGGGGCTTGGATGGGGCTTGATTAAGGCCAGAAAGGGATTTTATGGCAAATATCCGCCATTCCCGCGCAGAGCTTGCCCCTGGCTTGAACAGGGGCGGG